>CANIEV010000217.1 GCA_947466535.1 Betaproteobacteria bacterium
AAGAACGGGCGGGCCTGGACATCGTGGACATCCAGTACAAGGGCATCGCCCCCGCGCTGCAGGACCTTATCGCCAACCAGATTCCGATCGCTCCGGTGGACACGGTCGTGATCCTGCCGTCACTCAAGGCGGGCAAGACGCGCGCGCTCGCGACCTTCTCCAACGCCCGGCTTTCTGTCACGCCCGACGTCCCCTCTCTCGCCGAACTCGGCTATCCCGGCCTCGACATGGCGCCGATCGTCGGCGTGATGGCGCCCAAGGCGGTGCCAAAGGACATCATCAACCGGCTCAATGCAGAAATCATCAAGGCGATCAACGATCCGACAGTGAATGCCCGACTCGTGGGCCTCGGCCTCACCGTGATCGGCGACACACCGGAACAATTCGCCGCCTTCCTCGATGGCGAAGCCAAGAAGTGGCTGCCGCTGATCCGCAAGCTCAACGTCAGGCTCGACTGAGCACCACGGAGGAACAGATGCGGCGCATCGTTCCCCTCCGCGCGACGATCGCGGCGATCACGCTGACTGCGCTCTCCGCCGCGCACGCGGCCGACTTTCCCTCGAAGCCGAGCCGGATCGTCGTCCCCTACGCGCCCGGCGGAGGCAATGACCTGATCGCACGGCTGCTCGCGCCGCGCCTGCAGGAAAAACTCGGCCAGCCCTTCATCGTCGAGAACCGCCCGGGCGCGGGCGGCAACACCGGCACCGAGGCCGTGGCCCGCGGTGAAGCGGACGGCCACACCACCGTCATCGCCGCCAACTTCCTGGTGATGACCTCGCTGTTCCATCGCCAGCCGAACTACACCCTCGCCGATTTCGCCGCAATCGCGAAAGTCGCCACCCAGCCGGTGGTGGTGGCGGTCAATGCCAAATCGCAGGTCAACACGCTCGGCGATCTCGTCACCGCCGGCCGCCGTCGCGACGGCGGAAAAGATCTGAGCTACGGAACCCCGGGCATCGGCTCGCCGCACCAGTTCTTCATCGAGCAGTTCGCGCGCAAGGTCGGCATCCCGGTGCTGCACGTTCCCTACAGCGGCACCGCGCTTGCGGTGGCCGACCTCGTCGCCTCGCGCATCGACTTCGCCTTCGGCTCGGACACCACCTTCGGCGGGCAGGCCGCGGCGGGACAGCTTCGCGTGCTCGCGGTGCTCGACGAGCGGCGCCTCGCCAGCATGCCCAGCGTGCCCACCGCCGCCGAAGCCGGTGTCCCCGGCGTGAAGGCAGGCTTCTGGTACGGCATATTCGCGCCCGCGCGCACGCCGGCGCCGGTGCTGACTCTGCTCAATCGCACTTACAACGAGGTGCTTGGCGAACCGGACATCCGCGCGCAGCTCGTCAAGCGCGGCTTTATACCCTCGGAGCCGAAGGACCCCGCCGGATTCATGAACGAGCTTCGCGCCGAATTCGCCGAGTGGGACCAGCTCGCGCGCGCGGGGCTGAAGGTCGGGGACAAGTAGCGATGTATCCGGGCTGCCGCATCGCGGCAGTCGGTGCGCCAACTAGCGCGGAATCCCTTTTACGACGCCGCTAGCGCGGAATCTCTTTTACGACGCCGCTAGCGCGGCGTGGCGAACACCTGCCCCCAGTAGATGCCCATTTCGCTTTTAGCGTCCACACCGTAGGCAAGGCCCATTTCGGTGTAGGCGGGGTTCATCAGGTTCGCACAATGCCCGGGGCTCTTGATCCAGCCGGCGACCGCATCCTCCGCTTTCATCGTCGGGCCGGCGGCGATGTTCTCGCCGGTCGTGCGGTAGCGATATCCTCCCCGCTCGACGCGTTGCGCCGGACTGGAGCCATCGCGTCCGGTGTGACTGAAGTAGTTGTAGTGCGCCATGTCTTCGGCATGCACTCTCGCGACGTTCGCAAGCGTGTCGTTCCAGCGCACCGGAGCGGCGGCGCCGAAGGACTTGTCACCGCAGGCGCGCGGCACGGCGCGCGCCTGATTGACGAGCATCAGTACCGTCTGTCCGGCGGCAAGCTGTGATACGCCCACCGTGGGCGCGAAGGGTGCGGCGAGCACCACCCAGATCTGCCCGTCGTCCACATACACGCCCACCGCGCTCATGCCGGGAGCCTGCAGCTGTTTGCACTGGTTCCGCCGGCTGAGGACTTCGGCTGCGCGCGAGCCAACCCCCGCCCCAATGATGCTGAAGGCCACCGACCGCAGCGAACGGTAGTCTGACGCCTTCATCGTCTCCGCCAGTTTGCCGCCCCGCGAAAGCTGCCGCGCCACGCGCTCGAGCGCCGGCTCCACCTTGAGCGGCAGGAGCCTCTCCACCGCATCGCAGCGGCCGTCGCCCGATCGCAGGCGATTGATATCCGAATAAACGTCCGCCGCCGCGCCAAATCAAATACCCAGCAGAAACAAGCCGGCGAGCAGCAGGAGAATCGGCTTCAATTCTTGAACTTCTTCACAGAAACCCCAGCACCTGCGCCTGAAATCGGTCGATTATGATACTGGATCCGGCATAATTCCCGCGGAATGGTGACCACCGGAAATCCTCACCCGCCCACCAGCGCCCCACCCGTCACGGGCGCGGGCCGCGGCAACGCCGAGCGCGCGATGTATCCGGCAAGAAGGCTCTCGACCGCCGTGCCGCACGAAAGCGCGGTCCATTGCGCATACGCCTCGCGCATGCCGCGCTCCTTCACATGACCAAAGCCGCGGATGACTTCCGGCACCTTCGCCAGCGCCAGCGCCTTGTCGTAGCCCACCGTATCGAGCTTCGTCACCAGCTGTTCGACCAGTCCGGAATACAGTTCCACCAGCAGGCGCTCGTCGCGGCGCTCAGGGCTATGGCCAAAGAGATCGAGCGCACCGCCGCGCAGGCCCTTGAGTCCCGCCAGCATGCGGAAGGCCGGCATCATCCATGCACCGAATTTGCGCTTGATCAGGTGACCTGTGACCGGATCACGCCGCGAGAAGATCGGCGGCGCGAGGTGGAAACTCAGCTTCAGTTCGCCGTCGAACTGCGCCCGGATGCTGCGCTCGAATTCGCCGCCTGAGTACAGGCGCGCGACTTCGTACTCGTCCTTGTAGGCCATCAGCTTGTAGGCATTCATCGCTACTGCGCGAGTGAACGTCTGCTTTCCTGCCCCGGTCTTTTGCTCCGCTTGTTGCACGACGCGCACCAGCTTTTCGTAGCGCGCGGCATAGGCTTCGTCCTGGTAGCCCACCAGTCGCGCGCGGCGCGAGGCGATCAGGTCACCCAGCGGCAGGTCCACGCTTTTGACGAACTTCACCGCCTGCGCCGGCGCGGCCGCGCGTTGCACCGCCGCGAGATCCACCGCCGCGGTGCGACCCGAGTCCAGCGCGGCGAGGTTGGCCTTCACCGCCACCGCGTTGATCTCGATCGCGCGGCGGATCGCGGCGAGCGACACGGGCAGCCAGCCCTTTTGCAGCGCGTAGCCGAGCATGAACATGTTGGTGGCAATCGCATCGCCGAGCAGCTGTGTCGCGATCTGCGTGGCGGGCACGGCGTTCACGCCTTCTTCGCCCGCCGAGCCGGCTATCGCGGCGCGCATCCCGTCTTCACCGAAGGACGCACCCACCGGATTCAGCACGAAGTTCGCGTTCGGCGCGAGGTGCGTGTTGAGCACTACCTTCGTCCGGTGCTCGCGCATCGTGGCGCGCGCCGCGGGGCTCGCCGCGACCATCATGTCGCAGGCGAGGACCAGGTTCGCATTGCCGGTGGACACGCGCGGCGCATGGAGCGAATCCGCATCGCGCGAGATGCGCACATGCGAGAGCACCGCGCCGTTTTTCTGCGCGATGCCGGTCTGGTCAAGGCAGGTGGCCCCCAGCCCCTCCAGCCGCGCCGCCATCGCGAGGATCGCGCCAATGGTGATCACGCCGGTGCCGCCGATGCCCGCGATTACGGTCTCGTGCGGGCTCTCGAGCGAGGCGATCGCGGGTTCGGGCAGGTCGATTGCCGGGGCCTCGGGCTTGGGCGCCGCCTTCTTCTCCGCACGCCGCGGCGTCGCGCCCTCGATGGTCACGAAACTCGGGCAAAAGCCATCGACGCACTTCAGGTCCTTGTTGCAGGCGGACTGATTGATCACGCGCTTGCGGCCAAGTTCCGTCTCCAGCGGCTCCACCGAGATGCAGTTGGACTGCACCGAGCAGTCGCCGCAGCCTTCGCACACTTCCTCGTTGATGAAGGCGCGCACATCCGGGTCCACCATCTTGCCGCGCTTGCGGCGGCGGCGTTTCTCGGCGGCACAGGTCTGGTCATAGAGCAGCGCGGTCACGCCCGGCACCTCGCGCAGCCGGCGCTGCACCGCATCCAGCTCGTCGCGGCCGTGAATCGTCACGCCCGCGGGGAAGCCGCCGTTGGGCGCGGGGAGTTCCTTGTACTTCTCCGGATGGTCGGACACCACCACCACCTCGCGCACACCCTCGGCGAGCATCTGCGCCACGATCTGCTGCGGCGCGAACGTATCCGAAATCAACTGCCCGCCGGTCATCGCCACCGCGTCGTTGTAGAGCAGCTTGTAGGTCATGTTCGCCTTGGCGTAGATCGCCGCGCGGATCGCCATCACCCCGGAGTGGTGATAGGTGCCATCGCCCAGGTTCGCGAACACATGCGTCATTTTCGAGAAGTCGCCCGCGCCGAGCCAGGCCGCGCCTTCGCCGCCCATCTGCGAGAAGGTCTGGGTGTTGCGGTCCATGAACATCGCCAGCCAATGACAGCCGATGCCCGCCAGCGCGACGCTGCCCTCGGGAATTTTCGTCGAACTGTTGTGCGGGCAGCCGGAGCAGAAATACGGCGAGCGCGCCGCCACCGGCGTGGCTGCCTTCGCCTCGGTATCCTTTGCCGCGAGCAACGCAAGGCAGGCCTGCGCCCGCGCACCGCCGACGAGTTGCGGGAACACGCTGGCGAGCACATTTGCCAGCAGCGCCGGATTCACGTCGCCGTGTTCCGGAATCAACGGCCGACCGTCGGCTGCGGCCTTGCCGATCACCGCGGGGCGCTCCGCCTCGCGGAAAAGAATGCTCTTGATCTGGTCCTCGATGAAGCCGCGCTTTTCCTCCACCACCAGCAGCGTGTCCAGGCCCCGCGCAAACTCGCGAATCCCGGTCTCCTCCAGCGGATAGATCATGCCGAGCTTGAGGAGCCGTATGCCGTGGCGCTCGAGTTCGCCTTCCAGCCCGAGGTCGTGCAGCGCCTGCAGCAGATCGAGCCAGGGCTTGCCCGCCGAGACGATGCCGATACGCGCCCCTGCCGGATTGCTCGTCACGCGATTGATGCCGGCTTTCGCGGCGAACGTCTTCGCAAGCGGCAGCTTCACTTCGTACAGGCGCTGCTCCTGCACCGTGCGGCTGTCCGGCCAGCGAATATGAATGTCTACGTTCGGGGCGGGCAATTGGGGAATCGTCACGCGATCGGGCGAGAGGTCGACGATGGCCGAGCTCTCGGCGATGTCGGTCACCGCCTTGAAGCCGACCCAGCAGCCGCTGTAGCGCGACATCTCGATGCCGATCACACCAAAATCGAGATACTCCTGCACCGTGGCCGGGTACAGGAGAGGAATGCCCACCGAGACGAAGTCGTAGTCCGAGCAGCCGGTGACGGTGCTCGACACCGCGTTCGGGTCGTCGCCCGCGATCGCGATCACCCCGCCGTGCGGGCTGGTGCCGGCGTTGTTCGCATGGCGGAACACATCCAGCGTGCGGTCCACGCCCGGCGCCTTGCCGTACCAGATGCCGAACACACCGTCGTAATTCGATTCGCCGATCAGCTTCACCTGCTGGCTGCCCCACACCGCGGTGGCGGCGAGTTCCTCGTTCACCCCCGGCTGGAACTTGATGTTGCGTGGCTTGAGGTGCTCTTCCGCCGCCCAGAGCGCGAGATCGTAGGTGCCCACCGGCGAGCCGCGGTAACCGGAGATGTAGCCGCCCAGCTTGAGTCCTGAGCGAAGCGCGCGCTCGTGCAGCATCAGCGGCAGGCGCACCAGCGCCTGCATGCCCGAGAGGAAGGCGCGGCCTTCCATCAGGGTGTATTTGTCGTCCAGCGACACCTGCGCGAGGTGGCGTTCGTTGCTGAGATCGGTCATGGGTGTTCCCGTTATGCGAGCGGGTGAAGCATTGGAACCAAGTATTGGAATCTTCGGTGCGCCCTATGATCCCTGAACGCGGGGCTCTTTGCCATTGTCATCGAAAGTCCCTGCCGGCCCCGGAATCCACGCCCGCCGGTCGGTCATGGAAGAATGTCGCCCGAGGAGAAATCCATGACAACAAAGACGCTACCGCCGTTTCCGCCCACCGCCCGTCCGATCCCCGAGGGCGCGCGCGCCACGCGCGAGCTGCTCCAGTACACGCCGCAGTTCTCGATCGCCGAGCGCGACCGGCGCTGGGACCGCGCGCGCAAGAAGATGCTGATGGCGGGACTGGATGCGCTGGTGTTTCTCGGCAACGACATCTACTGGGGCATGGGCATGGCGAACCTGCGCTACATGCTGCAGGTGGATTCGCAGATCGGTGCGGATGCGCTCTTTCCGCTCGTGGGCGAGCCGGTGGTGTGGAATGCGGTCGCGCACATGAACCGCCCCACAAACATGTATCTGTCGCTTCAGGAATGGATCACTGACATTCGCACCCGGGGCGGAATGGCGGCGGTGGCCGACGAGATCCGCGCGCGCGGTCTCGACCGGTCGAGACTTGGCCTCGTGGGTTTCTCCTCGACGATCCAGACCACGCCGACCATCCTGCATCAGGACGTGCTCACCCTGCAGAAGCTGCTGCCGCACGCGGAGTTGATTGATTCGAGCTGGATGCTCGAGGAGATGCGCATGGTCAAGAGCGAGGAGGAGATCGACATGCTGCGCAA
>CANIEV010000218.1 GCA_947466535.1 Betaproteobacteria bacterium
AAATTCTTCGAGCCGATATGCGGGTTCGATTCCGGGAGCAGCCACGCATAGGCGGCGGTGAGCACTCCGGCGCCCGCGCCGAGGAACACATACACCGAGCGCCAGTCAAACATCTGTTGCAGAGCGCCGCCGATCATCGGCCCGAGCAGGATGAGCATCGCCATCGCGGAGCTGATGTAGCTCAGCACACGCGCCGCGCCTTCCGCTCCATGGATATCGCGTACTACAGCGCGCGACACGACCACCGCCGCGCAGGCACCCACACCCTGGACGAAGCGCGCGACGATCATCAGTTCGATGCTCGGCGCGAGTGCGCAGGCCGCGGACGCAATCGTGAAGAGCAGGCCGCCCGCGACCAGCACCGGCCGCCTGCCGTACCGGTCGGAAAGCGGGCCGTAGATCAGTTGCGTGAGCGCGACTCCGGCCACGAACACCGACAGGGTGACCTGCGCCGTCGAGGGGGATATTCCGAAAAACTGTGCCATCGCCGGCATCGAAGCCACCACCCCATCGGTGGCGAGGGCCTGCATTGCGAAGCTGACCGCGATGATCGCGGCGATGCCGGTGTGCTTGAGCGGCAGTGTCACCGCGAAAGGGCGCGGTTCATTCCGCCTCGGGACTGGCGTTCGGCTTTGCTCTCGCGCCGGTCGAAGATACTGCCTGGTCGATCGCGCCGAAGATGGTGTTGCCATCGCCATCGAGCATCTCGATCTTCACCCGGTCGCCGAATTTCAGGAACGGCGTGCGCGCCTCGCCCGATTCGATGATCTCGAGCGCACGCTTTTCTGCCAGACAGGTGACACCCACCGCCGCATCGCGATTCGCCACGCTGCCCGAGCCGATGATGCTGCCCGCGCGCAGGGAACGTGTTCCCGCTGCGTGCGCGATCAGGCGCGGAAAGCTGAAGTCCATATTGGTACCGGCGTCAGGGCGACCGAGCAGGGTGTCGTTCACATGCACTGCGAGCGGACGGTGCAAGCGGCGTCCGTCCCAGGCGGCGCCGAGTTCGTCGGGCGTCACCACGCAGGGCGAAAACGAGCTCACCGGTTTGCCGTGCAGGAGGCCATACCCCCGGGCGAGGTCGGCCGTGACCAGTTCGCGAAGCTTCACGTCGTTGGCCAGCATTACAAGGAGCACATGCTCGCCCGCGCGCTCGCGCTTGATGCCCGCGGGAACGTCGCCGGTGATGACGGCGATCGCGGCTTCGATGTCGATGCCGGTTTCGTCGGAGTCGAAGCACAGATCATCGCGTGCGCCGACAAAGGCATCGGATGCCGCCTGGTACATGATCGGGTCGCGGCGCATGTCCTCGGTGAGTTCCGCGCCGCGGGCCTTGCGCGCGCGCTCGGCGTGCGAGAGATAAGCGGCCGACCCGAGCCACTGAAAGGCGCGCGGCAGCGGCGCCATGCATTGCGCGGTGTCGAATTCGAACGCGCGTGAAGACGGGAGCGCGTTCAGTTCCTCGTAGCGGGTGGTGAGCAGCGGCGATATGTAGTCCCAGTCGTCGAGCGCGGCCTGCAGCGTCGGCGCGATGTCATCGGCCTTGATCGCGAATTTGAGGTTGCGCGAGACGACGGTCAGGCAGCCGTCGCGGGTTTCATCCTTGAGTGTGGCGAGCTTCATGGGATCTTAGAGAAAGGAGGGGAGGGCGCGCGCGCCGGTTTGCGCGGAGCCGGTGATGCATGGTCATCGGACACATTCACCGCGCAGGTATACAAGAGCGAATTTTAACATGCGGGTATGCGCCTGCCGTCGGGCGCCGGAGCGATCAGCCACTCCCTTACGCGGTGTGCGTGCTCATGCGATCCAGGAGCGCCAGCGCGAGAGCCAGCAGCACCGGCCCGAGAAAAATGCCGACGAAACCGAAAGCGAGCGCACCGCCGAACACCCCAAGCGCGATCAGCAGGATGGGCAGGCTCGCGGTACGGCTGATGAGATAGGGCTTCACGACATTGTCCACGCTGCTGATGACGAGCAACCCCCAGATCACCATGAAGATCGCCCAGCCGGTCTCGCCCTGGTCAAACAGCCAGAAGGCGGCACCGCCCCAGATCAGCGGCGGTCCGACAGGGATCATCGAAAGAAAGAAAGTCGCGCCGCCGAGCAGCATCGCGGCGGGCACGCCCGCGATCAGGAAGCCGATGATCGCGACAACGGCCTGCGCGGCGGCGGTGCCGACGATGCCGATCATCACTCCGTTGACCGTGTTCTGGGTGAGGGTGAGAAGCTGCTCGCCGAATTCGCCGCCGAGCTTGCGGCTGAGCACACGCAGCCGCGCGGCGATCCGTTCGCCATCCCGGTAGACAAAGAACGCGATCAACAGCACCAGTCCGAGTTGCAGCATGCCTTCGCCGGTGAGCGCGCCCGCCTTGAGCAGGAGTTTCCGGGTGGGTTCGTAGAGCTGTTTCATCACCGCATTCACTTCTTCGCGGCTGTGGGTGAGTTTCTGCCAGTAGGCATCGACCTGCTCGCCGAACAGCGGTATCTGGCGCAGCCACTGCGGCGGCGCGTCCTGTGCGCGTTCCATCAGCAGCCGCGTCTTCTCGATCAACATCGGCATTACCTGGGTGAGGTTCGCCGCGAGCAGGGTCACCGGCAGCACCACGACCAGCGTCAGCAGGACCGTCATGACGCTGGCAGCCGCCCAGGAACGGTCCTTGAACTTGCGGGTAAGCCAGGCATGCATCGGCCAGGTGGTCGTGCAGATCACCGCGGCAAACAGGATAGCGGCAAAAAACGGCTCCAGAATCAGTGCGCAGCCGAGCAGAAGCAGTGCAACCAGAGTGATCCGGGCAAGCCTGCGATTGTCCAATGTGGGTACTTCCATGCGGGGAGCCTCGTCGGAGGAATGCGGCGGGTCTGGGTGCCGTGACGGTTCGGCGCATTCTACGGCACCGGCAACGTGCCGGTGTGCGCTCAGTTTCGTCCCGTCGGGAAGTGATGAATGCCTGCCACGCTCTTATAATGTCGCCTCTGCTCAGGACCGCGTTTCCCGGCGACGGTCCCGCATACCGACACCACCGATACCACCGACACGGCTGGAGCCCACCATGAAATTGTCCGACACCCACGAGAGCAAGGGATCCTCGGGCGGCGTTGCCGCCGATACGATCCGGTACCAGTCCGGATTCGGCAACGATTTCGCCTCCGAGGCCCTGCCCGGCGCACTGCCGGTGGGTCGCAACAGCCCGCAGCGCGTGCCCTACGGCCTGTACGCGGAATTGCTCTCGGGCACCGCGTTCACCGCGCCGCGCGCCACCAATCGCCGCACCTGGGTGTACCGGATGCGGCCATCGGCCAAGCACAAACCGCACACGCGCCTGGAGAACGGCCTGCTTCGCACCGGGCCGATCGAGGAAGTACCGCCCCCCGACCAGCTGCGCTGGAGCCCGATGCCTGTGCCATCGGTGTCGACCGACTTCGTCGAAGGCCTGGCCACGCTGGCGGTGAACGGCGATCCTGGCATGCAGGCGGGCATGGCGGCGCACCTGTATCTCGCCAATCGCTCGATGAGCAAGCGCTACTTCGTGAATTTCGACGGCGAGATGCTGATCGTCCCGCAGCAGGGGCGCTTGCGTCTTGTCACCGAACTCGGCGTGCTGGAAGTTGATCCGCGCGAAATCGCGGTGGTGCCGCGCGGCATGCGTTTCCGGGTGGATCTGCCCGACGGCCCCTCGCGGGGTTACATCTGCGAAAACTATGGCGCGTTTTTGCGCCTGCCCGAACTCGGGCCGATCGGCTCCAACGGCCTGGCCAACGCACGCGATTTCCTTGCGCCGGTGGCGGCGTATGAAGACATCGAGGGCAAATGCGAGCTTGTCACCAAGTTCGCGGGCAACCTGTGGGCGTCCGAACTCGACCGCTCGCCGCTGGACGTGGTGGCCTGGCACGGCAACCTCGTGCCCTACAAGTACGACACGCGCCGGTTCATGGCGATCGGCACGGTGAGTTTTGATCATCCCGATCCCTCAATCTATACGGTGCTCACCGCGCCGTCGGATTCGCCGGGCATCGCGAACGTGGATTTCGTGATCTTCCCGCCGCGCTGGCTGGTGGCGGAGGACACCTTCCGCCCGCCCTGGTACCACCGCAACGTGATGAGCGAATTCATGGGCCTGGTCACCGGCCAGTACGACGCCAAGCCCGAGGGCTTCGTGCCCGGCGGCGCGAGCCTGCACAACTCGATGGTGCCGCACGGCCCGGACGCGGATGCGTTCGAGCGCGCAAGCGCCGCCGAACTCAAGCCGGTGAAGCTGGACGACACGCTCGCCTTCATGTTCGAGACGCGCTACTTCCTGCGTCCGACGCGGTTTGCGATGGAAGCCCCCGAGCTGCAGCGCGATTATCATCAGTGCTGGCAGGGACTGAAAATACATTTCGACGGAAAGAGAAAATAAATGGCAGGCCTGAACGAGACGCACGATCCCAAGCTTCGAAGTTGGGTGGAGTCGGCCAACGCGCCGGACTCGGATTTCCCGATTCAGAATCTTCCCTTCGGCATATTCCGCCGCAAGGGTTCCACCGAAGCGTTCCGCGCGGGCGTGGCGATCGGCGATCGCATCTTCGATCTTCCCGCAGCGGCGGCGGCGGGTGCGTTCTCGGGCGATGCGGCCAAGGCCGCCACGCGCTGCGGCAACACCACGCTCAACGAACTGATGGCGCTCGGGCCGAAGTCCTGGTCGGCGCTGCGCGCGGGCCTGTCGAGCGCGCTTCGCGAAGGCAGCGCCAAGCAGTCTCGCCTTGCCGGCTGCCTCGTTGCGCAAAGCGACGCGGAATACGCGCTGCCCGCGCATATCGGCGACTACACCGATTTCTATGCCTCGATCCATCACGCGATTCGCGTCGGCGCGCTGTTCCGTCCGGACAACCCGCTGCTGCCGAACTATAAATGGGTGCCGATCGGCTATCACGGCCGTTCGTCGTCGATTCGCGTGAGCGGGCAGAAATTCCCCCGCCCGGTCGGCCAGACCAAGGCACCGGATGCCGCCGCACCCAGCGTCGGTCCGAGCAAGCGCATCGACTTCGAACTCGAGATCGGAGCCTTCGTCGGCGCCGCCAACGAACTTGGCCGCAGCGTCCCGCTCGCGGACGCGGAGAACCATCTGTTCGGCCTTGTGGTGCTGAATGACTGGTCGGCGCGCGATATCCAGGCCTGGGAATACCAGCCGCTCGGTCCGATGCTCGCCAAAAACTTCGCCTCCACGGTGTCGCCCTGGGTGGTCACGCTTGAAGCGCTGGAGCCTTTCCGCGCCGCGTGGACGCGTCCCGAGGGCGATCCGCAGCCTCTGCCGTATCTCGAATCGGCGGAGAACCGCGCGCGCGGCGCCTTCGACATGAACCTCGAAGTGCTGATCGAGTCCGAGGCGATGCGTAGCGCCGGCCAGGAGCCGAAGAGCCTCGCACGTTCGAATCTGCGCTACGCGTACTGGACACTTGCGCAGATGCTCACGCACCACACGTCCAACGGCTGCAACCTGCAGCCGGGTGACCTGCTCGGCACCGGCACGCAATCCGGCCCGACGGTGGAGGAAAGCGGCTCGATGCTCGAACTCACGCTCGGCGGCAAGCAGCCGATCGACCTGCCCGGCGGCGAGAAGCGCACCTTCATCGATGATGGCGACACGGTGATCATGCGCGCCTGGTGCCAGAAGCCGGGCTACCCGCGCATCGGCCTGGGCGAATGCGCAGGCACCGTGCTGCCTTCGAACACCTGAACCTGCGCACAGGGCACATGCCCTGTCCGCGCCGACCGGAAACACAGAAGTTCCGGCGGTGCCGCTGCACAAATCCGGAGGAGTTCCGATGAAGGTCGCGCGCGCCGCAGTTTTCGCAAGCCTGTTTGCCTCACTGGCCGCGGCAGGAGCGGTTTTCGCGCAAGGTACGACTCCGGGCGCCTACCCGACGCGCCCGATCCGTATGTGGCAGGGCTTCGCCGCCGGCGGCAACGGCGACATCATCGCGCGGCTGGTGGCGGCAAAAATTTCCGAAGGCCTCGGCCAGAACGTGGTGGTGGAAGGGCGCACCGGCGCGGGCGGCAACCTTGCCTCGGAGCTGGTGGCGAAATCCCTGCCCGATGGCTACACGCTCATTCTGCTCACCGGCGGCCACGCGGTGTCGGCGGCGATGTACAAAAAGCTGCCCTTCGAGCCGGTGGCGGAATTTTCCTTCGTGTCACTTGTGAACGTGTTTCCGTTTGTCATCGGTACCAGCGCCGAAGGCGCGGTGAAGTCGGTGCGCGAGATGGTGGAGGCGGCACGACGCGAGCCGGGCAGACTCAGCTTCAGTTCGGTGGGCGTCGGTTCCACCCAGCATCTCGCGGGCGAACTCTTCGCTTCGATGGCAAAAGTCCAACTCGTGCATGTGCCCTACCGCGGCGGCGGTGCGCCGGTGCAGGACGTCATGACCGGTCGGGTCGATTTTCTATTCGACACGCTCACGCCCACGCTGCCGCAGATCCGCGCGGGCAAGCTGCGTGCGATTGCCGTCACCTCGCGCACGCGGCTGGCGAGCCTGCCCGACGTGCCCGCGGTGGGCGAGACGGTGCCGGGCTATGAAGTGATGTCCTGGACCGGCGTCGCCGCACCCGCGAAGACGCCGCCCGAGATCGTGCGCCGCCTGTCGCAGGAAGTGGCAAAGGCGGTGGCGGCGCCCGATGTGCAGAAGCGCCTGTCCGAACTCGGCGCCGAGCCGCGTTCGAGCACACCCGAGGACATGCGCGTGCATGTGGAAAACGAAATCGCCAAATGGCGCCGCGTCGTCGACGAAGCAAAGATCGAGCGCCAGTAGTCGAACACCAGCAGTCACACCCTGACAGGAACACCATGCGCA
>CANIEV010000219.1 GCA_947466535.1 Betaproteobacteria bacterium
CGGCTTCAGCCTGCATGTCGGGGTGCGCTGCGGGGAGCATCAGCGCAAGGCGCTCGAACGCCTGTGCCGCTACATCACGCGCCCGGCGATCGCCATTGAGCGGCTCAAGCGCGATGGCGCTGGCGATGTCGTGCTGCAACTCAAAAGCGCGTGGCGCGACCTGCTGCAGGCACCATTCGTTCGAGCAGACTGCCCAATTCCCCCAATTTCTCTGTCCCATCCAAATTTCATGGTCCCTATGACTCTTGATTTCAAATCAAGTCCGACAGGCTGCTAGGGCCCGCGGTTGTCTTCGCGAAATGCGTGCCGCGAAGACAACCGGCTCGCCGCCGACTGGCGCTGCGGTGAGGTGTCGAATGCCAGCCGTGCTGACGATCCGTCCGGGATTGGGTGCGGCTTTCGACTACATCGCATTGTCACCCGGGCACTTGGCATCCTTCTTCGCCATGACGGCAGCGGCAGTTACGCGCAGGTGCGATTCGTAGTCACACGGATCAACGGGTACCACGCCCAGCGACAGTGCAGTAATAAATGATGAGCCTGGCCCCTTGGGGCCACGTATTCACGGCCTTTACGGCCCTTTCCGATGCGGCTTCTTCGCCGGCCGCGCGGTCCGCCGTGCGGCCGGCGCGCCGCCGGACTCGATCCTGCTGAGCTTCAGTTGCTGGCCGGCTACCCAGACTTTATGCAGTTCTCGGTAGAGTTCCTTGGGCATGCCTTCGGGCAGATCCACGAGGCTGTGGTCATCGAATATTTCGATGCGGCCGATGTGCTGGCTGTCCATCTGCGCTTCGTTGGCGATGGCGCCGACGATGTTGGAGGGCTTCACGCCGTGCTGGTGGCCGACTTCGATGCGGAAGGTCTGCATGCCAGCTTCGGGGCCGCGGCGCGGACGGCGCGGGCGCTCGGCTGATGCTTCGCCGACGGGAGAAGGCCGGGAATCATCGCGCGGGCGCGCGCGCTTAGGATCGCGGTCTTCGAAGCGGGGGCGCGGCGCGGGGGATTCGTTCATCAGTGGCGTCTCGCCCTGGGCCATGTAGGCCAGCGCCGCGGCCAGGTCGGTCGACGAGGTGTCGTTCGTGTGCCCGTATTGCTGGACCATGTTCCTGAACGGCGCGAGGGTCCCCGCGAGGTCGGCGTTGCCGAGGATTTCGCCGATGCGACCTTTCAGCTTGGAAAGCCGCTGCTCGTTGACCGCCGCGGCGCTGGGCAATTCCATGGGCGTAATGCCCTGGCGCGTGGCGCGCTCGATGATGCGCAGCATGTGGCGCTCGCGCGGCGTCACGAACAGGATGGCTTCGCCGCTGCGTCCCGCGCGTCCGGTGCGGCCGATGCGGTGCACGTAGGATTCAGTATCGGTCGGCACATCGTAGTTGATCACGTGGCTGATGCGGTCCACGTCCAGGCCGCGCGCGGCCACGTCGGTGGCGACGATGATGTCCAGGTCGCCGCTCTTCAGGCGCGCAACCGTGCGCTCGCGGATCTTCTGGTTGACGTCCCCGCTCAGCGGCGCGACACCGAATCCACGCGCTTCGAGTTTGCCTGCGAGTTCGGTGGTTTCCTGCTTGGTGCGCACGAACACGATCATGCCGTCGAAAGGCTCGGCCTCGAGGATGCGGGTTAGCGCATCGAGCTTGCTCACGCCGCCGCCGCCCATCCAGAAGCGCTGACGGGTGTTGGCGACAGTGGAGGTCTTGCTCTGGATGGTGACTTCCACCGGCGACTTCAGATAGGTCTGCGCGATGCGGCGGATCACCGCTGGCATGGTGGCGGAAAACAGCGCGACCTGACGCGTGGCCGGCGTGTTCTTCAGCACCTTCTCGACGTCGTCGATGAAGCCCATGCGCAGCATTTCGTCGGCCTCGTCGAGCACCAGGCAGCTCAGTTCGTCGAGCTTCAGTGTGCCGCGATCCATGTGGTCGATCACGCGTCCGGGTGTGCCGACGATGACGTGCACGCCGCGGCGCAGCGCATGCAGTTGCGGACCGTATTCCTGGCCGCCGTAGATCGGCAACACATGAAAGCCGCGCATGTGGGAAGCGTATTTCTGGAAAGCTTCGGCCACCTGGATCGCCAGTTCGCGCGTAGGCGCCAGCACCAGCGCCTGCGGCAGCTTCTTTTGCAGATCGATGCGCGCGAGCACCGGCAACGCAAAGGCTGCCGTCTTGCCGGTGCCGGTTTGTGCCTGGCCGAGCACGTCCTTGCCTGCCAGCAGCAGCGGGATGGTCTGCGCCTGGATCGGCGAAGGCGTTTCGTAGCCGACGTCGTTCAGTGCCTTGAGGAGCGGCGCGGGCAGGCCGAGATCGGCGAAGGTCGGTGCGGCGGCGATGGCGGGGGTGTCGGACATGGGGTAATCACTCAGGACGGCTAGGGGGCGTATGGTACGCGCAATTAAAGGCCTTGAATATCGTGAATGTCGCAAAGACCGCGGAAAGGCGGTACTGCGTCGGGCAAAGCACGCTATTGAAGACAAGTATGACATTCACGTATTTACGGCCTTCCCTTGGTAAATTACCTATTCCCCCCCGAGTCCGCGAGTCCCGGTTATGACCCAGTCTCCCGTCCCCGAGCAGTCTGGACTCGACCGTGTCATCGCCGAAGCCCGCCGGCATAGCACCGAGCGTGAAACGACTTGTCCAAGCGCCTGAAAATTTGGGGCCGTCCCGGAGATGATCGAAACCGCCCTGCGCGAAGGCTCCCACTTTTTTGAATGGGAACATCGGCGGCTAACGGGCGAGGCGTTTCCCGCCGATGTACTTCTGACGCGCGTAAATTCAGAAGCGGGGTTGTTGTTGCTAGCCTCGGTGCGTGACATCACCGAGCGTAAGCGCGACGAACAGCAGGTGCGCGAAGTTGCGATGCGGCTCGAACGCGCGATGTTTGGCACGGTCGGCGCGATATCGCGGATGCTGAATATGCGCGCCTCGTACACCGCCGGCCACGCGCAGCGCGTGGGCGAGATTTCTGCCGCAATCGCCGCCGAGATGGGGCTTGACTTGGATGTTCAGCGCGGGCTACGCGTGGCCGATGGCTTGCATGATGTGGGGAAAATCATCGTCCCAGCCGAGATTCTGTCCAAGCCTGACAGGCTCACTGCGCCCGAATACAGCCTGATTCAGGCACACGCCCAGCAAGGCTATGAAGTGCTGAAGGACATCGACTTCCCCTGGCCGGTGGCGGAGGTCGCACGTCAGCACCATGAGCGCATCGATGGCGGCGGTTATCCGCGCGGGTTGAAGGGCGAAGCGATCCTGCTCGAGGCCCGAATCATGGCGGTGGCCGACGTGGTCGAAGCGATGGCGTCGCACCGGCCCTATCGCGCGGGACTGGGGATCGACAAGGCGCTGGCGGAAATAGAGCGCGGGCGCGGCACCGCCTACGACGCGAATGCGGCCGACGCCTGTATGCGGCTGTTTCGCGAAAAAAACTACGCACTTCCGGCGTAGTCCAAGGCGTCAGCTAAATGGCGTGAGCGTCTGCTCTTGGCGCAAGCCGACGCTCGAACTACGTCAGTCTGTGAGACCGCTTCGGGTCGACTCCGGCCGGTTAAGGCCGTGCACGGCCGGGACAAGAAAACCACGGCGGGCCTGTGTGCCGATGCGCATGGGCCGCATCGCCGTGCCGGTGATGGGCGTCCTGCATCGTGCCGGGACCAGCGGCAAGGCGAGCATGCGCGAATTTGACGAATCGTGTCTCACTGCGCCGTCGGTGATTCATCCGCAGGAGATGAAACGAATCCGCGATGGGCGCGCAATGTATTGCGTGCCGCTGCAAACTCAAACCGCCCGATCTGGTGCGCGAGTTCGTCCCAACGCGCGCCGAGCGCGGCGCGCAGCGCGACGGTATGTTCTTCAAACAGCCCCATGGCGGCGGTATCGCTTTGCGCCAGCAGCGCGTCGAGCCGCTCGAGCAGGGACGCCAGGGTTTTCGCATCCAGGAGAGGCGCGTCCGCAGGCCGGGGAACCGCCGAGGGCGGCAGCAACGCGTCCGCTAGCAGAATGAAATCGCCCTCGATGGCGTCCATTTCGATCCGTATTGCCGCGGCGTACGTTTGCCCGTCCGGGTCCGCCCGCAGCATCTCGACCAGGCGAGCCGCCGATGCCCCCAGGTGTTCTGCCCCCAGAAGGGGGGCCGTGCCCTTGAGGGTGTGCGCCAGGCGCACGGCGGTTGCATGGTCGCCCGCGGCCAGGCTCGCGGCCAGCTGCGTCATGTCGTCGCGATGGGATGCGACGAACCGCCCCAGCAGTTCGAGGTAATAACCCGCATCGCCGTGCAGTGTGGCCACGCAGCGCGCCACGTTCATGCCCGCCAGACCGGCTACATGCTCGAGCGCGCCATCGGCCGCCGCTTTAGGCGGGCGTTCGGGCGGCTTGCCTGCGTCCCGTGCAGCGTCCTGCGCCGCATTCCGCGCCTTCACCGGCAGCCATTTGAGCAACACCGCATAGAGCAGGTCCGGATCCACCGGCTTGACGATGAAGTCGTTCATGCCCGCCGCCTTGCTGGCACGGCGGTCCTCGTCGAAGGCGTCCGCGGTCAGCGCCAGGATCGGCTTGGTCTCCCAGTCCGGCAGGGCGCGCAGCGTGCGCGCCGCTTCGAGCCCGTCCATGCGCGGCATCTGGATATCCATCAGGATCAGGTCATAGTCACCAGCCTGCGCCATCTCCACCGCCTCGAAGCCGTCGTTGGCCGTATCCACCCGCAGGCCGACCCGTTGCAGCAGCTCCACGGCGACTTCGCGGTTGATGGCATTGTCCTCGGCCACCAGCAGCCGCGCCCCGGCGTGGTGAAGGCGCACCGCGGCCTCTGCCCCCGACACGTCCGTCATTGCCGGCTCCGAGGGCATCGCGCCGTGACCGCGCTCGAGGCGGGCGGTAAACCAGAAGGTGCTGCCCTTGCCGAGCGTGCTGTCCGCGCCGACATCGCCGCCCATCAGGTGTGCCAGCCGCCGGCTGATCGCCAGCCCGAGGCCGCTGCCGCCGAACTCGCGCGCGGTCGAGGCGTCGCCCTGCTCG
Organism: Betaproteobacteria bacterium; assembly: GCA_947466535.1. Lineage (GTDB taxonomy): Bacteria > Pseudomonadota > Gammaproteobacteria > Burkholderiales > SG8-39 > CAMBSA01. Next base: position 5,013 of record CANIEV010000219.1, read on the forward strand.
AAGGCCTGGAACAGCCGGCCGATGGTCTTCGCCGCTATGCCGATGCCGCTGTCCTCGACTTCGAAGCGTACCAGCAGGCTGTCGCCGCTGTCCTCCAGCACACGCGCGCGCAGCGCGATCGAACCCTTGCTGGTGAACTTGACGGCGTTGCCGGCGTAGTTGAGTAGCGCCTGGCGCAGCCGCATCGGGTCGCCGTGCAGCCAGACGGGAACCGCGCCGGCGTCGATTTCGATCCGCAGCCCTTTGTCTCGCGCCGCTTCGCCGATTATGGCGGCGACCGCGTCGAGCACGGTGCCGAGGTGGAAGTCGGCGCTTTCCAGTTGCAGCCGGTCGGCCTCGATCTTCGACAGGTCGAGGATGTCGTTGATGATAGAGAGCAGGTGCCGGCCGGCGCCGTCGATCTTGTCCAGCCGCGCCGTCTGTTCCGGCGTCGCCCCGGAACGCCGCAGGAGATGCGAAAGGCCGATGATCGCGTTCATCGGCGTGCGGATCTCGTGGCTCATGTTGGCGAGGAAGGCGCTCTTGGCGACGTTGGCGGCGTCGGCCTGCTGGCGCGCGACTTCCAGTTCCGCCGTGCGCGTAATCACAAGCTCTTCGAGGTGGAAGCGATGCCGGTCGAGTTCTTTGCCGACGCGTTTCTTCTCGGTGACGTCGTCCTTTACGCCCACGTAGTGGGTCACTTCCCCGTCGGGCCCGCGCAGCGGCGTGATGATGGCGAACTCGTCATATTCGCTGCCGTCTTTTCTGCGGTTGCGCAGCGCGCCCTTCCACGGCCGGCCGTTGCTCAGTTCACCCCACATCTCCGCATAGGTCTCGGGCGGCGTCTTGCCCGAGTTCAGCACCCGCGGGTTCTTGCCGATCAGTTCCTCGCGGCTGTAGCCGGTCGACTCGAGGAAGGCCTGATTGAGGTATTCGATGTGCGCGTTGATATCGGTGATTACGATGCTCTCCGGGCTTTGCTCCACCGCCAGCGACAGCTTGCGCAACTGAGATTCGGCGGCCTTGCGCTCGGTGATGTCAGAGTGGGTCCCAATCATGCGCAGCGGTTTGCCGGCGGCATCGCGCCCGATCACCACACCGCGGTCGAGAATCCATTTCCAGCTGCCGTCCTTGCACCTGACACGGTGCTCATTGGCGTACGAGAGCGTCGTGCCATCAAGATGCGCCTGCACGTCGGCCATGACCCGCGGCAGATCCTCCGGATGGATGCGTTTGCTCCATTCGTCGAGGCCGTTGCCGATGTCTTTTTCCGCGAACCCGAGCATTTCCTTCCAGCGCGTGCTGAAGAACACCGTGCTTTGCGGCACGTCCCAGTCCCACAGACCGTCCCTCGCGCCCTCGACGGCGAACTTCCAGCGCATTTCGCTCTCGCGCAAGGACGCCGCCACGACCTCGGCCTCGGCGCGCGCTGCGTGGGCGTCCTCCAGCAGGTTCAGCGCCGCCAGCCGCGACGCGCGCTGGGCTTCGAGGGCGGCGGCCTGTTCGGCGATTTTCTGCGTGCTGATTTTCTGAAGCGACGCCTCGGCCCGTTTACGTTCGGTGATGTCGGCGATGGACCCCGTCATGCGTCGCGGCTTCCCGTGATCGTCCCACTCGGCCTGGCCGCGCGAGGCGAACCAGTGGTATTCGCCGCTCTTGCAGCGCATGCGAAACTCGACCTGGTAGGTCTTGCGCTCCTCAAAATTCGCGCGAACCGCCTCTTTCACCGTCGCCAGGTCCTCGCCATGGATCCGGTTGAAGAACGATTCCTGCACGTTGGGCAGTTCGTGATCCTCGTAACCGAGCAATTGCTTCCAGCGC
>CANIEV010000220.1 GCA_947466535.1 Betaproteobacteria bacterium
ATCGTGCCGAACATCAACCGCCTCGCCGACGGCGTGCGACAGGCGGGCGGCACGGTCGCGTGGGTCTACATGGAACTGGACAGCAGCCTGCCCGGTGCCGGCTGGCCGGTATTCTTCGGGGAAATCTTCAGCCCGGATCTGGCGGGTCTTTATATCGCAAGTCTGACAAAGGGCTCCGAAGGGCAGAAACTCTGGCCAGAACTGGATACGCGCGATTCGGACCTGTTCATCACCAAGACACGCTTCAGCGGCTTTTTGCACGGTGCAAGCGATGCTGCCGAACGGCTCAATGCACTTGGCATCGATACCCTGATCATCACCGGTACGCTGACTAACGTATGTTGCGAGTCCTCGGCGCGCGACGCAATGATGCGCGGCTTCCGGGTGATCATGGTCGGCGATGGCAATGCAACACGCAATGACGACGAGCACATGTCCACGCTAGTCAGCTTTCATCAGACCTTTGGCGACGTCCGTTCGACCGACGAGACGCTCGCCTTGCTCAAGGCCTGAACTCGAGTCCGAATATTGCGGCGCACCATGCGCACCGTGAGGGTGCGCAACGCCTTTCGGCGATAATTCACGCTTTGACGACGCACTGAAACGACCTCGCATGACTGCCTCCCTGCCCCCTTCCGTACCGATGGACAACCCCGACGACATGTTCGAGGAAATCAATCCCCTGCCACGCCTGTTGATGGGTCCCGGACCGATCAATGCCGATCCGCGCGTGCTGCGGGCGATGGGATCACAATTGCTCGGCCAGTTCGACCCGCAGTTCCGCAAGTACATGAAGGAGACGATGGCACTGTACCGCCGCGTCTTCGAGACCAACAACACCTGGACCTTCGTCATCGACGGCACTGCGCGTTCGGCGATCGAGACCGCGATGGTCTCGCTGGTCGAACCGGGCGAGCGCGTGCTGGTGGCAAGCTTCGGCCGCTTCGGCCAACTCAAGACCGAGATCGCGCGCCGTGCCGGCGCAGAAGTGAAGGTCATCGACGCCGAATGGGGCACGGTGTTCTCGATGGAGCAGCTCGAAGCCGCGATCCGCGAATTCCGCCCAGCACTGGTGGCCACCTGCCAGGGCGACACCTCCACCACGATGGCGCAACCGCTCGACGGACTGGGCGAGATCTGCCATCGCTACGGCGCACTGCTTCAGGTCGACGCCACTGCGACCCTGGGCGGCATGCCCCTGCCGGTGGACACCTGGCAGATCGACTGCGTGACAGGAGGCCTGCAGAAATGCCTCGCCGGCCCCTCGGGCTGCGGACCGATCACCCTCTCCGACCGTGCGGCGGAGAAAATCTATCGTCGCCGCCATATCGAGGAAGGCTTGCAGGCGAAGGACTACATCGCGGGTGCCGGGCGGATGATCGCGTCCAACTATTTCGATCTCGCGATGGTGATGGACTACTGGAGCGATCTGGGGCTCAACCACCACACCGAAGCGACCTCTATGCTCTACGGCGCGCGTGAGTGCGCCCGGATCCTGGTGACCGAAGGCCTGGAAAAGGCATTTGCCCGGCATGCGATTGCCAGCCGCGCGGTGGTAGCGGGCGTCGAAGCGATGGGACTGAAGGTGTTCGGTGACAAGATGCACAAGATGCCCAACGTCACCGGTATCTACATTCCCGATGGCGTGAACGGCGACCGCGCACGGGCATCGATGCTCAACGATTTCGGCATCGAGATCGGCACCTCGTTCGGTCCGCTGCACGGCCGCGTATGGCGCATCGGCGCGATGGGCTACAACGCGCGGAAGGACGCGGTGCTGTTGACACTCAGTGCACTGGAGACGGTGCTTGCGGGTGAAGGATTCAAACTCAATCGCGGTGCCGGCGTGGATGCGGCACTCGCGTCGTACCGCTGAAGCCGCGCACAAATTTTCGCAATTTCTGTTTTCATATCCAGCATTTACGGGGGGATTCGGTAATTTCGATTGCTAAATTTGGCAATTATTAAGCCTGACCGGGCAGCGGTGGGCGCCGCCCGGCGAATCCGGACGACCGCTACTGAATATTTACCTTGCGGACTTCTGCCCGGAATTCCGCGAGAACCTTCGCGCCGTCAATACCGCGCGCACTTGCCTCCTTCACCCATGCCGCTTCAACCGGCGCCACCTTGGCCGCGAGCGCCTGAACAAAATCGGCCGGCGCAGTAAGCACCTCGGCCTTGTTTGCGCGAAGCGCCTCCAGACCGCCGGTATCCTGCTGGTCGAAGGCACGGCCGATCCGACGCGAAACATGCTCGCCCGAGACCGACATGATCGCCTCCTGGTCGGCCTTGGACATCTTGTTGAAGCACTCCTCGTTCATGAACAGAACGAAACTCGTGTTGTACAGCCCACCCGGCACGAGCGTGGCGTGTTTGATGTTGCGCTCGATCTTGAATCCGGTGATGCCCATCAAGTTCACAAACACACCGTCGACCACGCCGGTGCTAACCAGTTCGTAGATCTCCGGCGCCGGACGCAGTACCGGCACCACGCCCAGAACCTTGGCTGCGTCCAGGATGACGCCGCCCGCAGTGCGCATCTTCAGGCCCACGAGATCGTTGATGGTTCGCACCGGACGCAGGTTGTTGAAAACCTGCCCCGCGCTGTGGGTGAACACCGCAAGCACCTTCACGCCCTTGTGCTCGCCCGCCTTTTCGAGATGCCGCTCGTGTATGCGCTGATAGGCCACCGAGGTCTGCTCGCCCTTGTCGCCGAGCATCGGGAATTCGGCCACCTTGGTAAGGACGAACCGCGCAGGCGTGAGTCCGTGGACAGTCCACGAAACATCGGCAAGCCCGTCACGCACCGCATCGAGCGAGCCCTGCGGATTGGAGACCGCCTTGGGCAGAAGATTCATCTTCACCCGGCCGGCTGTGGCCTTTTCCACGTCTTGCCCCCACTGAACGATCCCCGGGCCGACGGGCAGGATTCCTGCCGGAAGGTAGCTGGACCCTGTGAGTACAGTTTGCGCAACGCAAGGCGAAGCGAGTACGGAAAGGGCAAACGGAACGACGGCTAACGCTGACAGCTTCATTGGACAACCTCCTTTGGCAATCGGTGTCGGCAGGCTTCTTTGTCCTTGCCGTACGTGTGTGCTGCCGCTTTGCCCGCGGAGTTCAATCTGCGGGTTTCAGCGGTCAGGCATCGCCTGATTCAGCGATTGGAAATAAAGCTAGCACACAAATAAATTGCGTCCAATCAGAATTTGATTCGGAATTTGATTGAAACGCAGGATTGCCAAGGGATTTCCGGCGCGTTCGCACCGACAGCAGCACAGGGTGAGGCTAGAACCCGGCGACGATTCCGTCGGAGCGTGGATCGGCGGCGCCTGCAATCAGCCGGTTCGGATGCACCACCACCGCCCCCGCATGGCCCATGGTGTCCGAGAACGCATCGAGTACTTCCACGTTGTGACCGGCGGACTTCATGCGCTCGATGAGCGCCGCATCGAAGCGCGATTCTAGTTTCAGGGTCACGCTCTCCTCCCCCCAGGTCTTGCCGAGCAGCCAGCGCGGCGCGGTGACCGCCTGCTGCAAGGGCTGGCCGAACATCGCGTAGCGCGAGAACACCGCCGACTGGGTCTGCGGCTGGCCGTCGCCACCCATGGTGCCGTAGACCATGTTGCGGCCGTCCTTGAGGCGTGCGAATGCCGGATTGAGCGTGTGGAACGGTTTCTTGCCCGGCGCGAGCGCGAGATGCGATTTCGGGTCGAGTAAAAAGCTCGAGCCGCGGTTCTGCCAGGCGACGCCGGTATCAGAGAGCACCACGCCCGAGCCGAACTCCCAGTACACGCTCTGGATGTAACTCGCCATGCGACCGGACGAATCCGCCGCCCCCATCCAGATGGTGTCGCCCTTGGGCGCAAACTCGGGCCAGGGCAAGGCACGCGCGGGGTCCACCTGCTTCGCGCGCTCATCCAGCGCGGCGTCGGTGAGGAAGTCGGCAGGATTGACCGTCATGTATGCCGGATCGATCACATGGCGGTTGCGAACGCGAAACGCGAGCTTGGTGGATTCGATCAGGCCGTGCAGGTGCTCGAATCCGTCGGCCGCGCTGACGCCCAGTCTGTCGAAGATGCCGAGGATCATGAGCGAGGCAAGGCCCTGCGTCGGCGGCGTCATGTTCCATACCTGCCCCGCGCGCAGCGAGACGGTGAGCGGAGTCACCTGCTTCGCTCGGTGCTTCTGCAGGTCGGCGGCACGCACCGGGCTGCCGATGCGCGCGAGTTCCGCGCCGAGCGCCTGACTGATCTCGCCGCGGTAGAAATCGTCCAGCCCGACGTTCGCCAATCGTTCGAGCGTCGACGCAAGCGCGGCGTAGGTCTTGAGCGTATCCGCCGCGGGCGGCGCGCCCTTGTCGAGGAATTGACCGGCGAACCCGGGCTGCGATGCAAGCTCCTCCAGAAACCGGGCGGTGAACACGTTCTGGCTGCGCGTGACAGGTGCGCCGTTGCGCGCATGCCAGATGGCGTCGGCGAGCAGCCGTGAGACGGGCAACTTTCCACCCCACTGCGCGCTGACCTCGAGCGCCGCCTGCCAGCCGGAAATCGCGCCGGCGACAGTGTTCGCCGCGAACGGCCCGCGCGAGGGAATCGCCTTGCAGTCGCGCTCACGATAGAAGTCCATGGACGCGAGGTCCGCCGCCGCGCCGCAGGCGTCGATCCCGATCGGCGCCTTGCCCGGTTCGGCGACGATCCAGAAGCCGTCACCGCCGATGCTGTTCATGTGCGGGTACACCACCGCGATCGTGGAGGCCGCGGCGACCATCGCTTCGATCGCGGTGCCGCCATCACGCAGCACCGACAGTCCCGCCTGCGCCGCGAGATGATGCGGCGCGGTGATCATGCCGCGCGAGGACGTGAGGGTCTGCAGCATGCATCAGGCTCCGGCAGGGATATTCAGTTTTTCGGCGAGCGCCTTCAGGGCTTGCGTAAAACAGGCCATCGGTGCGCGCACGATGCCCGCGCCGATCTGCCCTACACCGGCTTCGCGATGCGCGATGCCGGTGGTGATCACCGGGCGGATGCCGGTATCGACGATCTTGCGGATTTCCAGGCCGGCGGGCGCACCCGCGAATTCGAGGTTCGGCAGCGACAGGCCGGGATTGCGCGCCCAGGTGACGTTGTACATCTCGCGCGAATACGCCACCGCCTGCGCCACGCTGCCACCGACGAGTTGCACCAGCGCAGGGGATGCAGCGAGCGACTGGCCTCCGTAACCCGCGGTTTCACAGATCGCGCTGTCGCCTAGATCAGCGTTGGCGTCTTCCTGCCTGAAGCCGGGGAAGAACAGGCCGACCGGCGTATCCGAGGGCGCCTCGAACCATTGCCGCCCGAGCCCGCTCACGCGGATCGCGGTGGTGACGCCGTTGCGCGCGATCGCGGTGACGATGCTCGAGTTCTCCACGCCGTGCGCCGAATCCATGATGCATTTGGAAGCGACCATCGACAGATTTAGGAAAAACTGCGAGGTGTTGGCGATGAAGGCCAGCACTTCGGCGGCTTTCGCACGGTCGAAGGTGCTCGAAGCGAGCGGTGCGGCGATCGCCATGTGGAACAGCGCAGTGGCTGCCGCATTGCGGCTGTGCACTTCGTCGCCCATCATCAGCGCCTGCGCCTGCAGCGATTTGAGATCGATCCCGTCCTTCACCTCCCCCACTGCCGCCTTGAGCGCGGGCGCGAGCGTGTCTTCCATCCACTTGAGACGTTTGATCACTTCATCGCCGTAGGCGCCAAAGCGCAGCACCTTGCCGATGCCCTCGCTGAAGTTGCTGTAGGCCATGTTGCCGCGGTCGGAGTTCTTCACGATGAACACCGGCTGCGACGGAGAGATCGCGCCCGACATAGGACTCACTGCGTTGATGTCGTGCGTCTGCACGAATTCGACGCCCCCTGCGGCAAGCAGTTCGCGCGCCGCCTCCGGCGTCTTCGCCCAGCCTTCGTAGAGCACCGCGCCGATCATCGTGCCCTGCATCGGCGAGCACATCTTCGCCCACGGCACCGGCGCACCCGCATGAGTCAGCAGCTTGCGGCCGTTGGCCCAGAGTTCCGGCCAGACTTCGCGCGCGTGCAACGCCACGTCCACGAGCATCGGCCGCGCGGCGAGCATGCGCGCCACGGCCTCGTCGTTGGCACGGTCGATGCGCGTGCCGATCGCCTGCGGGTCGGTGTCATCGCCCATCATCTGCGCGAGCTGCCAGCCAAGCACCGGGTCGCCGTCGCCCGCCGGACGCCAGTCGAGCGAGATCGCGGGCGCGCCGCCCGCGACCAGGCTCGCCATGAACGTGTCCACGCCGATATTGACAACGGCGAGCTTTCCTTCGGTGATCGGCGTGCTCATTTGCGTTTCCTGACGGGCTTGGGAGCCTCGAACTTTCCGGTGGCACCCGCGATGAAACCGGTGAGCAGGTCCCAGCCGGAGGAATGCCCAAGCGTCACAAGCGTGCGACCGGCAGTCAGCACGCGCGAGACGCTGCCGTCCATCGCCGCGAGCCCCACTTCGTCGATCAGCGAGTAACCGCGCAGCGCGGACAGATCACCGAGCAGGGTTGCGCTGATTATGTGGGTGCGCTTGGGGGCTGCCTCGCAGATGCGGTTGGCAAAGGTCTCCACCTGTGCTGCGCGCTCGCCTCGTGCACCGAGGCGAAGCGCAAACAGCACGCCGCCCACGAAGTCATCACCCGACGGCGTAAGCCCTTCGCCCACGCCAAGCAGTCCGCGGCCGATCGGATAGGCGCGGGTCCAGTCCCCGGCACCGCAGGCCGCGGCGAATTCGGAGGCCTTGTCGAATACTTCGGCAAGCGGGAACG
>CANIEV010000221.1 GCA_947466535.1 Betaproteobacteria bacterium
GATGCTGACGCTCTTCGCAAAAGCGCTGGAGGTGGTCGCAAGGCGCGGCGTGGATGGCCACCTCGTGGGCGTGACGGCTGCGATCCTCGCACTTGTGGCCGCAACCATCCAGACCGGACTGCTCCCGCAGCCATCGACACCGCACAAGGTGAGGATCGCCGCGCTGACCCTCGCCGCGCTGGTGCTGCTTTTCCTGCTGGCACGCAAGAAGATCGACTGGCCGCGCTTTTCGGCAGCCGCGCTGCTCCTGGTGGCGGTGGACTGCGCCGTTGTGAACTACCCCTCCTTCCATGCGCCACAGCGCGACGTCGTGACCCGCAGCACGCCCGGGTTCCACTCGCAGGGGACGGATGCGGCGCTGGCCTTCATCAAGGCGCGCGCCCCGCAGTTCCATCGCACGGAGAAGACGTTTCACACTGTCTCCTACTGCGATGCCCTGGTCCAGGGCTACATGGGCGTACGGTCGTACTCTTTCCACGGGGCGGGACTTGTCGGCTTCTTCACCGATCTCGAACTGCTGCCGCGACGCAGCCGGTTGAAGAACTACACCAACTGGCTGCCGGATTTCGGTGATCGCTATGTCCTCAACACCTTGACCGGGGTGAAGTACATAGTCGCAAACAAGCCGGTCAACTGGCCAGGATTCGACAAGATTTACCAAGCGGATGGACTGACCGTCTACGAAAACCAATTCGCACTCCCGCTTGGATTCGTCCAGGAGTTCCAGTATCCGCGTGACCGGATCGAACAAATGCCCCCACAGGCACTGGACCTCACCTTGCTGAACGCTGCGGTCGTTGACCGCCTCCGAGGCAATGCACCGCGCATTTACGATCCGGGGCAGCAGCTCAATTTCGGTCCTGGATGGCAGGAAGAAAACTACTACGCACCGGCGAGGAAATTGCTTGGACGCGGACTCAGGATCGAGGCGTTTTCGCCAGGGCATGTCTCCGGGACCATTGCGAGCGATGTGCCCGGTATCCTCGCATTCTCGATCCCATACGCCCGCGGCTGGACCGTCCGGGTGGACGGAGTGGAGCAACCTGTCTTCATTGCCAATCTTGGAATGCTGGCTACCGACATCACGGCCGGCCCGCACCGTATCGAGCTTCGCTACGCCTTGCCGGGATTCATTGCGGGCTTATGGATTGCATTGCTCGGGGCCATTGTGCTGGCAGCTTGCCTCGTAAACCCGCGCACAGGACGCTCCACCCCTACCGAAACCGCGGTTTGATCTGATGCAAGTGCTCGCGCAATTCGCCTCCGAATACCCGTTTACAAGCTTCGCGCTGGCGGGAGTGCTAGCGCGGGGCGAAGAGTATCGAATGCACCAAGGCGATAGCCGCTCTCCCGGAATACGGGTACCGGATCGTGTCGGCCCAGACCTCGATGACGCTTTGGCGAAGGCCCTAGGTGACCGCCGACGTGAGCACGCGGACGACTTCGGCCTGCTGGGCTTCGCTGATTCCGATCCACAAGGGCAAACGTAACAGGCGTGCGGCGATCGATTCGGTCACGCCCATGCCACCATGCGACCGCCCGTACCTACGCCCGGCCGGAGATGAATGCAGCGGGACGTAGTGGAATACAGGCCAGATGTCGTTGCGACGAAATTCCGAGATCACCGCAGCTCTATCCGCGCCGGGCGCAAGAAGCACGTAATACATGTGGGCGTTGTGGCCACACTCGTCGGGCACTACTGGCCGGCGAATCGCGCCTTTTCCGGCGAGCGGCCCGAGCATCTCGTGGTACCGGTCCCAGATTCCGTGCCTTATCGCAGTAATGCGGTCCGCTTCCCCGAACTGTGCCCAAAGGAAGGCCGCAATGATCTCGCCGGGAAGGAAAGACGAACCGGTCTCCTGCCAGGTGTACTTGTCCACCTGGCCGCGGAAGAACCGGCTGCGGTCAGTGCCCTTTTCCCGAACGATCTCGGCACGCTCCGCAAGCGCCGGGTCGTTCACGAGCAGGCCGCCACCCTCGCCAGAGATGACGTTCTTGGTCTCATGGAAACTGTACGCTCCCAGGTCTCCAATGCTCCCAAGCGCACGTCCCTTGTAGGTCGCCATGACCGCCTGGGCGGCGTCCTCGATCACGCGCAGGCCATGACGACCGGCAATGTTGAGGAGGACGTCCATCTCGCAGCCGACACCGGCATAGTGCACGGGGACGATAGCGCGGGTGCGCTCGGTGATTGCCGCCTCGACCAGGCGCTCATCCAGGTTGAGGGTGTCCTCCCGGACATCGACAAATACGGGGACCGCGCCACGAAGGACGAATGCATTCGCCGTCGATACGAAAGTGAACGACGGCATGATCACCTCGTCCCCCGGCTCGATATCGATGAGCAGCGCAGCCATTTCAAGCGCTGCGGTACATGAATGGGTCAGCAGGGCTTTGCTGCATCCGGTGCGGCGCTCGAGCCATTCGTGGCTGCGCTTGGTAAAAGCGCCATCGCCCGCGAGCATACCGTTACGGTGAGCCTCGGCTATGTATTCCAACTCCCGGCCCGTCATATACGGCTTGTTGAATGGGATCATCCGCCAATCCTGTAGGCTACGCGCCCGTACCGGCAGCCGGCGAGTCCGGATGCGCGAATACGAAGTACCTGAATAGCAGGAACAGGATTCCGGCCACGACAAAGATTGCCGCGGCCTGCACGGCTTGGTGGGGTAACCGCATACGGTCCGCAAACAGGTACAGCATCCCGACGTTCACCCCATAGCCGACGCAATGCACCGCAGCGTACCGGATCGCGGCGGAACCGTGGCCCCTCCGGGAAGCAAACGAATACTTGAAATGTGCAAAATACCCCGTAGCGGCCGACACCGGATACAGGATGCTTACCGCGGCCTTCGGGTCCAGGCCGAAGAACGTCATCAGCAAGTAGACCAGGTAACCAAGCAAGGTGTTCAGCGCCCCGGCGATGCCATAGCGAAGCGCCTGGCGCAACAGTATCGCCATCGGAGCCAACGTCTTCAATTGCTTCCAGCCCGTCCAGGAGCAGCATCGGAAGTGCCTGCATCGAAAGTAGTGGACGCAACTAAATAGAGCGGCCGCCGTTTCGCCTCATTGAATATCTTGCCTACATATAGCCCAACAACGCCGATGCTGCCCATGATCAGCCCGGCGGTGAAATAGATCGAAACTATGAGACTGGACCAGCCTTCAACCGGGGTGGCCCAGTAGAAGTACCTCACCAGGATCCATACCGCATACAGGAATGAGACCAACGAGAGTACGAGGCCAAGCTTGACCGTCATCAGCAGAGGCTTGTCCGAATGGGAAAGTATGCTGTCGAGCGCGAGATTCGCCATGCGGCTCCACGTGTAGGCGGATTGCCCATATGGCCGGCTGGCATGCTCGATATCGATTTCGGCGCGCCGGAACCCGACCCAGAGCGCGAGCAGTCCGAACGCCCGGTTTTGCTCCCTCAGCGCGGTGATGCTCCGGACGACTGCCCGGGAATAGATGCCGAAATTTGACAGCCGGTCATCGATCCGGGCATCCGTGAGGTAGTTGAGGACCCGGTAAAAGACGCGCGAACAGAATTTCTTGAAGTAGGAATCCCGTCTTTTTGCGCGCATGCCCACCACTTGGTCGTAGCCTTCTTGCGCCTTGCGGTATAGCTTCTGGATCTCTTCAGGCCTGTGCTGCAGATCGCAATCCATAACGACAACCCAGTCGCCGCGCGCGTAGTCTAGTCCGGCCGTGATGGCGAAGTGCTGGCCGAAATTGCGCGACAGGTTGATTCCACGGACACGGACGTCGATGTCTGCCAGTTCACGGATCACCTCCCATGCGCCGTCGGGACTTGCATCGTTCACCAGCAAAATTTCGAACTCCGGCGTGATCGCGGCAAGCGCAAGGGTCAGGCGCTCGCAAAGCTCGGGGAGGTTGCCGCCGCAGCCGTAGACCGGGGTCACTATGGATATGTGCGGCGCCTTCATCGTGCGTTTCGCTCCTCAGCCGTACCGTACCGACGCAAGATCGTTCATTCGTGCCGACTTGCGGATCATCTCGTCCGCCGAGCCGTATTCCAGGAAAAGCACCGCAGCCAGCCGGCTCGTCCTGCTGTCATCGATGAGGTCTCCGTCCCTCATTACCTCAAAGCGATCGATCACATTTCCGTGGAGTTCGGGAACTATCCGTATCCCCGCGAACACGCCGTCCTTGCGGGCGAATACGCAGTGCCGGCCGAAGAAGCCTGTTTGGCGTGCGGGCGGAAAATCCCTGCAGCCCAGCCCGGTTTCGGCCCTCACTATCCACACAGCCCAATCCAGTCCCGAAGAATACCTGACGGGGGTGGGATAGAAGTCCCCGGAGCAGCGGCGCGTAATCTCAATGATCCAGGCCTTGCCATCTGCAAGAATGTACTGGATATGGAAGATTCCATCGACGAGGTTCAGCAACCGGATTATCCGCTCCGATTCAGCGACGAGCTGCCCTCGGACTGTATCGATGGCGGTCGCCGGCCCCCCTGAAGTCGATACGAGGAACGGGCTGTTGAGGGAGTATTCGTTGTCGCTGAATGTGAAGACTATCTTCCGGTCGACCACGAAGGTCGAAAAACTGTGATACGTACCACGCACGAACCGTTCGACCAGGAACCGACCGATGCGCGAACTCGTAAATGCATGGTTGATCGCCCTTTTATATTCCTCGACGGTGTTTACGGTCGAGACGCCCTTGCCCCCGGTTAGGTCGACCGGTTTGACGATCAGCGGAAATTCCAACCCTTGGAGCGCCCCGCAGGCTTCATCCGGCGAGGCATACTGCAGGGCGGGAGGCGTGCTGATACCATTTGCCAGAGCGAACTCCTTGAAGCGGTGCTTGTGATGTAGGACCAAGGCCGTTGCATAGGGATCGTGGCCTGGAAGCCCCAGCTCTTCTGCGACATACGCTGCGGAGATTGCCCCGAAGTCGTTGGCGCAGGCGCATACGGCGTCGATACGTAGCGCCCGGGCGAGCTCCAGCATCGCATCCTTGTCGGAAAAATCCGCAGGATGGTATTCGTCCGCATATCCGTGACCAACCAGGGCAGGGTCGTTCCCCGTCGTGAGGACGCGAAATCCCAAGCGCTTGCCTGCCTCTATCAGAGGGACATCGGAATGGCTGCCGTTCAGTACGAGGAGCTTCTTCATGCGCCTACGCTGGCCGGCGATTGCGCCGCCCAAGCCATGTGACAGTCAAATGAACCGGTCGAACTCTTCCACCCGGACGACTTCCACACCTTTCTCCAAGCGTGTCTTGATATCGATAGCCGTCACATTGGTTTCATGCCGCAGGCAGTGGAAGTTGCAGTCGCGGGAGGCATCCATTCGCCCCATCACCTCCTTGCGGAGTGCGCTTTCCCATACATCGCGGAAACTCTGGTGGTTAACATCGCCGACTTGCATCTGCTCCTTACCGCGCCAATACGGGCAGACGAACACCCCCGTGGGCGTTACGGTAGTGCGCAAATGCGTTGACGGGCAAGACCTGTAATCCTTGGGCTGGCTGACCTGCACGCCCTCCAAGGAATGCTTGAGGTTGATCGCGTACAGCACGTTGAATGTGTCTGTCTCCAACTCGTCCAGCCTGGCAATCTCAGCCGCTGCGGCCTGCATCAAGTCTTTGGGATGCTTCATCAGCGCATGCGCAACCCCGTTGCGGAACTGGTAAGTGGGCTTGACTTCGAAATAATCGCAGCCGATATCTCGCGCCAACACAGCGGCATCGTAGATCTCGTGGATGTTGCTGACGATGCCGAATCCGTCGGCGGGCGTCTGGATCAGGAACGAGTATCCGAGCTTGCCCTTCTTGGAGCGGGCCAGCAGCCGCATGTTGGCCACAATCTTGTCGAACTTGCTCTTTCCACCTTTGGTGGGGCGCAGAATGCTGAACACATTGTCGGTGGCAGCATCCATCGAAACCCGGGTCCACTGGGAATACTTGGAGATGACATCGAGGTGCCGGTCGATGAAGCTTCCATTGGTGGTAATTCCGATGTGAATGTCGTTGGTCCCCATAAGTTCGATGAACTCGCCGATCTTCTTGTGCGCCAGGGGTTCGCCACCCCCGATCAGGATCACCGCCTTCACGCCGCATTCAATGAACTCTCTGCCCAGGTCCATCAGGCGCTCGCCGGTGAACCGGTTGCCCAGGGCGACGAGGTCTTCGCTGATGCAGCCGGGACAAGCCAGGTCGCAGGCCGCCGTCGGGTCTAGTTCGACCACGAGTGGAGAGGCATTGCCACCGGTCCAATCCGTCGCGGCGATGCGCTCGACAACGCGATCCTGGTACAGCTTGTTCTTCAGGTTCATTACTTTTGACATTGGATAACTTCTCTTTTAGAAACAGTGCCAAGCCGGCGCAACATTCCAGTAGCTTTATAAGTCATATTCGGACAAATTTCTAACTCCTTGAATATCTTAGACCTTACGCCCGAGTGTGACGATCCTTCGCGCCACGGCGGGGGAAATGCAGGACAATCAAGCGGGAAACATGCCATGCCTGCAATCCATATCCACCAAATCTACTATTCCACCGAGACGCGAGATGCGCGTGACCCGGGCTTTGCCGGGCTGGACAACCTGGACAACCCGAGACCGGATTGGCGGGAGTACTGGCCGATACGCAAGTTTCTGATGTCCACGCAATTGCAGGAAGACACCTGCTATGGCTTCTTCTCGCCGAAATTCGGTGCCAAGACCGGGCTGGACGCAGCCAGAGTGCTCGAATTCGTCGCGAAGCATGCCGCCGATTCGGACGCGATCCTGTTCTCCCCGTTCTACGACCAGATGGCCTACCCGCTGAACGTCTTCGAGC
>CANIEV010000222.1 GCA_947466535.1 Betaproteobacteria bacterium
AAAACAAGAATGGGTCGACTACGAACAAAGCCCGCTCGATGCGGGCTTTGACGGGGCGGGAGGGGTAACGGGGAGGGAGGGCTCTCCCTCCCTCCCTGTTCCGAAGCTTTCCGCTTTGGGTTTTGCTTTCTTGGCGCCTTGGCGGTTAAGTGAGCGCAGGAATCACTGCAACAGAAAACTAGTCGCGAAAATTTCCGAACTGCACCGGGATTCCGGTGATCGACTTTCGCACCAGCGCGATCGCGTCCTGCAGGTCGTCCTTTTTCGTACCGGATACGCGCACCGCATCGCCCTGGATGCTTGCCTGCACCTTCAGCTTCGCGTCCTTGATCGTGCGCACGATCTTCTTGCCGGTTTCCTGCTCGATGCCTTCCTTCACCTTCACCACCTGCTTGACCTTCATCCCGCCGAGTTTTTCCATAGCCTGCTCGTCGAAGCATCGGACGTCCACATTGCGCTTGGCGCACTTGTTGAGGAACACGTCCATCACCTGCTTGAGCTTGAATTCGTCATCGGCGTAGAGCGTGAGCACGAGTTCGTTCTGTTCGAGCCGCGCATCGGATCCCTTGAAGTCGAAGCGGTTCTCGATTTCGCGGTTCGACTGGTCGACGGCGTTCTTGAGTTCGACCTTGTTGATCTCGGATGTAATGTCGAAGGAGGGCATGGCGGGCTTCCGTACGGTGGATCGTTCGCAATTATAGCGACGAGCACGGCCCGACCGTCGCTTGCCTGCCGGAGAGGTACAGGGAACAATGCGCGACGGAGGTTCCCAATGCAGTTCGACATCGCAGTGCCGATGCTGCCCGCAAGCAATATCGAGCAGTCGATCATGTTCTACCGCGCGCTTCGCTTCGTGGTTGCGCGCCGCTATCCCGATCCCGCGCCCGACGGTTATGTGGTGTTGCGCCGGGATGCGCTCGAACTGCATCTGTTCACCTGGCCGCAGGCGCGGTCCGACAATTCGATCGCCGGCTGCTTCATTCGGGTGGCCGATGCGCCCGCTCTGCACCGCGAGTGGAGCGCGATCGGATTCGCGGTAGAAGGCACGCCGTCGGTCGGGCCGGTGGGCCCGCGCTTCTGGGGCATGAACGAATTCACCGTCGTCGATCCGAGCGGCAATCTTCTGCGCGTAGGATCGCCGATCCGCGACCTGTCCGAGTGAGCATCAGCGGACTGCGGATTTTTTCGCGGGCCACACCAGTGTGATCAGGCCGATCAGCGCCCAGCCTGACGTGACGACATAGGCGGTGGCGAAGCTCACCCGGGTGGCGATCGCCGAGAACACGAGCGGTCCGAGCACGATACCGCAGGTCCCGATGATGAAGATCACGCCGATCATCCGCCCCACGTCCTGCGGCGGCAGGATGTGCGAGATTTCGGCAAGGTGGATGCCGTTCCAGCCGCTCGCGGTGAGGCCGAACAGGAACGCGAGCAGGCCGAGTGCCGCCACCGGCATCACGGTGCCGTAGAGTCCGATCGCCGCGCTGCAGACCAGCATCCCGACGCCAAGCGCGCCGAGCAGATGCGAGGCGCGGACATAGCGCCCCGAGACCAGTCCCCAGCCGAGACGCCCGGCAAGACCGCCCACCTGCGCCGCGGCGAGCAGCGGACCGGCAACCGCGATCGGCAGGTGCCGCTCGGCCACGAGATAGGCGACGAGGAAGGTGTTGAGGCACACCTGCACCGCGACGAAGGAGAACGCGAGTATCGCCAGCCGCATGAGGCGCCCGTCGTTCAGCAGAAGGGTGCACGCCTGTCGAAAGCCGACGCTCGCGGCATGGCCGTGGCTGCCGCGCGCGTGATCGAAGCGCCGTCGCGGGCCTTCAAGCGAAATCGCGGCAAGGACGAGCACCGCCATCGAAGTGAGCAGCGCGGCCTGCCAGCTCATCACCGCGAGCGCGAGCGGGAAGGCCACGCCGGCGATCATGCCGCCCAGCTGGGTTCCGGTCTGCTTGAGCGAGAAGATGATGGTCTGCTGTGCGCGCGGCGTGATGCGTGCGAGCAACGCGGAACTCGCGGGTGTTTCGGCGCCCTGTGCGCAGCCGATGAGGATCGCCGCCGGGACGAGTGCCCACACCGTGCCGAAAAAGCCCGCGCAGCCGAGCGCCGCGGCGCAGCCCAGCAGCACGCCCTGCGAGACGCGCATCGCACCGTAGCGAGCGATCAGGCTGCCCGCCGTGACCGAGGTGATCATCGAGGACGCCCAGAGCGCGGCGATGTAGGTGCCGAGAAACGTAGGGCTGAGCCCGAGGTCGGCCGCGATCACCGGTGCCATGACGGGCACCGAGAGCAGGCTCAGGGTGGCCAGCAGCATCACGAAATTCAGCCAGAGGGCGGCGGCGACCGGTTCGCGCACGGGGGATTCTTCGGGGTAGAGGGGACGTTAATTCGGGGGCTATTGATGCGAGGGCTGTAAATGCGACAGCAGTCCTTGCGACCGCCGTCAGCCTGTCATTCTAACCGCCGGCGTGACCCTGCCGGCCTGGCCTGACTAACGCAGGGGCGAAAGGATTAGGCTCATGCGCCGCCGCGAAAGCACGAATACCCCCACGGCGTCATCTTGAAGGGAAGGTGATAGTGCTGCTTCGGATCGTCGATGCCGAAGCGGTAGGGCACCACTTCGAGAAACGGCACCGCGGGCAGGGCGGTGCCCGTGGTGCGGTAATAGTCACCGACATAGAACAGCGCCTCGTACCATCCGGAAGCGAAAGTCGTGGCGAGCACCGCATCATCGAGCAGGCCCTTGTCGCTCGCCTTGCCGCTTGCGATCAGTTTTCTCGGCGCGAGTTGCCAGAGCTCGATGCGCATGCCCGCGGCCACCTTGCCGCTCGCAACATCGACCGCATGGATGGAGACGCCCGGCATGATTACGCGCCGCTCAGTTCAGCTTCGCGCCCGAGGCACGCACCGCCGGTGCCCAGTCCGTCACCTGGTCCTGCACAAACTTGCCGAATTCCGCCGGCGACATGCGCTGGCCGCCGACGCCGAGTTCTTCCAGGCGCTTGATCACCAGCGGATCGGCGAGCACGTCGGCCATCGCCGCGTGCAGGCGTGTCACCACCGCGGGCGGCATGCCGGCCGGGCCGGAGACACCGAGGAAGTTGTCCGCCACGAGCTTCTTCTGTCCGATTTCGACCACGCTCGGCACATCAGGCGCGAGTGATGCGCGCAACGCCGATGTCACCGCTATCGGGCGCAGCTTGCCGTCCTTCATGAAGGGCACATTCTGCGGCAGCGTGTCGATCGCAAGCTTGATCGTGCCGGCGAGCAGGTCGTTGTGCATCGGCGAGGAGCCCTTGTAGCCGACGTGTTCCATCTTCAGGCCGAGATCATTCTTCATCGTCTCGCCGACGATATGGCCGATCGAGCCGATGCCGCCCGAACCGTAGTTCACCGGATTCGACTGCGCGCGGATCCAGCTGATCAGCTCGGGAAAATTCTTCGCCGGCACCGAGGGGTGGATCACGAATACATTGGCCACCGAGCCGATGTAGGACACATGGGTGAATGCCTTGGCCGGATCGTACGGCGGCTTGTCGAACATGAAGGGCGAGATGCTGATCGGCGCGCTGTTGGAGAGCATCAGCGTGTAGCCATCGGGTGTGGCGCGGGCGACTTCCGCCGCGCCGATCGTCGCGCCGCCGCCGGGTTTGTTGTCCACCACCACCGGCTGGCCGAGTTTCGCCTGCAGCGGGCCGGACACGATGCGCGCCACGATGTCGGACGATCCGCCGGGGGCGAAGGTCACGATCATGCGCACCGCGCGGGTGGGCCAGGTTTGCGCAAGCGCGGTCGTGGCGGTGAGCGCGATACACGCGCCGAGGAGGGCGGAAGCGATGCGGGGCGATTTCACGACGGTGACTCCTGGGGAGAGGAAAAGGGAAGAGGGGCGGTGGACGGAACGGAATAAATCGGGGGGCTCATCCGCCGCAGGTCAGCTGCCGCGATAGGTGCTGTAGCTCCAGGGCGAGCAGAGCAGCGGCACGTGGTAGTGCTGGTCGGCATCGAACACGTTGAACCGGATCGGCACGAGATCGAGAAACGGCGGCTCGGGGAGCATCGTGCCGGCGCGGCGGAAATAGTCGCCCACGTGGAACAACAGCCGGTATTCGCCTTTTCGCATCGCATCCCCGACGAGCAGCGGCTCGTCGGTACGGCCGTCGGCGTTGGTGTTCAGGGTCTTGAGGGTCTTCCAGTGCCCGTCGTCCATGACCGCGAATTCGAGCTTCATCCCCGCCGCGGGCCTGCCGCCGGCGGTGTCGAGCACGTGTGTGGAGAGTCGTCCCATAGTTCGCTTTCAGGGTTTGCCCAGCAGGGCTTCAAGACGCAAACGCGTGATCAGGTAGATCTGTTCCAGGCAGGCTGCAAATTCAGTTTTGATATCGCTCGCAAGCCGCCGCTCAAACTCGGAAAAAATCTGCTCTTTGGTGTTCAGGCGCACCGCGATGATGAACGGATGGCCGTGCTTTGCGGCGTAGTCGCGGTTGAGTTGCGAGATGCGCTGCATCTCTTCGCGGCTGAGCTCGGTGAGACCGCCGCTCTTCTGTTCGTGCGTGGAGGCTGCGGTGAGCGTGCCCTGCTGCGCCTCCTTGCCCGCGAGTTCCGGATGCACGCGAATCAGGGCGAGTTGTTCGTCGAACGAGGCCTTCCGTACCGCATCGGCCATCGCGGCATGAAGCGCATCGATCGACGCAAAGGGCTTGTTTGCCCAGGCGCGCTCGGCTACCCAGGAGGAATGCTCGAATACGCCGCCAAAAAGCTTGAGGAAAGCGGCTGCGTCCATCGCGTTGACGTCGGCGAGGCGGGTGGGGGCGGGAGCAGAAGTCATTGTCGCAGTGCAGTAAAAGAGCCTTCAAGATAGCGATACGCCTGTATGCAGTCAAGCCGGCGAATTCTCTGCGTTACTGCTCCAGGGCAGCGCAAGTGGACCGGGAATTCCATTCAAAGTACTGTTAATAAAAGGTTTGTTCTCGTTGAGCCGAGAGCGCCCCGTGTGTACAATGAATCTGCTTTTGTACACAAAACATGGCGACCCCCTCCACTCCAAGCCGCCGGCCGATCGGCGTCACCTCGCGCAAGCCGCAGGCGTCGTCCGCCGCGCAGGCCTCGACCGCCGATATCGTCGCGCGCGTCACATCCGCGATCGCCGAGCATCGTCTGCCGCCGGGGACGAAACTCGGCGAGGAAAGCCTGGGCGAAGTGTTCGGCGTATCGCGCACCAAGGTGCGGGAAGCTCTGTTCCAGCTCGCCCGCGACAAGCTCGTCCGCCTGCATCCCGGCCGTGGCGCCTTTGTCGCGCGGCCCGACGTACGCGAGGCACGTGAAATTTTCGAAGCGCGCCGGGTGCTCGAGCGGGCACTCGTGTTTCGTGTCACGCATTCCGCCGCCTCAGCGGACCTTGAGAAGCTGCGCGCGCATATCGTGCGCGAGCGCGAGGCGATGGAGGCGAAGGACACGCGTGCCGCGATACGTCTTTCGGGCGAATTCCATTTGATGATCGCCGGCATGGCGGGCAACACGGTGCTGGCGGAAATTCTCCGTGAACTCGTCTCACGGACTTCGCTGATCATCGTGCTGTATGAATCCTCGCTTCCGGCATCGTGTTCCTTTGAGGAGCACGCGGAACTGCTCGCCCGCATCGAGGCGAGGGATGCGGAGGGCGCAATGCGCCTGATGACCGGCCACCTCGACCATATCGAACGCAGCCTGCGGCTGAAGGACGACGAACCCGCGGCGGTCGATCTCAAGGCCGTCCTGTCGGTGGCGCCATGACGGTGCACGCCGGCCGTATCCGCAAGGTGCGGCACTTCACCAAGAACTTCAATCCGGATCGGACCTTTGCATGACTTCGCGCATCGAACCCTCCACCGAAACCCGCACCGCGCTCAAGAAACGCATCCGGGATTTCCTGATCGCGCAGCGCGAAGCGCAGACGCGCTTTCTCGCCGAACTGGTGAAGGTGCCTTCGGACAATCCCGCGGGCGATTGCCGTCCGCACGCGGAGCGCACCGCCGAGCTTCTCTCGGGCCTGGGCTTTCTGGTTGAAAAGCATCCGGTCCCGGAGGACCTGGTGAAAAAGAACGGCATGATCTCCTGCACCAATCTCGTGGTGCGCGAACACTTTGGCACCGAGTCGAAAAAAAAGGGCCCCACGATCGCCTGCAACGCGCACGGCGACGTGGTGCCGCCGGGCCTTGGCTGGAGCACCGACCCCTACGGCGCGGAAATTCGCGATGGCTACATGTACGGCCGCGGCGTGGCAGTGTCCAAGTCCGACTTTGCCACCTACACCTGGGCGCTGATGGCGCTGCGTGCCTGCGGGGCGCCGATCGCCGGTGCGATCGAACTGCATTTCACCTACGACGAAGAGGCGGGCGGCGAGATAGGCCCGGCCTGGCTGTTGAAGAACGGCATCTCCAGGCCGGACTTCGCGATCTCCGCCGGATTTTCTTACGGCATCACCACCGCGCACAACGGCGCGCTGCATCTCGAGGTGGAACTCATCGGCAAGTCGGCGCACGCTGCGCGGCCGGATACGGGCGACGACGCGATGGAGGCCTCGACCTTCATCAAGGCCGATCTGTACGGGCTGCGCCGCGGCTATCAGGCGGTGACCTCCAAGGTGGAGGGCATCGAACACCCGACGCTGATCGTCGGCCTGAGCGCGGGCGGCATCAACACCAACGTGGTGCCCGACAACGTGAAGTTCCGCATCGACAGGCGCATCAGTCCCGACGAGAACGCAGAAGAGGTTGAACGCACGCTGATCGCGCAGATCATGGAATCCGCCG
>CANIEV010000223.1 GCA_947466535.1 Betaproteobacteria bacterium
CAGGCCCAGTCCCTTGGCCGCCCAACCAAGGTGCGTTTCGAGAATCTGTCCCACGTTCATCCGCGACGGAACGCCAAGCGGATTCAACACGACGTCCACCGGCGTGCCGTCGGCAAGGTGCGGCATATCTTCGATCGGTACAATTTTCGAAATCACACCCTTGTTGCCGTGACGTCCCGCCATCTTGTCGCCAGGCTGCACCCGACGCTTTACCGCGAGGTATACCTTGACCATCTTGATTACGCCGGGCGGAAGTTCATCGCCTTGCGTAAGCTTCTTCTTCTTTTCCTCGTATGCGCGGTCGAATTCGTCACGCATACGGGCAAGCGTTTCCTTCAACTGTTCGACGTCTATCTGCGAGTCTTCTGCAGACAGGCTGACGTCGAACCAGTCGTAGCGCTCCAGGCTGTCCAAGTACTGCTTGGTGATCTTTGTACCTTTGACGAGCTTTTTGGGCCCTTTGGCGGCGAGTTTGCCGGTAAGAAGCCGCTCTAGACGCGCGAACACGTCAGTCTCGACGATTCGCATCTGGTCAGCAAGATCCTTCTTGTAGCGCTTCAGCTCATCATCGATGATCTGCTGTGCACGCTTGTCCCGCTCGATGCCTTCGCGTGTAAACACCTGAACGTCAATCACTGTGCCCGACATCCCGGACGGAACTCGCAACGACGTGTCCTTCACGTCGGAGGCCTTCTCGCCGAAAATCGCCCGAAGCAGCTTTTCCTCGGGAGTCAGCTGGGTTTCGCCTTTCGGGGTGACTTTGCCTACCAGAACATCGCCTGCCTGCGTCTCAGCACCGATGTAGACAATTCCAGACTCGTCCAGACGCGCCAGTTGCGCTTCGGACAAATTTGATATGTCGCGCGTGATTTCCTCTGGTCCGAGTTTCGTGTCACGAGCTACGACTGTAAGTTCCTCGATGTGGATCGACGTGTAACGGTCGTCGGCAACAACCTTCTCTGAAATCAGAATCGAGTCTTCAAAGTTGTATCCATTCCACGGCATGAACGCAACCAGCATGTTCTGACCAAGCGCAAGCTCACCAAGATCTGTCGAAGCGCCATCTGCTACAACGTCCCCCTTGTCTATACGCTCGCCAATTTTCACGATCGGCCGCTGGTTGATATCCGTGTTCTGATTCGACCGTGTGTATTTTGTGAGGTTGTAAATATCGACCCCCACTTCCCCTGGTATCGTTTCGGCGTCATTCACCCGCACCACTACCCGGGTCGCATCCACATAATCAACAAGGCCGCCGCGCAGCGCGATCACCGCCGTCCCGGAATCGACCGCCACGGTGCGCTCGATTCCTGTTCCAACGACCGGCTTTTCCGGGCGCAGACAGGGTACCGCCTGCCGCTGCATGTTGGATCCCATGAGTGCGCGGTTCGCGTCATCATGCTCGAGGAACGGAATCAGGGACGCCGCTACGGACACGATCTGTGCCGGCGACACGTCCATGTACTGGACACGGTCGGGGGTGATCAAGGTGAATTCATTGCGGTTCCGCGAAGAAACCAGCGTGTCGGTGAGTTTGCCCGCCTTGTCCAACTGCGCGTTGGCCTGTGCGATCACGAAGTTGCTTTCCTCAATGGCAGAGAGGAAGTCGATCTGATCCGTGACCTTCCCCGCGACTACCTTGCGATAGGGCGTCTCGAGAAAGCCGTATTCATTGGTGTTCGCATACAGTGCGAGCGAATTGATCAGACCGATATTCGGGCCTTCCGGGGTCTCGATCGGACACACACGACCGTAGTGCGTCGGATGTACGTCTCGGACTTCGAAGCCCGCACGTTCACGCGTAAGTCCACCCGGTCCGAGCGCTGATACACGACGCTTGTGCGTGATCTCTGACAGCGGGTTGGTCTGGTCCATGAACTGGCTTAGTTGCGACGACCCGAAGAATTCCTTGATTGCAGCGGAGATCGGCTTCGCGTTGATGAGATCGTGCGGCATCAGGTTGTCCGATTCGGCCTGTGACAGCCGTTCCTTGACCGCGCGCTCGACCCGTACCAGACCAGCGCGGAACTGATTCTCCGCCAGTTCCCCGACGGACCGGACTCGGCGATTTCCGAGGTGATCGATATCATCGATCTCGCCACGCCCGTTGCGCAGTTCGACGAGGATGCCCACGACAGCTAGAAGGTCGTCATTGGAAAGCGTGCCGGCACCTTCGGTGCCAATCTGTCCGACCCGCTGATAGAACCTCTGAATCCAACCGGGCGATTTCTCGTCGGTGTGCTCAGGATAAGCACGCCGATTGAATTTCATGCGGCCGACGCCCGACAGGTCGTAACGCTCTTCGGAATAGAACAATCCATTAAAAAGCGTCTCAACCGCATCTTCCGTCGGCGGCTCTCCCGGCCGCATCATGCGGTAGATGGCCACACGCGCAGCGTTTTGATCGGTCGTCTCGTCGATCCGCAGTGTCTGCGAAATGTAAGCACCCTGATCAAGATCGTTCGTGTATAGCGTTCTTACGGAATCAATCCCTGCGTTACGCAGTTTTCCAAGAACGGTCTCGGTGATTTCCTCGTTGGCATTAGCCAGGACTTCACCTGTTTCCTTGTCTATGACGCTCGAACCGAGCGTCCGGCCAAGGATGAAATCGTCGGGCACGACGATTTTCTTCAATCCGGCCGCTTCCATGTCGCGGATGTGCTTCGCGTTGATCCGCTTATCCTTGGCGACAATCAGCTTGCTGGCCTTGTCCACAATATCAAAGCGCGCAACCTCACCTCGCAGACGCTCGGGAACGAGTTCGAACTGAAGCGCATCCTTCGCGATATGGAACGAGTCGAAGTCATAGAACATTTCCAGAATCTGCTCCGGCGTCATTCCAATCGCCTTGAGCAGGATCGTTATCGGCATCTTCCGGCGACGGTCAACGCGGAAATACAGGAAGTCTTTGGGATCGAATTCGAAATCGAGCCACGAGCCACGATACGGAATGATGCGCGCGGAGAACAGTAATTTGCCGGATGAGTGCGTTTTGCCCCTGTCATGCTCGAAAAACACCCCCGGGGACCTGTGCAGTTGGGAAACAATCACCCTTTCGGTACCGTTGATGATGAAGGAGCCAGTCTTGGTCATCAGGGGGATTTCCCCCATGTAGACCTCTTGCTCCTTCACTTCCTTTACCGTGGGCTTGGCTGCCTCGCGGTCCATAATCGTCAAGCGCACCTTCGAGCGAAGAGGAGCTGCAAAGGTAAGACCCCGTTGCTGGCACTCCTTCACATCGAAGGGAGGCTCGCCCAGAGCAAACGACACAAAGTCCAGTTTCGCATTCCCCGAATGGCTGGATATCGGAAATATCGATGTGAACGCCGCCTGCAAGCCCTGGTTTTTGCGAATTTCCGGCTGGATGTGCGCTTGAAGAAACTGCGTGTAAGACTCGAGTTGCGTCGCAAGGAGAAAAGGAACATTCAATACAGACGCCCGCTTTGCAAAACTCTTGCGGATACGTTTTTTCTCGGTGGACGAATAGGCGGCGGCGATGGTCATGAATACTCCACGTCAGGGAGAGAGGACAGAAGACAGCCTCCGAAAAACGAACTCCGGAGGCAGTGTTTTATGCTCTCGACATCAAATTCTTCAGAACTCGGCGAACACCTTCATAGACAGCGTTCGCCGAGCCATACGAAACAATACTTACTTGACCTCGACCTTGGCGCCGGCATCCGTCAGCTTCTTGACGAGCGCGTCTGCATCTGCCTTGTTGATACCTTCCTTCACCGGCTTCGGAGCACCGTCGACGAGATCCTTGGCTTCCTTCAGCCCGAGACCCGTAACTTCACGCACCGCCTTGATGACGTTCACCTTGTTCTCACCGGCAGCGGTAAGGATTACCGTGAATTCGGTCTTTTCCTCAACGGCAGCGCCAGCAGCCGCACCACCAGCCGCAGGTCCCGCAACCGCAACGGCAGCAGCAGCGGCGCTCACTCCAAACTTCTCTTCGCAGTCCTTGATCAGCTGGGACAGTTCCAGAACCGTCATGTTTGCGATTGCGTCGAGGATTTCAGCTTTGGCTACAGACATTGTTTTGCTCCTGAATCGATTTGATGATTTGATAGAAACGTGGACAGTAAGAACAGACGCCTATGCAGCAGCGCCCTGCGTCTCTTTCTGATCGCGAACTGCAGCAAGCGTGCGAACAAACCGCGACGGCACCTCGTTCACCGTGCGCACAAACTGCGCAATCGGTGCCTGCATGGTTCCCAGCAGCTTTGCGAGAAGTTCTTCCCGGGACGGCATCGCCGCCAACGCTTTCACTTCCTTGGCGGAAATGACCGCATTTGGCATAGCGCCGGCACGGATGACAAACTTTTCGTTGCTTTTCGCGAACTCGTTAAGCACCTTCGCTGCCGCCACGGGGTCGGGGGATATCCCGTAAATCAGCGGCCCGGTCAGGTGCTCCGACAGGCCGGAAAACGGGGTTCCCTCTACAGCGCGGCGCGCGAGAGTGTTTTTCAAGACACGAAGGTATACGCCTGCCTTGCGCGCTTCGCGGCGCAGAGCAGTCATATTTCCCACTTCCAGACCACGGTACTCTGCGACGACGATCGCCTGCGCCTTCATGATTTCTGCGCCTACCTCAGCGACTACCGCCTTTTTCTGCTCAAGATTTAGACCCAAGGTCCACCTCCAGTTAGCTAAAACCGCATTTCTTCACGACCTGCGGAACCTACGGCGACCTTGAGTTCAGGAGAATCCTTTGTCATGGGTCTGCCGTCTGCGTTGGGATTACCCGTCTCGACACGCAATCTAATCAACAACAATATGATCGCTATACCGATATCGGTTCAAAAATTAAGCTCCCGCGCGACTTCCCGAATCAGGCTCAAATTCAACCGTTCCTGAACAGGATGCCAAGCTGCTGCCCCAACGGTCTTTGACAACCTGCCGGCGTGCTGCCGGCAGCCCAAAGTCTGCAGCGCATCGAACACTGGACGCGCAAAATAATCGGTTATTGCTGCTGAACGCCTGCTACACCGCCCAACGATGCCAAGTCAACTTTGACACCCGGCCCCATTGTGCTCGAGACGGATAATTTCTTAAGATAGATGCCTTTCGTACTTGCAGGCTTCGACTTGTTCAGCGCCTCGATCAAGGCAGCCAGGTTTTCCTTCAGCGCTTCCGGCGTGAATGAAGCCCGTCCTATCGAACATTGGACAATTCCCGCCTTGTCCGCTCGGTATTGCACTTGGCCTGCCTTGGCGTTCTTTACCGCAGTAGCGACATCCTGAGTAACCGTTCCCACTTTGGGGTTCGGCATCAATCCCCTCGGGCCGAGAATCTGCCCGAGTTGACCGACAACACGCATCGTATCCGGCGTTGCAATCGCGATGTCGAAATCGATGTTTCCGGCCTTGATTTTTTCCGCAAGGTCATCAAGCCCTACGATGTCAGCTCCTGCGGCCTTGGCAGCCTCGGCCTTCTCGCCTTGGGCAAAAACCGCCACACGGACTGTTTTCCCTGTCCCGGCAGGCAACACGACCGACCCACGCACGGTTTGATCGGATTTTTTCGCATCGATGCCTAGATTGACGGCAACATCGACAGACTCGTCAAACTTCGCTTTCGCGATTTGCTTGACGAGTTTGATCGCGTCTTCGATCAGATACGACTTGTTGGCTTCCACTTGTGCGGCCCAAGTCTTCATTCGCTTTGTGAGACGGCTCATTTCATCCCCTCTACGGTAATCCCCATTGAACGGGCACTGCCCGCAATGGTCTTGACCGCCGCTTCAAGATCAGACGCGGTGAGGTCGGGCATCTTGGTTTTTGCGATTTCCTCTGCCTGGGCGCGCGTGATCTTTCCGACCTTGTCGGTATGGGGAGTCTTGCTGCCTCTGTCGATGCCGGCCGCCTTCTTGATAAGGACCGTGGCAGGCGGCGTCTTGATGATGAAGGAAAAGCTCTTGTCCGCGAATGCGGTGATAACCACCGGCAGCGGAAGACCAGGCTCGACCTTTTGAGTTTGCGCGTTGAATTGCTTGCAAAACTCCATGATGTTCAAACCGCGCTGACCGAGTGCCGGTCCGATCGGTGGACTCGGGTTCGCCTTGCCTGCAGGAACCTGCAGCTTGATGAAACCGACGACTTTTTTAGCCATCTCAATCTCCTCTCGGGTTCAATCGGGCGCCGGAGCATGAACAATCAGCCCGACAACCCTCCCCGTCATGTTAAAAATCGATCAGGCCTTTTCGACCTGCCCAAACTCCAACTCAACCGGCGTTGCGCGACCAAAAATGGTCACCGAAACGCGCAGCTTTGACTTGTCGTAATTGACATCTTCAACCGTTCCCTGAAAGTCCGCGAACGGACCGTCTTTGACCCGGACCAGTTCACCAACATCGAACAGGACTTTCGGCTTGGGTTTTTCAACCCCTTCTTGCATCTGCCGCATGATTCCCTGAACTTCCTTCTCCGATATCGGAGGCGGCTTGCGTCCATGGGCCCCACCAACAAATCCCGTGACTTTCGGAGTGTTCTTGACCAGATGCCATGCCTCGTCATTCATGTCCATCTCGACCAGAACGTATCCCGGAAAGAACTTGCGCTCGGAAATCGCTTTCTGACCGGACTTCATTTCTACAACTTCCTCCGTCGGGACGAGAATCTTGCCAAAGCTGTCCTGCATCCCCGAACGACGAACACGCTCTTCCAATGTCCGCGCCACCGATTTTTCAAAACCGGAATACGCATGCACGACATACCAGCGCATTGTCATAACTTTTTCCA
>CANIEV010000224.1 GCA_947466535.1 Betaproteobacteria bacterium
GCCATCGTCTACGAGGACGACGCGGTGATCGTGATCGACAAATCCGCAGGCCTGGTCGTGCATCCCGGCAGCGGCAACTGGAGCGGCACGCTCGCCAACGCGCTCCTGCATCACGCGCCGCAATTGTCGGAAGTACCGCGCGCCGGAGTCGTGCATCGGCTGGACAAGGACACCACCGGCCTCATGGTGGTCGCAAAGACCCTCACCGCGCAGACAGCGCTGGTGCGTCAACTGCAGGATCGAAGCGTCGAGCGCCTCTACCTTGCGCTGGTGCGCGGCGCGGTGCGCGGCGAAGGAACGGTGAATGCACCTGTCGGCCGCGATCCGCATTCGCGCACCCGCATGGCGGTGACCGACGCGGGCAAGGAGGCGATCACGCATTACCGCGCGATCGAGGCGTTCGAGGGCGCGACGCTGCTCGAATGCAAGCTCGCCACCGGCCGCACCCACCAGATCCGCGTGCACATGGCCTCGATCGGTTTTCCGATCGCGGGCGACCCGGTGTACCGCAGCGCGCTGCGCGCGCGCCTGCCGCGCGCGGGCGAACGCAACGTTGCGGTGCCCGAGGCGATAAAGGAATTCCCCCGCCAGGCGCTGCATGCGCGGCGCCTGGCCTTCATTCATCCGGTCTCGGGCGAACGGGTGGGATTCGATGCGCCGCTGCCGGCGGATTTCGCCGCCCTGCTCGCGACACTGCGCGAGGCGGTGTGAGCAGGCTCGCGGGAGCCGTTGAACGGATCCTTGGCCGAATCGCGGGGGCGAAGCGCGCCCCGCACATCCTTCACGCCGCTTCGCGATGAGCGAGTCCGACTGGATCACACCGCGCTGGGCGGTGCATGAGCGCGTACGCTCCCTGATCACCAAGCGTACAGGAGGCGTGAGCAACGCGCCCTGGGCGAGCCTGAATCTCGGCACGCACGTCGGCGACGATCCGGCGCATGTCGCGCAGAATCGCGCGAGGGTGCTGGCGCATCTGCCGGCCGAACCGCTCTGGTTGACGCAGGTGCACGGCACGCGCGTGGTGGAGCACGGCCCCGGAATCGTTGGCGGTATCGAGGCCGATGCCGCCGTATCCCGTGCACCGGACCAGGTCCTTGCGATAATGACGGCCGATTGCCTGCCGGTACTGCTTGCCGACGGCAGTGGCGAGGCGGTAGGCATCGCACACGCCGGATGGCGCGGACTTGCCGATGGCGTGATCGAGAACACGGTGCGGGCGATGGCGGTACCGCCTGAGCGGATGTTTGCGTACCTCGGTCCCGCGATCGGGCCGCAGGCCTACGAAGTGGGCGAAGACGTGCGCGCCGTGTTCATCGCGCATGATGCGGCCGCGTCGGGGGCGTTCGTCGCGCGTGGCGGCGGCAAGTACCACGCGAATCTGTACCTGCTTGCGCGCATGCGGCTTCGCGCGCTCGGCATCGACCGCATCGAGGGCGGAGATCGCTGCACCTTGCGCGAATCCGCCGATTTCTTTTCGTATCGCCGCGACCGGGTCACCGGCCGCATGGCGAGTTTCATCTGGATGGAGTAACAGGGTTTGAGCACGATTGCATGGATTGCGTTCGCGAGCATCGCGGGCGGGGTGATATCGGTGGCGCTCGCGGGCGTGATCGCGTTTTCCGCGCGCGCCTCCTGGGTGCCGGCGCTGGTGAGTTTCGCCATCGGCGCGCTGCTCGGCGCGGTGTTCCTCGAGATCCTGCCGCACGCGTTTCATAACGCGGGCGAGAACATCCAGGGCCTCACCGCCACGGTGCTAGGCGGGATACTCGGATTTTTCCTGCTGGAGAAGCTCGTGCTCTGGCGGCATTGCCATGTCGAGGACTGCGAGGCGCACGACCACCACAAGGAGGAGCCGATCGCCCACGGCCGCAGCGGCATGCTGATCGTGATCGGCGACGGCTTTCACAATTTCGTCGACGGCATCCTGATTTCGGCCGCCTTTCTCGAGAGCACGCAGCTTGGCATCGTCACCGCCGCGGCGGTGGTGGCCCACGAGATTCCGCAGGAGATCGGCGACTTTGTCATCCTGCTGCATTCGGGCTACAGCAAAACCAGGGCCATCGTTCTCAACCTGCTCTCCAGCCTCGCGATGCTGGTGGGGGCGGTGATCGGCTACTTCGCGCTGCAGCAGATGCAGGGCTGGGTCAACTCGATGCTCGCGATCGCGGCTGCGAGCATGATCTACGTGGCGGTGGCCGATCTCATCCCGGGGCTGCACAAGCGCACCGACATCAAGGCGACGATCGAGCAGGTGCTGCTGATCGGCTCGGGCGTGTTCCTGATCTGGTTAGTGGGCACGCTGACCAGACAAGCGCACTGAGCGTCCGCGATCCGGATTATTCCAGATCCGGTATCGGGATTTCCCGATTTCTCGCGCAGGTTATGGAGTTTTTAAATAAAAGTCGGAGAATTTAAGAAATCGGTTCGCGTGCACTCAGCCAGGGGGCGGAAGCAGGCGGTCGTACTCCCTTTTCACCACCGCGTAGCACTCACAGACGGTCTGCTCCAGCCGGCGGCGGCTGAGTACGGTGATACGGCCGCGGCTGTAACGGATAATTCCTTCGCGCTGAAAATTACCCGCGACTTCGGTCACGCTTTCGCGGCGCACGCCGAGCATGTTGGCAATCAGTTCCTGGGTCATCGCAATGTCCTGCTTCAGCAGCGCGCCTTCAGCCGGTATCCGTACCCGCGCTTTGCACCACGGCGCGGCTGGGCGTGGTTTCGCCGCCCATGAACAGCGATATTCCGAGGAATCCCTCGTTGCCTACCACCGCGATCTCCGCCGAGGCGCCATATTCCATGACATACATCAGCGACACGATCGCGGTAGTCGGAAAATACACATGTTTCAGGCGACCCCCCGATTCATACAGTGCCTCGCCAAGCGGCATCTGCACGAGTTCAAGGTGCGGCTCGATACGAGCGTAATCGTCGGCGCGCAATCTTGCGAGGAGATGGTTCTGCTTCGGGATGTGCGGCACGGGAATGAACGGTGTTCCTCATTCCAATTGTGCCGAGACAATTGTGCCGAGAGCGGCGCTTCGATCCGGTCAATAATCGAGATTGAGTCGACTAAAGTCAGGGAAGCTCTGATCAAGTCCCGATTTCGCAACGGATCGAACAAAGCATCCCTCTGGAGTGGAGGGTATGCAAGGGGGGGCGATGCCCACTTGTTCAGATATTCCTCATCACGGTAGCACGTAGGTCCGATGCGATTGTGCACGGGAGCAAATTGGGGGTGTGGAAATTCAACCGCGCGCGAGCGGGACGGGGCGCCGACGCAAGTTGCTCGCGGATTTGTGGGGCCGTCTATTTCGAACCGCGGCTTGATCGCGGGATATTTAGCAGGTTGAATGCGCGGGGGTAACCGCGGTTTTCGGTGGTCTTTGCGGGTCCAGACAGGAGTCAGGCATGTCCGATGACATAGGTTCTCCCTTCAGCGTCAACGACTGGCGGCGCCTGCTGCATTCCTTCGGTGAAGATCCGATGAGGCAGGGACTGCAGGAAACACCGGAGCGCGCCGCGCGCGCCTGGGCGCACTGGACGCGTGGGTATGCGGAAGACCCAAACGCGATTCTCAAGAGCTTTTCCGATGGCGGCGAGAATTACAACCAGCTCATCGTAGTCAAACGTATTCCTGTGTATTCGCATTGCGAGCACCATCTCGCGCCGTTCTTCGGGCATGCGGCGATCGGATATCTGCCTACCGGGCGCATCGTCGGCCTGTCCAAGCTCACCCGGCTGGTCAACTGCTTCGCGGCACGGCTACAGGTGCAGGAGCGCCTGACGCAGCAGATCGGGCAGGCACTGCTCGAGCACCTGAAGCCGCGTGCGGTCGGCGTGGTGATTCGCTGTCGCCACATGTGCATGGAATCGCGCGGCATCGCGGTGGCGGGAGAGGAGACAGTTACCTCGGCGATGCTCGGCGATCTGGAGAAAAACCAGGCGCAGCGCGCGGAGTTTCTGTCTCTGGTAGCCTGATCCGGCGGCATTCGGCAGGCGCGCCTTTGCGAAGTCCTGCCGTCGTAGTCGACCCGCGGCACGCGAAATTTGGGACGGATATGTTACGAATCCGAACATCTATCCTGCGTTCGCCGTGCGCAAATGGCCTTGCGCCGGGAACTTCTACGACTCGATCCAGAGGCTTTGCCTGGGTTCACATCAGGATTCCCTACTTATGAAGAAAATCAATCGCAGTGCCGCCTCGATTCTTGCCGTGTTGATGGCCACCATCCAGGGGTGTTCGACCACGGGTGTCCAGGAGAGCGCGGGCGAATACGCCTTGGACGCCTGGATCACGGCCAGGGTAAAGACCCTTCTCAGCGAAGACGCGCAGATCAGGGCAACCGAGATCAATATCGAAACCTCCAAGGGAGTGGTGCTGCTCACAGGGTTCATTAATTCCGAGTGGGCAATGGTCCAGGCCGTACGGGATGCGCAAACCATCAGCGGAGTCATCTCGGTCAAGAACGACATGCGTCTGAAGTAGGCGGTTCAGTCTTGGGGCGCGCGTCGCGGCGATCCTCTGGTGAATGATTAAGGGGTCCCCGGGGTGGGGCGGGAGGCCGGGGACGGCAGTTCGCACGGAACCGAAGTGCCGGCGTATGCCGGATCGGGGATCGAGATCGATGCTCTTGAGGTGTCTGCTAAGGAGTGTCCGAACAAGGGGGCGATGCCCCCTTGTATATCCCCCAATCCAGAGGCAAGCTCTGTTCAACGGGTGGGGCGATTGGAACTTGATCAGAGCTTCCCTAAATGTTTTTAACGAAATCACCGGAATAACGGAAGCCAGAATGATGGATTGCACCACCGGTGTTGCCAGCGTATCAACCTTGCTTTGATGTCCGTCTGTGCAGACGGTATCCTTCATGAAGCGGCGGGGCAGTGCCCCGTTTATTTGCAGTGCGAGCAATCGCCGCCAGGGTGTCCTTCATGGTTTTGCCACGGTTTCTACGCTTGTTCATGACATTGGTCGGCGCATTCGCCCTGCCGGGCGTGGCGGATGCGCAGAGCGCCAGCGCGACTCGCGGCATGGCCGACTACCACGCACACTGCCTGCAGTGCCACGGAGCGAAGGGCAAGGGCGACGGCCGCATCATGGACATGCAGAACCGACGGCTCCCCGATCTCAGCCGGCTGTCCCTGCGCAACAAGGGCGTGTTTCCCGCCGGCCGGGTGATGGAAATCGTCGACGGCACCGGGGTCATCGTCATCCACGGAACATCGGGCATGCCGGTGTGGGGCAAGGCCATGCGCGAGGAGGCGGTCGCGCAATGCAGGGCATCGGGCTGCAATTCCGAGGCGATCGTGCGCGAGCGGCTTCGCGCGCTTGCCGATTACCTTGCATTTCTGCAGGAAAAGTAGACAGGAAGAAAACGCGCAGTCCAACAACTAAAACAACGAGGAGGTTGTGTTGAGCGAGAGCAAGTTTCATCCGTCGGGCGCGAGTGCCCTGACACCGAAGGGCCCGTGGGCGGCGAAGTGGGTCATGGCGCGCGGCGTGAAGACGCGTTATGTCGAGGCGGGCGAAGGCGAGCCCGTCATCCTCGTGCACGGTGCCGGTCCCGGCGCGGGCGGCGCGTTTGGCTTTGGCATGCTGATCCCGGTGCTGGCGAAACACTTTCGCGTGATAGCGATTGATCTCGTGGGCTTTGGCGAGTCGGACAAGCCGACGAACCTGATGTACAGCCATCAGGATCACGTCAATCACCTCGCCGACATCGTCCATGCGCTGCAACTCGCGCCGGTCAAGCTGGTGGGCAACTCCTGGGGGGCGTACGTGGTCACGCGCTTTGCGCTCGATCATCCGGAGAAGACCGATCGCGTGTTCCAGATCGCAAGCGGCACGATCGCCTCCGCCATGGGCCTGTCGCACAATCTGACCAATCTGCCCGGCCTCAAGGCCTTCATGGCCTATGACGGCACCAAGCAGAAGCTGCGTGAGTTCCTCGAGAGCATCCTGCTCACCAAACCGAGCGATGCGCTGGTCGATGCGCGTCACGCAATGGCGAGCCTGCCCGGCGCCGAAGCGGCGCACACCGCGATGCGGGCATTCATGAAGAGCATGCCGAACGATCCCAATCTCAAGCAGCGCTTCCAGATCAAGGACCGCCTGCCCGCGATGACGATCCCGATGCAGATGGTATGGGGCGAGAAGGACGCGTTTGCGCCGGTGGATTTCGCCCACGGCCTGATGAAGCTGCTGCCGAACGTGCGCATCGACATTCTTTCGAATGCCGGCCACCAGGCGCAGACCGATGCGCCTGACGAGGTGAACAAGCTGGTGCTCGACTTCCTGCTTGGCAAGAGCGCCTGAGCAGGAAATTCTGGGGAGCGTGTCCGCGTCATCTGAGAGATGCGCGGATAATTCGCGGATGACTGCTTCCGATCTTTTGACGCCTGACTTTTTTTCTCCTCTCGTCGTCGGTGACCTCGTGCTGCCCAATCGCATCGTGATGGCGCCGATGGCGCGCCGTCGCGCGAGCGATTCGGGCGTGGTGTCGGAACTCGCGCCGCTGTACTACAGCCAGCGCGCATCCGCCGGGCTCCTGATCACCGAAGGCACTGCGCCCTCGCCGCAGGGCCACGGCAGTCTGCGCATGCCCGCGCTCTACACCGATGAGCACATGGCCGCATGGCGTCGCGTGACCGACGCGGTGCATGCGGCAGGCGGGCGCATCGTCGC
>CANIEV010000225.1 GCA_947466535.1 Betaproteobacteria bacterium
GACATCGACTTCGTCGCCAATGCCGCATCCCCTCTCACCTATCTCCTGAACCATCGCGGCGTCACGCATTCGCTGGTGATGCTGCCGCTCTGGGCGCTGTTGCTGTCATTCCTTGCCGCACTGGTTTTCCGGCATCCGCGCGGCTGGAAGGCCTACATCGGCGTTGCCGCCATCGGCGTGCTCGCGCACATCACCGGCGACCTGATCACGTCCTTCGGAACCATGGTGTTCTCCCCGTTCTCGGACGCGCGCTACGCCTGGGGCACGACCTTCATCATCGACCTGTGGTTCAGCGGCATCATCCTCGCCGGACTCGCGCTCTCCGCGGTATGGAAATCCTCGCGCGTCCCGGCGGCTGCTGCGTGCGTGCTGCTCGTCGCCTACGTGGGTGGCCTGCAACTACACCTGCAGGAGCGCGCGCTCGAGGTCGGCCGCGAGCAGGCCCGCGCGCTCGGCTGGCCGCGGGCGAAAGTGTCCGCACTCGCCCGCGCGGCTTCGCCCTTCAACTGGACCGTGCTCGTGGAAAACGAAGGCGACTACCGCTTCGCCAACATCAACCTGCGCGCCACCGAGATTCCCGCCGATCCCGGGCCGGATGCGTTCTTCGTCACAAGGATGGCCGCACACTTCCGCCCCGTGCCCGCGGCGGTGTGGAAACAGGCAAGCCGGTACGGACTTTCACCCGAGGACATCGCTCTCGCACGCGATGCCTGGGAGCAACCCGATTTCGCTTTCTTTCGCTGGTTCGCCGACTACCCGATTCTGCTCGACATTGCGCGCAGCCCAGCGTCCACCTGCGTCTGGTTTCACGATCTTCGATTCACCAACCCGGGTGTCCCGCGCGAGCCCTTCCGCTACGGCATGTGCCGCGGGAGTGGCAGCCAGTGGCGCGCCTACGAAATGCTCGGACGGGGCGAAAAGACCCTCGTGCGCTGAAACAGAATCCGGAAAAGCACAAGATTCCCGTTTCTGATCCGTGCCTTGCCCGCGCCGGCGGCGCTTGACGGCGGGTGCCCTGAACGATTAGAGTTCTCAGCATGTATTCCTGCACACAGACCAATGTCATTCTCCCTGCGGCCCGTCTGGGCCTCGGTCTGCTGCTGCTGCGCCCCGCGCGCACATAACCTACCCCCACAATTCGAGCTGTACCCGCGCCGGCCCGCAAGGACCGGAAAAACGTCCTGCGTACGGGTCAGCGTTCGATGATGCATCGATATCAGGCACAGGATTTCCGGAGACGGACGTGGCAAACGACATGGCAAAGCAAAAGACAAGCGAACCACCCCGCACGCTGCGACTGCGGCGCGGTTGCCCGGCCATGAATACGTGGCTGCCGGGCAACCGCCGCGGCGAAAATCGCCGCCGGCCACTCCGAACGCCGATCAATGAATTCGCTGGAGACTGACATGACATCGAACACCCACAACACGCAGCCCCGGGCCGGCAAGTACCAGCCCTTTGCGGCAGTACAGCTCGCCGACCGGACCTGGCCGTCCAGGACCATCACCCGCGCTCCGGTGTGGGCCTCGTGCGACCTGCGCGACGGCAACCAGGCGCTGATCGAGCCGATGAGCGTCGAGCGCAAGAAGGCGTTTTTCGCGTTGCTGGTGAAAACCGGCTTCAAGGAAATCGAGGTCGGTTTTCCGTCGGCATCGCAGATCGAGTTCGACTTCGTGCGCTGGCTGATCGAAAGCGGCGCGATTCCGGATGACGTCACCATCCAGGTGCTCACCCCCGCGCGCGAGGAACTGATCAAGCGCACCATAGAATCGCTCTCGGGCGCAAAACGCGTGATCGTGCACCTCTACAACGCGACCTCGCCGGTGTTCCGCCGCACGGTGTTCGGCCTGGAGCGCGAGGGCTGCATCGAGATCGCGACCGCCGCAACGAAGGTGATCAAGCAGCTCACCGATGCCCGGCCCGAAACCGAATGGCGCTTCGAGTATTCGCCCGAGACCTTCACCGCCACCGAGCTCGACTTCGCGCTCGAGATCTGCACGAAAGTGCTCGACGTCTGGAAGCCGGTACCTGATCGCCGCGCGATCATCAACCTCCCCGCCACGGTGGAAGTCTCCACGCCCAACATCTATGCCGACCAGATCGAGTGGATGCACAAGCGCCTGCCGTATCGCGACGCGGTGATGATCTCGCTCCACCCGCACAACGATCGCGGCACAGGCGTCGCCGCCGCCGAACTCGGCCTGATGGCGGGCGGTGACCGCGTCGAGGGCTGCCTCTTCGGCAACGGCGAGCGCACCGGCAACGTCGATCTCGTCACGCTCGCGATGAACCTCTACACCCAGGGCGTGGACCCGCAGCTCGACTTCAGCGACATCAATGAAGTCGCGCGCGTGGTCGAGCACTGCAACCAGCTCCCTATCCATCCGCGCCACCCCTATGTCGGCGACCTCGTGTTCACCGCCTTCTCCGGCTCGCACCAGGACGCGATCAAGAAGGGCTTCGCGCTGCAGAAGGAAGACGGTGCCTGGGAAGTGCCCTATCTCCCGATCGATCCGGCCGACCTCGGCCGCAGCTACGAGGCGGTGATCCGCGTCAACAGCCAGTCGGGCAAGGGCGGCATGGCCTACCTGCTCGAGCGCGACTACGGCCTCGCAATGCCGCGGCGCCTGCAGATCGAGTTCAGCCAGTCGGTGCAGAAGATGACCGACGCCACCGGCAAGGAAACCACCGCCGCCGAACTCTGGGACCTGTTCACCGCCGAGTACCTCGCGGCGAAAGAACCGTTCGCCTATGTCAGCCACCGGATGCAGGAGAGCGACGAAGGCGTGGACCTGCAACTCACGCTTCGCATCAACGGCGAGCAGAAGGTGCTCAACGGCCACGGCAACGGCCCGATCGATGCGATCGTGCATGCGCTGGATGTCGACATGAAGGTGGTGGGTTACGAGGAACGTGCCCTGTCGGCAGGCAGCGATGCGCGCGCCGCGGCCTTCATCGAGGTCACCTCGCCCTTCCTGCGCGGCGCGACCTTCGGCGTGGGCATCAACCAGAACATCTCGCTTGCCTCGATGCTCGCAGTGCTGTCGGCGGCCAACCGGGTGAAGGCAGCCGAAGCCGGCTCCGCGCTAAACAAGGCAGCCGCCTGAAGCGCCGTCAATTCTTCAGGATTTTTCTGGAAACCCCTTGATCTGCGCCTGAGAGCGGGCGATTCCGATACCGAAATTGGAATAAATCGCCCTGCTCTGAGCGCGCCGGTACCGTCAGCGCGTCGGCGTGAGATTGGGCAGGAAGGTGATGATGTCCGGGAATATCGCCATTACCACCAGCCCGAGCAGGATGATCCAGGTGAAGGGCCAGGACGCCTTGAAGATGTCGGTCATCGGCACATTGGGCGCCGCGGTCTTCAGCGCAAACAGCGTGTAGCCGAAAGGCGGCGTGATGCCGCCCACCGTCACCACGACGAGAAACAGGGTGTAGAACCAGATCGGGTCGAAGCCGTAGATCTTCAGGATCGGCTGGTAGATCGGGATCAGGATGAACATCAGCGCGGTCGAATCCAGGCACATCAACTCAAGCAGGAAAGGCAGCGCGAGCAGCACCGCGAGCATCATCCAGTGCGAGAGCTTCATCTCCACCACCAGTTCGGCAAGCTTCGTCGCCGCGCCGGTGAGCGTGAGCAGTTGGCTGAATATCACCGCGCAGCACATCACCAGCAGCAGCAGCGAGGTGATGCTCGCCGCCGAGGTGAACGATTCGCGCAACAACTCCCACGAGAATTTCCGGTAGCCGATCGCCAGCACCACCGAACCGACCACGCCGGTGGCGGCGGCCTCGGTAGGCGTGGCCACACCGAGCATCACCAGACCCATCACGAGAAAGAAGATGAAAAGCGACGGGATCATCCTGAGGATCGCCACCGGGATGCTGTCGCGTACCTTGGAGGAATCGTCCGCATCCACGTCGGGCGCGAGCGCCGGGTTGATCGCAAGCCGGATGAACACGTAGCCGAGGAACATCACGGTGAGCAGGATGCCCGGCAGAATGCCGGCCAGCAGCAGCTTGCCGGTGGAGATCTGCGCGATCGTCGCAATCAGGATCGCAAGCACGCTCGGCGGAATGATCGGATCGAGGCTCGCGCCCGCGAGTATCGTGCCGGCCGACAGATGCCGGTCGTAGCCGCGTTTCAGCATCGTCGGAAACAGCGACCTCCCGAGCAGACCCGCCACCGCCATCGCCGCGCCCGAGAGCGCACCGAGCACCGCCGAGAGCAGGATGCAAAGCACGTACTGCCGCCCGCGGATACGCCCCACCAGCCGGTCCATTGAATCCAGCAGCACCTCGATCGCGCCCGAGCGAAAGAGAATGTCCCCCATCAGGATGAACAGCGGCACCGCCGCGAGCGCGTTCAGCGTGCCGGTGGTGAAAATGCTGTTGGCGAACATGCCAAAGCCCGAAGGTCCGAGCAGCACCAGGATGCCGGTGACGTTCAGGATAAGGAAGGCGACGAAGATCGGCACGCCGAGCAAAAGCAGCCCGAAGAGCAGGACGATGCCACCGGAGAGCGCCATCCACCATGTCATAGCGAATCTCCGGTCACGCCGGGCGCGGGCGGTTCGACCCAAAGCTGGCGGATGAAGTACAGGCCCGAACTCAGCATCCCGTAGGGAACGAAGATCGACACCGTCCACTTGGGCACCGCCATCGGCGGGCTGGTCCAGATGTCCTGGGTGAACTGTCGGATCGATTCGTCGGCACAGAACCAGGCGGCGAACAGGCAGGCGGCCGCCGCAAGGACCCGGACAAGCGCGCGAAGATAGCCCGCAATCGGATACGGCGCCGCATCGGTCAGCACCGTGATGGAAATGTGCGAAGCAAGCCGGGTGAGCTGCGGCATCGCGAGGAAGATCATCGAGGCAAGCGCGTAGGACACCAGCGGCGTCGCCCAGGAAGTCGGCGCGTTGAAGAAGTACCTCGACACCACCTCGTAGCAGTAGGAACACACGATGACCGCGAGCAACAGCGCAGAGAGCACGAAGCTCGCCACGGTGATCGCGTCATGCACCCGTCCCGCTCGGCTCCAGAAGCCGCCGCGTCCTCCTCCATCCGCCATCAGTCGTTCTCCACGATCGTTTTTTGGTGCGGCCCGCAGACTGCCGTGAGCCTAACCGGAATCCATGTGCCCGGCAAGAATCGCCGCAGCGCACAAGAAGCGCTATCCCGAATACGGCAGTTTTAATTGTGTGCAATTTAACCGTGTGATAGCCTAAATTTTCAAACCTGAGGAGGGGAGAAAATGAAAATCCTGCTGCGGCACCTGCCGCGTGTCATCCCATGCGTCCTGACGCTCTCCGCCGTGACGCTTTCCGTGATCACGACACCCGCGCACCCCCAGCCCGCGCCGTATCCGTCAAAGCCGATCCGCGTCGTTGTGCCTACCCCGGCAGGCGGGCCGACCGATGTGCTCGCGCGGATTGTCGGGCAGAAGATGACCGAGTCCTGGAACCAGCCTGTAGTGGTGGAGAACCGCCCCGGCGCAGACACGATCATCGGCAATTCCTTCGTGGCCAAATCTGCCCCCGACGGCTACACGCTGCTGGTCACCGTCGATGCCGCTGTCACCATGCACCAGTTCGTATACAAGAAGCTGCCCTACGATCCTGCCAAGGATTTCACGCCGATTGCACTCGTCGCCAACTCGTACGTATCGATCATCGTGAATTCCTCGGTGCCGGCGAATTCGCTGGCTGAACTGATTGCCCTCGGCAAGGCGTCTCCCGGGAAATACACATTCGGATGGGGCACGCTCAAACCGCGACTGATCGTCGAGCGACTCAGCGGGCTCGCAGGTGTGAAATTCCTCGACGTGCCTTACAAGAACAGCGCGCCGACCGCGCAGGCGCTGCTCGCGGGAGACGTCAGTTTCGTCAGTGACGGCCTGACCGCGTACAAGAGCAATATCGGCAAGGGACGATTCAGGCTGGTCGCGGTCACCGGAACGCAACGCGCCAGTGCGATTCCCGACGTACCGACCTTTCAGGAACTCGGCTACCCAGGCTTTGATACCGGCGTCTGGCTGGGCATGTTCGGGCCGGCAGGCATGTCCGCTCCGATGGTGGAGAAGATCAACGCGGAAGTGACCCGTATCCTCAACATCCGGGATATCCGCGAGCGCGTCGAGGGACTCGGCCTCGAAGTGCTCTCGCGCTCGCCGCAGCAGTTTGCCGACCTGATCCGCGCGGACGCCGACACCTGGGGGCCGGTGATCCGCGGCATCGGGCTGACGCTGGATTGAACGGTGAGGCAACACCGGAAGCCCGGCAGCTCCCCCCGGGCGATGCAAAACCGGCGCTCCCTCCCGGATTGCCCCGCTGACGCAAAAAAGCCGCACCCGCGCGCTCACCTGCAAACGCGCGCCGCCGGAACAAACAACTCCCCGAAAGGTCGCAACGATGGCAAGCACGACACGCGCAATCACCCTGAACTTTGACGTTGTGGTGATCGGTAGCGGCTTTGGCGGCCTCGCCACCGCGCTCGCGGCGAAAGCCTCGGGCCTCTCGACGATCGTCCTCGAAAAATCGAAAAAGATCGGCGGCGGCTCC
>CANIEV010000226.1 GCA_947466535.1 Betaproteobacteria bacterium
AATATCTCGGTCACTCTAAAAGATGTGACGGTGCAGGAGGCACTCGACTCGATCCGTGAGGTGTTCGGCTATGAATACTCGCGGGAGGGCACCCGAATTTACGTGCAGCCGGCTAGCATCCAGACCAAGATATTCAACGTGAACTACATGGTCGGGCTTCGCACAGGGCGCAGTGACGTGCGTGTGGGCTCTGGAGGCTTGGCAGCAACGGGTGTTGGTAGTAGTACTGTTGGCGGCGGGACAGTCGGAGCGACTGCGCCAATTCCGGCTGCAGCTGGTCCAGGTGCCGGGGGCCTGGCGCCTCAGACGTCAATCAACTACAACCCGACCGGCATGGGCATGCTCGGCGGGTCGTCCGATGCGAGCCGTGTTGCTACCGTTTCGCAGTCCGATTTCTGGAACGAACTTCTTACAACATTGCGCCAGATCATCGGGACGGGGGACGGGCGCAATGTAATTGTCAATCCCGCCGCGAATATTGTGATTCTGCGCGCGATGCCATCGGAGATGCGCAGTGCCGAGACCTACCTGAAGGCAATGCGCCTTGCGGTCGAGCGACAGGTCATGCTCGAGGCGAAAATCATTGACGTCACTCTGAATGAGGCCAGCCAGGCGGGGATAAACTGGGCTGCGTTCCCGACCAGAGGGATATCCGTGGGCATGCTCGGGTCGAATGCCACGATAGCAGCGCCTCGTGGAGCGCTGACCGGTGGTTCGCTGCAGGGTGTCACTCCGGGCTCAGGTTCAATCGGGACAACCGGCACCGTGGGCTCAACCGTCGCCGGCGCGGTGACCGGAGGTATTCAGGCAATCGGCGGCGGAGCGGGAAGTATCTTCGGTCTGGCGCTTCAGACAACGAATTTCGCCGCACTCATGCAATTTCTTGAAACCCAGGGGACGGTACAGGTACTGTCGAGCCCACGGGTGTCGACGATGAACAACCAGAAGGCGGTGCTCAAGGTGGGTACCGACGAATATTTCGTAACCAATGTCACGGTGACGCCGCTTACGACGGCGACGGGTGTCAACGGGGTGAACCTGACTCCCACGTTCAGTTCGTTTTTCTCGGGAGTGTCGCTCGATGTGACGCCACAGATCGACGATGACGGCAATATCACTCTGCATGTCCATCCTTTGGTAAGTGATGTGACCAACAAGCCGCAGTCATTCAATTTCGGGACGACGATCGGAATCGCGAATATTCCGTTGGCGAGCAGTTCGATCAATGAGACAGACGCGGTTGTCCGTGTTCGCGATGGAAATATCGTTGCACTCGGTGGTTTGATGAAATACGGATTCACGAATGACCGCTCGGGGGTGCCGGGCGCGCAGGACATGCCGGGTATCGGAGGGCTCTTCAGGAACACCGCTCGTGTGGCGACAAAGCGAGAATTGGTGTTGCTCATTAAACCAACAATAATCATGGGCGACCGGACGGGTGATCAGGATATTCAGCAGACGCGCGAGCGAATTCAGGCGTTGGGTGGCGGTGCCACACCGGCAGCGACCGGCGGTCAGTGATTTACCTTTCGCATTTCGGGCTGCGCGAACAGCCGTTCGGCATAACGCCTGACACGAGTTTTTTCTATGCCTGTCGAAGCATTCAGGAAGCGCTGAATACCCTCCTGGTTGCCGTAACAAACGGCGAAGGCTTCATCAAGGTGACGGGAGAGGTGGGCACGGGCAAGACGCTTTTGTGCCGCAAGTTTCTCGCCTCCCTGGACGAATCCTGGGTCACTGCGTACCTTCCCAATCCGAATCTCGAGCCTCGAACGCTGCTGCTTGCCCTGGGGGAGGAGCTCGGGCAAAAGCTCAACCCGCAACTCGACCAGCATCACATCATCAAGGCGCTCAATCTTGCGCTCCTCGATGCTGCACGCAACCGCAAACGTGTAATCGTCTGCCTCGACGAGACTCAGGCAATGCCGCTCGAGACGCTTGAGACGCTTCGCCTGCTGACCAATCTGGAGACGGAAAAGCGCAAGCTGATTCAGGTCGTCCTGTTCGGCCAGCCGGAACTTGATGAGCGCCTATCCGAAGAATCGATACGCCAGTTGCGTCAGCGCATTACCTTCCAGCATCATCTCGGTGCGCTTTCATTGATGGAGACGGAGCACTACCTCCGGCACAGGATGGCTGTTGCAGGGTATCGTGGCGACCCGGTGTTCACGCGCTATGCGGAACGAACCATATACAGAGCGAGCGGTGGTGTGCCGCGGCTTATCAATATTCTTGCAAACAAGGCGTTGATGCTTGCATACGGGGAGGGTGGCCACCGGGTTCACTGGAGGCACGCGCGTGCTGCGGTCTCCGACACCCCGGCCGCGGGTTCGCTGTTCAGG
Organism: Betaproteobacteria bacterium; assembly: GCA_947466535.1. Lineage (GTDB taxonomy): Bacteria > Pseudomonadota > Gammaproteobacteria > Burkholderiales > SG8-39 > CAMBSA01. The sequence goes on from CANIEV010000226.1 coordinate 2,343, forward strand.
CGCTGGATCCCGGTTGCACTGGTGCTGGCAATTGCCGCGTGTGGCATAGGCTGGATGGCATTCGCATGAGCATCATCAACAAAATGCTTCAGGAACTCGATCGACGGAACGCTATTCCGACGACAAGTGACCCGGGCGCAATCGCGGGGCGCGTTCGTGCCGTGTCCGGAATTCGGGTCGCTTCGGAAGGATTCTGGTGGATTCTTGCTGCACTGATCCTGCTCGTTGTGGCATGGGTTGGCTGGGTAATGTGGCAACTGACGCCGCGGAATGTGGTGACCGACCTCGCATTGCAGTCCATAGGAAAGGTCAGGCAGCCAGCACCGACGGTAGTAGATCCCCAGAGTGTGCAGGGCGCACCACTGGACGTGGTTGACTCGGCAATGGCCTCGCCGGGTTTGGCCGCAAGCGGAGTTGCAGTTCCCCAAGTTCCGGCGATTTCGGCAGAAGCTCCGAAAATTGACATGCTGAAGCTGGCCACTGAAATTCTCACAGAGATTCCTGCACCTCGTGCACGGAAGACGCCGGACAAACAGACCCTTGAGGCGCTTCCTCCAAAGGCGGAGCGCGCCGCGAGGAAGAGTGAGCCGGGGGCCAAGAGTCCGGCGAAAGAGACTGCCGGAACAGTAACTCCGCCTGCTGTAAATCCTCCTCCCGCGGCGGCCGCAATCGCGCCACGGCTGGACCCGACGCTTCCGGTTGCACGCGCGGCGGCCGTGCAGGACACGAAAATCGAAAAGCGATCGAGCGTCACAGCTCCGCGCGACCAGGCGGAAATCGATTATCAGCGCGGCTTGACACTGGTCAATCAGGGCAGGATGGCCGAGGGCATGGAGTCGATCAGGCTGGCGTTGACGCATTTCCCGGCGCACGAAGCGGCACGACAGACGCTGGTTGCACTGCTGATCGAGGCGAAGCGCCACGAAGAAGCAGCGCCTATCATCGAACAGGGACTCGCGCTCGACCCGCGGCAGACAAGGCTTGCGCTTCTGAGCGCACGTGTCAAGGTTGAGCTTGGCGATACGGCCGGTGGCCTTGCGGTTCTGGAACGCTATGCAGAGGCGGGTGTCCAGGATCCGAATTTCCGGGCATTCAGAGCGGCACTGTACCAGCGACTAAACCGCCACGCCGATGCGGTAAGCGACTATACCGCAGCACTACGGTTGGCTCCCAGGGCGGGGGCATGGTGGGCGGGGCTTGGCATATCGCAGCATGCGCTCAACCGCCGTGCGGAGGCCCTTGAAGCATTCAAGCAAGCACAGGCTATTGGAAACCTCGGGCCGGACCTTGCCGGCTTTGTGGAGCAGCGAGTCCGCCAGTTGAACTAGACTGACGCAGGACGTTGCCGGTGTTCAATGCCGCCGCTGCTCGGGGCACACGGTAAGGAGATAACCGTGCAGGATCGTTACCGCGAAATACATGAAACATTTCGCTGGAAAATCGCCCGGGACTTCAATATTGCCGAAGCCTGCTGCAGTCGCTGGGCGACTGATCGTCACCGGTTTGCGATGTACTGGGAGGACGAGGACGGTGCGAGCTCGGCCTGGACCTATTGGGATCTTCAGCAACAAGCGAACAGGTTGTCCAACGCACTTGCGGCGTTGGGGGTGGGGCAGGGCGACCGGGTTGCGATCATTCTTCCACAGCGCCCCGAAACGGCCATCGCGCATATTGCCTGTTACCAGATGGGGGCCATTGCCATGCCCCTGTCGATCCTGTTCGGGCCTGATGCGCTCGAGTTCAGGCTCTCCGACAGCGAGACATCGGTTGCGATAGTCGATCCGGCGTCGCTATCCAGTCTGATGCCGGTCCGACGAAACCTTTCGCAGCTCCGGCATGTGATTGGAGTGGCGGGAGCGCGAGAGTCCGGCGTGCACGGATGGGACGAGTTGTTGGCGCGCGCATCGCGAACTTTCACGGCGGTGCATACCGGCGCGTCGGACCCGGCGATGATCATCTACACGAGTGGAACGACGGGGCCGCCCAAAGGGGCCTTGATGCCTCATCAGGCCCTTCTCGGAAACCTACCGGGCTTTGTGTATTCGCATGACCTGTTTCCGGTGGCGGGAGACATGTTCTGGTCGCCGGCGGACTGGGCATGGACAGGTGGACTGATGGACGCGCTTCTGCCCACTCTCTATCACGGCTATCCGATACTCGGTTACCGGGGGCGTTTCGATCCCGAACGGGCATTCTGGCTGATGGAAAAGTACGCCGTTCGAAACACCTTCATCTTTCCGACTGCACTCAAGATGATGATGAAGCAGGTGCCAAGGCCGAGGGATAAGCATGCTCTCGCGTTGCGTTCGATCATGAGCGCGGGCGAGTCGGTAGGCGAGACGGTGTGCGCCTGGGCGAAGGAAGCGCTCGGGGTGACCATCAATGAAATGTTCGGTCAGACCGAAATAAATTACATCGTGGGTAACTCGCATACGCAATGGCCCGCGAAGCCGGGCTCGATCGGACGGCCGTACCCCGGGCACCGGGTTGCCGTGATCGACGATGCGGGCAACGAAATGTCTAACGGTGAGACTGGCGAAATCGCCGCATGGCATGGGGAAGGCAGCGAAATCGATCCGGTTTTTTTTCTGGGCTACTGGAGGAATCAGGCGGCCACCGATGCCAAGTACACGGGGCGCTGGTGTCGCACCGGCGATCTCGCGTATCGCGACGAGGACGGGGACCTCTGGTACCAGGGGCGATCGGACGATGTATTCAAGTCGGCTGGATATCGCATCGGCCCGTCGGAAATCGAGAACTGCCTGGTGAAGCATCCGGCGGTGGCCAACGCCGCGGTTGTTCCGAGCCCGGATTCGGAGCGAGGTGCGGTCGTCAAGGCGTACGTTGTTCTGACACCGGGACACGAGCCTTCAGAGGGACTGGCCGAGGAACTCAGGCAGCATGTGCGGGGGAAGCTCGCTCCTTACGAGTACCCGAAGGAGATCGAATTCATCGATGCGCTGCCGATGACCACGACCGGCAAGGTCCAACGCCGCGTGCTGCGCCTGCGCGAAGCGGAACGAAAGCAGTCACCGTTCGACAACTGAGCATGAGGTGCCCGACGCGCGCGGCTGTCTACGGCAGTGATGCGGTCACAGCGTCCCCCGTGGTGACAGCCGGGTTGAACGGATTCGTTATATCCTTCGCCGCGCCGGCAAACCCACTTTCCGCCGCCCCTATCTGTCGAGCCGTTCGAGCAATTTCGCGCGACAGTGGAGGTGGCCCGAACCAGGATACCAATGATGAAGCTCTACACATTTTTCCGTTCCTCGGCGTCGTTTCGTGTGCGCATCGCACTGAACTGGAAGGGAATCGCCTACGACCCCGAACTGATCAGCCTGCCCAAGCAGGAGAATCTCGACCCCGGGTACAAGGCGATCAGCCCGATCGGGCTCGTTCCCACGCTGGATGACGGGGGCAATCTGCTCGCGCAGTCGCTGGCGATCCTCGAGTATCTCGACGAGGCACATCCCGGACCCAAGCTGCTTCCTGATTCAGCGTTGGACCGGGCGTATGTGCGGGCGTTCTCGCAGATCATTGCCTGCGAAATACACCCGCTCAATAATCTTCGCGTATTGCGCCATATAAAGCGCACCTACGGACTTGACGAGGAGGGCGTGAACACCTGGTACCGGCACTGGATCGCCGACGGTTTCGCCATGATGGAAGATTTTCTGAAGACCAACGCCAAGCATGGCACCTATTGCTACCGTGAGCAGGTCACCATGGCCGATTGCAGCCTTGTACCGCAGGTGTTCAACGCGCAGCGCTACAAATGCGACCTTGGAACGTACCCGACGGTGATGCGTATTCACGAGAACTGCATGAAGCTGGACGCATTCATAAAGGCGCAGCCTTCGAATCAGCCCGACGCCACGGCCTGAGGCGAGTTCCCGGCGTGCATAGCCTGGAATCCCCGCGCCATATCAGTCGCAAGTTCAGAGAGGCGGGGGGATTCCGGGCCTGCACCTCATCCAGGCTTCCCGCAGGGCGCAGCGAACGAAATCGGACAGGCTGACCCCCGCAAAACCGAGAATCGCACCGGCGCTTGACTGGTCATCGGAGGTCAGTCCGCAGTTTGCGTTGACCTCGAGAACGCACACCCGTCCGGATTCGGACTGCTGGCGCAGGTCTACTCTTGCATAGCTGCTACCGCCGACAGCAAGATAGGCGAGTCGCGCTGCTTCAGAGACTTCCGCTGCGAGCGAAGCTTCCAC
>CANIEV010000227.1 GCA_947466535.1 Betaproteobacteria bacterium
AGTAGGCGATCAGGGTTCCTTTCGGCGCATCGATTTGCGCCAGCCCGCCGCCCTGGCCGGCGCGAAAGCGGCGCTCAAATGGGTTGTTGCGGCAGGCATCCAGAATCACCAGGTTCATCCGGCTTCGCGCCCGGCTCATCACGTCCATCACGAAATTCACATCGAGGCTGGAATACGGCACTTCGAGTTCGCTCTGGATATCCGCCTCGACCGGCACGAGGTAATTTCTATCCCGCACCTGCATGCCGTGGCCGGCGTAGTAGAAGAGGGCCACGCCGTCTTCCTTGAGCTTGTTGCCGAATTCGCGTGCCGCCTCGAACAGGGCGCGCTGATTCAGGTCTTCCTTCAGCGTGACCTCGAACCCCGCCTGTCTGAGCGCCCCTGCGACCGCGCGCGCATCGTTCACCGGGTTCTTCAGAGGCGAGCTCTTGTAGGCGCTGTTGCCGATCACCAGCGCAATGCGCCGCTCCCCACCCTTCTCCACCTGGAGATTGCGGTCCTGCGCTTGCGCAAGCGTTGCGATGCACACGAGCAAAAACGTGAATACACGAACCATCTGAGAAAGCCCCCTGACACTTGAACAAACGCACCGGCCCGCCCCCCAGGAACACGCAGGAGCAAGGCTGGAGGCCAAAAGTCACATAATGTTAAAGGATTTCAAGGGCTTTTGCCTGTGCGCCCCTTGGTCAACCGGGTCGGGCCAGTTTCAGCTATGTACGCTACCGTACTCGCACCAGCGGGAAGCCCTGGCCGCTCGGTGAAATCACCGGGTATTGCTTGTGTTTGAACACTTTTTCGGCGAGTTCCGGCACTTCGTTGTCCACATAGTCGGCCAGCTCGGTGGTCTTGATGAAGCCGTCCTTGTCCGCATCCGCGGCGCCGTTCAAGCCTTCGGCGATCACGTAGGTGAACAGGCCATGACCCTTGTAACCCTCAACCGCCTCCTGCAGCGATGTCGAGGCTGAAAGGATGGTCGTGCCCATCGCGCGCGACAGCACCTTGAGCGCGGTCTCCTCGCTCATGCCGCGGGTCATCATCGCCACCTGCAGCGCATCGCCGAGCTTTCCGGCATGGCAGGTGTCGAGGATGATCAGCTTCTTGGTCGCCGGCACGTTGGCAAGCAGGTCGCGCAACTCGCTCTGGCTGATCGCATCGCGGCGCAGGCGCAGCGACGACGTCGAGCCCACGTTCGAGGTGATGAGGAAGTAATCCCCCTCGTCCACCGTGCCGTGACTTGCGACAAAGAATGCGAACAGGTCCTCCGGCCCGGCCTTTGACTTGACCTCCTCCAGCGCGGCAACGATCTTCGCCTTGGTGGTGTTCTCGCGGCCAACAAGCCGCGTGACGTTGACCGTCTCGAACAAGCCCTGCGATTTCGCCTGGATCGTATCGGCGAAGAGATTCGCATCGGCCTCCGCGTACATCAGGTTGAAGCGCGGGTTCTCGAACTGCTGGATGCCGATCACCACCGCATGCAGGGACGGTCGGCGAACGGTGATGAGCTTGGCCTCGAGTTCATGGGTCACGTCACGCGACTGCATGGTGTTGTCGGCGTTGAACGCCACCGCACGAATCAGGTTCCTGCCGTTGACCAGACGCATCGGGTAGCTCAACTCCTGACCGGCGCCTGCGGTGACCTGCAGGCTGCGGGTGCGCTCCATCACCACCGCCGAACCGTTCAAATAGATGCGCACATCGCCCACCCCTCCGCCCCCGTCCGCGACCCGCAGGCGCAGCGTGTACTGATCGCTTGCCACCGACTTCGGCGGATCGATGAGCGCGATCGTCGGCGCAGGCCTGATCTGCTCGATGCGTTGCGAGCCGGGAATGCGTGTGGGAGCAGCAGGCGCGGGCGCGACGGCGACCGCGACCGGCGGCGGAACGGGCGGCGCGGGTGCCGGTGACACGGCGACGGGAGGCACGGAAGCGGGTGTAGGTACGGCGGCCACAGGCGCAGGTGCAACGGCCACCGCAGCCGGCGGCGCCGCGGATGCAGGCGTCGGCGCAACTGCGACCGGAGGCACCGGTGCGGGCGGTGGTGCGACCGCCACCGGCGGAACGACCGGGGGCCGCGGCGGCGCGGTCACGACGGGAGGCGGCACCGGCGCGGGCGCGGGCGCTGCGGCCACCGTAACCGGCGGCGGCGCACCGCGCAGGGAAGCAATCACCGTATCCGGCCGGTAGAAGGTTTCCTGGAACTGGTCCAGCCCCTCGGCCCGGTTGCCAAAGCGCACCGTCAGCCACTTCGCGCCGTTCTCCGACGAATTGAAATAGCCCTCGGGCGTCAGCGCCACCCATTCGCCGTCGGCAAAGCTCGCCAGCGTGGACAACAGCCGGTCGGTGCGCGAATCCCAGATCGCGATCGAGCCGTCCATCGCCGCGGAATAGAGCCGCCCGTCCCGTGCAAGGATCAGCGCATTGACACTTGCCGCCTGCGCCGCGAGTGTCGCAAGCAATTTGCCGTCGGCGGTGCTCCATTTGCGTATCTGTCCGTCGGCCGCACCGGAAAACAGCACGGCGCTGTCGGCAGAAAATGCCAGCGACCTTACCCAGTTGCCGTGGCCTTCGAGCACGCGAAGTTGTCGCCCGTTCTCCGCGCTCCATAGCGTCACGCGCTTCTGCGTGTCGCCGGTGGCAATCAGCCTGCCATCGGCGGACCAGGCCACCGCAACCGGCAAGCCGCCGCGGCCGGGTTCAAGCGTTTCAAGTACCCGGCCTCCCGCGACATCCCAGATGCGTGCCTTGCCGTCGTAGCTGCCCGACACCAGGCGTTTCCCGTCGGGCGAAAAGGCAATCGACGTCACCCCGGCCTCGTGCCCGCCGAGATCGCGAATGCGTTGGCCGGTGGCCGCGTCCCAGAGCAACACGGTGCGGTCATCACTCGCGCTCGCAAGCAGCTTTCCGTCCGGTGAATACTCGATCCGGGTGATGTAGTTGCCGTGGCTGCCGTTGGCACGGCGCAGTTCTCGACCGCTGCGGGCCTCTACAAAACGGATCACGTTGTCGATGCCCGCGATCGCAAGCACCGCGCCGTCGGGCGAAGCGGCGAGCCCTCCGATGACGAACCGATTCACCTCCGGGGTATAAGCCGCGGCACGCCCCGACGCGATGATGTTCGCGGTTTGCGGCACACCCTGCTCGCCGAAACCGGAGATCGAACCGCGCCGGTTTGGCGTGAAGATGAATCGCGGCTCATCCAACGCCCCCGGGAAAGTCGAGGCCAGCTTCGCCTGATCGATGTTCCAGGTCTGCACGGTTCCGCGCTCGCCCGCGCTGACAAGAAGGTTGCCGGCAAGCGCGAGCCTGCTCTTGCCCAGCGACAGGCCCTGAAACACCGCCAGCTGCTCGCCGGCGCGCGCGTCCCAGGTCTTTATCCTCCCGTCGAAGCCCGCGGTCAGTATCTTCCCGCCATCCGGTGAAAAGACCGCCGAGGCCACCCAGGCATCGTGCGCCTTGAAGCTGCGCAATTCGCGCCAGTTGGCGGTGTCCCAGACCTTGACCGTGGCATCGAAGCCGGCGGTGAGCGCGGTCTTGCCATCGGGCGAGAAGGCAACAGAACTGGTTGCATCGGTGTGGCCGCGCAATTCGGCGACGGTATTGCCTGTCGCTACGTCATAGACCCAGGCGATATTCATGTCGCTCGTCCAGCTGGCAAGCAACTGTCTGCCGTCGGGCGAGAACGCAAGCTTGCCCGCACCCCGCGGGCCGGGCTTTTGCGGGTACGAGACATAGATGCGGCGCACCTCGCGACCGCTTGCCGCGTCCCAGAGTGCAATCGTCTGGCGGGTGCGTCCCGAGGAGATGTTGCTGGTGGCGATCAGCTTGCCGTCGGGCGAGAACGCAACGCCGCTGACAAAGTCGTCATGCACGTTCGATATCTTTCGCAGTTCGCGCCCGGTCTCCGGGTCCCAGATGCGCAGGGTGAAGTCCCCGGACACCGAGGCCACCTGTTTGCCGTCGGGCGACACAGCCACCCGGTTCACCCAGTCTTCGTGGCCGTTGAAGGTCCGGAGTTCGCGACCGGTCTCGAGGTCCCACAGGCGCACGGTGCGATCAAACGACGAGGACACCACGCGCTTGCCGTCGGGAAAGACAGCGAGCGAAGAGACCGTGGCCGAGTGCCCGAGCATCGAGCGGATTTCACGTCCGGACTGGGCGTCCCAGAGGCGCAGCGTCGCGTCGCCGCCCGCGCTGACGACAAAACGTCCGTCGGGGGTGTACACGGCGCCGGTGATATTCGATCCGTGTCCGGACTGAACGTAGAGTTCAGCGCGGTCCTGCGCATGAGTGCTCGCCGTGAACGCGGCGAGCGCGCACAGAGAAAGCCTGATCAGCGAGCGAAAAATTGCCATCCGGATGTCCCAGAGGAAGCGAACCATTCGAAGCGGGCGTCGGGTTGCCGGTGCACCTTCAGTCCATTATGCTTGGCCAAGTTTAATCCCACAGCAGTATTCCTACGCTTTCGCCCGGCACCGAGAAACAGTGCCGGGAATTCTCGCGGATTCCTCCATGCCCGATACGTCCCCCCCCGCCCCGTCGTTCAAGTGGACGACGCCCTACCTCACGCAGCGCCGGCCCACCTTCGCGCGCAATGTGGTGTCCACCTCGCAGCCTCTCGCCTCGCAGGCGGGTCTGCGCATGCTGCTTGCCGGCGGCAACGCGGTGGACGCGGCGGTCGCCACCGCGATCACGCTCACCATCGTGGAACCGATCTCCAACGGCATCGGCAGCGACCATTTCGCGATCATCTGGGACGGCAAGCAGTTGCACGGTCTCAACGCCTCGGGCCGCTCGCCCGCCGCCTGGACACCCGAGTACTTCAAGAAGCTCGGCGGCATGCAGGCCCGCGGCTGGAACGCGGTGACGGTGCCGGGGGCGGTCTCGGCCTGGGTGGAACTGTCGAGGAAATTCGGCAGGCTGCCGTTCGAAAAGCTGTTCGAGCCCGCGATCGACTACGCGCGAAACGGTTTTCCGATCTCGCCCTTCGTCTCGCATCGCTGGGGCCTGCAGGTCGCAGAACTCAAGATCCAGCCGGGATTTTCGGATTACTTCATGCCCGGTGGTCGCGGTCCGCAGCCCGCCGAAATCTTTGACATGGTAGATGCGGCGGTGACGCTGGAGAAGATCGCAGCGACAAAGGGCGAAGCCTTCTACCGCGGCGAATACGCCGAGAAGATGGAAGCCCATTCCAAGGCCTGCGGCGGCGCGATGACCCGCGGCGACCTTGCGGCCCACACCATCGACTGGGTCGATACGATGCGCCAGGACTACCGCGGCTACACGGTCCACGAGCTGCCGCCCAACGGCCAGGGCATCGTCTGCCTGATTGCGCTCGGCATCCTGCAGAACTTCGACATGAAGTCCTACCCGCTCGACTCCGCCGACAGCGTGCACCTGCAGATCGAGGCCTCGAAGCTCGCCTTCGCCGATGCCTATCGCTATGTCGCGGATACGAACTTCATGCCGTTCAAGCCGGATGCGATGCTCGACCCGGCCTACCTCAAGTCGCGCGCGAAACTCATCGACATGAAAAAGGCGCAGGACTTCGGCCACGGTGAACCGCCCAAGGGCGGCACCGTATATCTCACCGCCGCGGATGCGGACGGCATGATGGTGTCGATGATCCAGTCGAACTTCATGGGCTTCGGTTCGGGCGTGGTGGTGCCGGGCACCGGCATCAGCCTGCAGAACCGCGGCTCGGGCTTCAACCTCGTGCCCGGCCATCCGAACGAAGTGGCGCCGAACAAGCGGCCGTTCCAGACCATCATTCCGGCATTCGTCACGCGCGACGGCCAGCCGGTGATGACGCTCGGCCTCATGGGCGGCAACATGCAGCCGCAGGGCCACGCCCAGCTGATGGTGCGCATGGCCGACTACGGCCAGAGCCCGCAGGCGGCGATCGACGGGCCGCGCTTCCGCATCGTCAAGGGCGTGGAAATCAACATCGAGGCATTCCCCGCGGGCGTGGAGGAAGAACTCGCAAAGCGTGGCCACAACATCACCGAGCTGCCCGAGGGCTACATGGACTTCGGCTGCAGCCAGATCATCTACCGCCTGCCCGACGGCTACGCCGCATCCTCGGACTCGCGCCGGGACAGTCTGCCTGTGGGATTCTGAGGCTACGCTGCGAGGTGCGCGGTAAATTGCGAACTTTCCTGTTTTCAGGCCCAGTATCGGCGCGTCAAAACGGAAAATTCGATTGCTGAATTTAGCAATCGACTGAGCGTCGGGCGTTCAGTCCGCCTGCACCGCGCGCTCCGCCGCCCAGGCGCGAAGCGCGGCGATTTTTTCCGCCATCACCACCGAGATCGACCGGGTGCGAGAAAGCTCTCCTGCCACATGGGCAGTCGCCAGGGGCACTTTCCCGGCGTGCGCCTCGTAGAGCGCCGAGACGATCGCCTGTTCGATTTCCGCGCCCGAGAATCCCTCGCAGGCACCCGCGAGAGCGGCAAGGTCGAACTTCGACGGGTCAAGTTTGCGACGCTTCAGGTGCAACGAAAGAATGTCCTGCCGCGCCGGCGCCTTGGGCAGATCGACGAAGAAGATTTCATCGAAGCG
>CANIEV010000228.1 GCA_947466535.1 Betaproteobacteria bacterium
CGGGTCTATTTCGAGAAGCCGCGCACCACCGTCGGCTGGAAGGGCCTGATCAACGACCCCTACCTCGATGGAAGCTTCCGCATCAACGAGGGCCTGCGCATCGCGCGCGACCTGCTGCTCAAGATCAACCAGGCTGGCATGCCGGCGGGGTCGGAGTTCCTCGATGTGATCTCGCCGCAATACATTGCCGACCTGATCAGCTGGGGGGCGATCGGTGCGCGCACCACCGAGTCGCAGGTGCACCGCGAACTCGCCTCGGGCCTGTCGGCGCCGATCGGCTTCAAGAACGGCACCGACGGCACGGTGAAGATCGCGGTGGATGCGATCCTCGCGGCGCGCCAGCAGCACCATTTCCTGTCGGTGCACAAGAACGGCCAGGTGGCGATCGTCGAGACGCGCGGCAACGAGGATTGCCACATCATCCTGCGCGGCGGCAAGAAGCCGAACTACGACGCGGCGAGCGTGGCGGAGGCCGCGAAGTCCCTCACCGCGGCCGGGCTGGACGACAAGCTGATGATCGACTGCAGTCACGCCAACAGCCAGAAGGACCACCGGCGGCAGATCGAGGTTTCGGCCGACATCGCGCGTCAGGTGGCCGACGGCGACCACCGTATCACCGGCGTGATGGTGGAATCGCACCTGAACGAAGGCAAGCAGGACCTGGTGGACGGCCAGTTGCCCAAGTACGGCGTTTCCATCACCGATGCATGCATCTCGTGGGAGGACAGCGTACCGCTTCTGGACAATCTGGCCGAGGCGGTGCGCAAGCGCCGCGCGAAGCGCTAGCAATCTGTTGAGAAACGATTCCCGATGATGAAAAATCAATTCGATGCGACTGTCGTTCAGAGGGAAGCGGTTTTCGGCAGACCTGATTTGGGGGATTTAAAAGGGGGCGTAGCTCCCTTTTTCAACACGCTTCTAGGAACGGTGGTGAAGGCGGGCGTCGGAAGCCGGGCGTGACGGCCGCGCTTGCCGCGTGGGTTGCCGCGTCCTGGGATGCGCTGCCGGGTACGATGCTCGTGCTCGCGCCGCTCATCTGCGTTCTGGCGTATGTGATCTACGGCCTGACCGGGTTCGGCTCGACCCTGCTGTCGGGGCCGAGCTACGTGCACATGCTGCCGCTGCGCATGATCCTGCCACTGCAGGTGTCGCTCGATCTCGTAGCCACCGTGTTGCTCGGCACGAAAGTGTGGCGCAAGGTGCGCTGGCGCGAGGTGCTGCTTATCGGCCCGTTCATGCTGATCGGGGTGATGATCGGTGTGAAGGTACTGGTTGATGTGCCCGAGCGCTGGCTGATCCTTGCCTTCGGGCTCTTTGTGCTCTACAACGGCGTGTACGGTCTGCGTCCGGGCAGGATACCGCGCAGGCTCGCGGTGGGGTGGGTGGCGCCATTGGGCATCGCGACCGGTGCGGCGGGAGCGATGTTCGGCGCGGGCGGGCCGATCATCGTCGTGTATCTTGCGAGCCGCATCCACGACAAGGAAGAGATGCGGGCGACGATCATGGCGACGATATTCTTCAATGGCGGAGGGCGGGTTGTCGCTTTCTGGATCGCGGGATTGTTCGCGCAACCCGGGTTGCTGTTCCTCGCCCTGTGGCTTATGCCATCGCTTCTGATCGGCCTGTGGATAGGAAACAGCCTGCATGACCGGCTGCCCACAGCGCAGATACGCCGGGCCATCTACGTGATCCTCATTCTTGCCGGTATTTCGCTGATCGTCCGCAGCCTCGGGTCGGCGGCATGAGTTCGAAGACCGACATGCGGGGTCTCGGATACCGGGTCATGGCGGTTGCAGTCCTGATCACCCTGTTCAAGGTCTGGCTCGCGTCGGTATTTCCGATGACCGGGGATGAAGCCTATTTCATCTTCTGGGGCGAGCATCCTGCCTGGGGCTACTACGACCACCCGCCGATGGTGGGCTGGCTGCTTGCGCCAATAGTCGCGCTGACGCGCGAGGCCTGGGCTCTTCGTCTGCCGGCGGTGCTCGCCCCCGCGCTTATGGCGTGGATGCTCTATGCCGCGCTGCGCCGATCGGGCGAGGAGCGAGCGCTGCTTGCCGCGCTCGCCCTGCTGCTGGTGCCGCTGCATGTGTGGAACATCTTCATCACCACCGACACCCCGCTGGTGTTGTCGTCGCTTGCCTGCGCGCTGTGCTACTGGAAGGGACTGGAGAAGGGGCTGCGTCGCTACGGTCCGTTGCCTTCGGTGATGTCCGCCTTGTCCACCGCCGGCGGCGCGGGCTGGTTCGCCGCGGCGGGGTTCTTTCTCGGCATCGCGTTTCTCTCCAAGTATTTCTCCGCCCTGCTGGCGTTTGCGCTGCTCGGTCATTGCTTGATTGCCCGAAAGGGCGAGCGGCCCTGGGGGGCTATCGCCATCACCTATGCCGTCTCCGTGCCGTTCGGTCTGGTGAATCTCGCGTGGAACTACGAGCATTGCTGGGCGAACTTCATGTTCAATGTCTACAACCGCCACGGCGATGCGGGCCTGTCGTGGAAGACACCGCTGCTGTTTGCGATCACGGTGTTGTACCTGCTGTCGGTTCCTGCCCTCGTGCAGGTGGCGAGGGGCGCGGCAGCCGGACGGCTGCGCGAGCCGGGCGTGCGCTATTTCGCGCTCATGTGCTTCCTGCCGCTTGGTGTGTTCGCGCTCTTGTCGCCCGTCAAGCTGATCGGACTGCACTGGCTCTGGTCGTTCGTGCCGTTGTTTTTTGCATTTACCGCATTCACGCTCGATGCCGCGCAGTTGCGCACGTCGGTGAAGTTCCTCGGCGTGCTCAGCCTGCTGCATGTGATCGCGATACTCGCCGCATCGGCTATGCCCTTGCAGGCGTGGCGTTCCGCGAAGATCTACGATGGTGTCGTGTTCCATGCGCGCATTGCGACGGTGCTCGCGCAGATGCGCGATGCTGCCGACGGGAAAGCCCTGCTTGCGGCCGATGGCTATTCGGCGGCGACCACGCTCAGCTTTTTCGCCGGGTCGAACGTCGCGGTGTTCGGTGCGGGGTCCTCGCATGCACGCCATGATGATCTGGTGACCGACTTTCGCGTCTGGGACGGAAAGGACGCGGTGATCCTGCGCCGCCGCCTTCCCAGTCAGGGCAGCGCGGCGGAGGAGTACGCGCCGTATTTCCGCCAGGTCGAATCGCGCACCTTCAGCATCGAGGGCGTCGACTTTCACCTGGTCATCGGACGCGGCTTTCGCTATGAGCCTTACCGCGAGGCGGTGCTCGTGCCGATCCGCGATCACTGGTACCGTATTCCCGCCTATCTCTCCCAGGGAGGCTGCGTGTTCTGCGATCGGTACTTTGGCAGCTACTGCCCGGCGAGGCCCTGATGGCGGGCGGCGAGCGGGGCATGGCAGGCACGCTTGTGGCATACGTTCGGCTCGCAAGACCCTACCAGTGGGTGAAGAACGGATTCGTGTTCGCGGGCGTGCTGTTCGGGCATGCGCTCGGCAACCCGCTGTTGCTTGGGCAGGCGGTGACGCTGTTTGCTGCGTTCTGCTGCATGGCGAGTGCGGTGTATTCGCTGAACGATGTCGCTGATCGCACCGCCGATCGGGCACACCCGCGCAAACGCGAGCGGCCGATCGCCTCCGGTCGGGTAGGAGTGGTCGGCGCGGTGATATTCGCGACGCTGCTTGCGCTTGCCGGATTGTCGATGGCGGCGCAGGTATCGATGACCGCGTTGCTGATCGTGACGGCGTACGCGGTGATCAACGCCGCCTACAGCGCCGGGCTCAAGCATGTCGCGGTGCTCGATGTGTTCATCATCGCAAGCGGATTCATGCTGCGCCTGCTCGCGGGCACCATGGGCCTGGAGATTGCGCCTTCGCGCTGGCTGCTGCTTTGCGGATTCATGGCGACCTTGTTCCTCGGTTTCGCCAAACGCCGCGCTGAAATCGGTGGTGATGCCGGCGCGGATCCCGCCAGCGCCCGGCGCGCGTTGGACAGCTACACGCCGGCGTTGCTTGACCGGATGATCGGCATCTGCGCCGCAGGGGCACTCATCGCCTATGGCCTCTACACCATCGATCCGATGACGTTCGCCACACACGGGACTGACAAGCTGATCTATACCCTGCCGCTCGTCGCCTACGGACTCCTTCGATACCTGTTCGTTCTCTACCGGCGCGGCGGAGGAGGAGACCCGACGCTGGAATTTCTCCGTGACCCGCACCTTATCGGTGCTGTGGTGGCGTGGCTTGCGCTGACCGTCGCGCTTATAGCCTAGCCCATGGGCGTATAGCCCATCCCATGGGTAATTAGGGAGCCACTGAACAAGGGGGCTACGCCCCCTCGTAACTCCCCCATCCCAGAGGGAACGCTGAACCTTCAAGCCTCGAAATTGGACTTGATCAGCGATTCCTTAGGCATAATGCGGCGAATGCTCTGCCCCGGTATAACTCCAACGACTGATGCCCGGTATGGCCGAAAGCTCCGAACGCACACGACTGCCGCAGCTCCAGCTTCTCGGAGACGCGACCCAGTTCGCCCAGCAGATGCACTCGCTGGTGACCTACTCGCCCCTGTTTGAAAATTTCAACCTCGCCGAAGTTCGGCTGCTGAGCCATTTCATGCAGGCCTACCGCGCGGACGAAGGGCAGGAGATCGTGCGCGAGGGCGAGGCGGGCGATTTCATGTTGCTGATTCTCGAGGGGCAGGTTGAGGTGTTCAAGCAGGACCGCTGGAATTCCCCCCGTCTGATTGCGGCGCTCGGCCCCGGCAACACGGTGGGCGAAATGTCGATGATAGACGGCGAACCGCGCTTCGCGACCTGCAGCGCCGCCGAGCGCTGCCTGCTCGCGGTGCTCACGCGCGAGAGCCTCGCGCGGATAATCCTCGAGCAGCCGATTCTCGGCGCAAAGGTTTTGATGGAACTGGTGCTGATGCTCTCACAGCGTCTGCGCCAGACGAGTCAGAAGTTGTTGCGGTACATGGACCGGGACCGTGAGTAGTTTCGCGCGGAATCCCGGATTTTCGAACACTTATTTTGAGCACTGTCGTTCGCCAGGCTTTCGCCGGGTATAACAGGACTCTACTTCGCTCGCGGAATATGGCACAATCCCGCGTCCTTTAGCAGGAGGGGTATGGCATGAAAATCGTAAACGGCAAGGATCTCTGGGCGGGGTTGATGTTTCTCGGCCTCGGTCTGGGATTCATGATTGCCTCCAAGAACTACAACATGGGCACGGCGGTGCGGATGGGCCCGGCGTACTTCCCGAGCCTTCTGGGCGGGATGCTCGCGATCCTCGGTGGCATGGTGCTGCTGCGTGCCTTCATCTCGAAGATCCCGCATCCGATCCGGGTGTTCCCGTTCCGGTCCTGGGTGTTCGTCGCCTTCCTGGCCGTCAGCGCGATCGCCTACTGGGGCGCGGCCGCCATCACCGCGATCCATCCGGTGCTGCATCAGGCGTTTGTCGCTGTCGCACTGGTACTGTTCTTCGCCACCTGGGGGCCGAGGTCGCTTGCGATCATCATGCTGATCACGGTGGTGTACGGCTACGCGCTCAAGCCCTTGGGCATGGTAATCGCCACACTGCTCTTGATCTTCGGATCCGCGGCTGGCGGAAGGGAGTTCAAGTTCAAGGAAGTGACCTACCTGTTTATCGTGCTCGCCCTGTTCTCGGTCTTCGGTTTCATAAAGGGGCTGGGTCTGCCGTTCAACATCTGGCCTGAGTGGAACTAAGACCATGGATCAGCTACTAACAAACCTCGGTATCGGCTTCTCGGTTGCGCTGTCGCTGCAGAACCTCTGGTACTGCCTGATTGGCTGCGTTCTCGGTACGCTGGTCGGCGTTCTCCCGGGCCTTGGCCCGGTAGCAACGATTGCGATGCTGCTGCCGATCACGTTCACCTTGCCGCCGGTCTCGGCGCTGATCATGCTTGCCGGCATTTACTACGGCGCGCAATACGGCGGTTCCACCACCGCGATCCTGGTGAACATGCCGGGTGAAACCTCGTCGGTGGTGACTACCCTGGATGGCTACGCAATGGCCAAGCAGGGCAGGGCGGGACCCGCGCTCGGCATCGCCGCGATCGGCTCGTTCTTCGCCGGCACGGTGGCCACGTTGATCATCGCGGTGGCCGCGCCGCCCTTGGCTGAAGTCGCGCTGAAGTTCGGCCCGGCCGAATACTTCTCGCTGATGGTGCTCGGCCTGGTTGCTGCGGTCGTGCTCGCGCACGGGTCGCTCGTCAAGGCGATCGCAATGGTGATCCTCGGGCTGTTGTTCGGCATCGTCGGTACCGACGTGAACTCGGGCGTCGCCCGGTTCAATTTCGGTATCTCGGAACTGTCCGACGGTATCGGGTTCGTGACTGTGGCGATGGGCATGTTCGGTTTTGCCGAAATCATCACCAACCTCGAGAATCCCGAGGAGCGGCGGAATGTAATGTCCACCAAGGTGTCCGATCTGCTGCCTTCGGCGCAGGACATCAAGGTCTGCATTGCTCCGATCATCCGTTCGACCATCCTCGGATCGTTCCTTGGCATTCTTCCCGGCGGCGGCGCGCTGCTTGCATCCTTCTCCGCCTATAC
>CANIEV010000229.1 GCA_947466535.1 Betaproteobacteria bacterium
AATGCGAGAGTTCTGGAGAGCCTGGAGGAAATCATCAAAGCCGGCCGGCGCAGCCGTGACCTGGTGCGTCAGATCCTGTCCTTCAGCCGCCGCCAGCCGATGGACCGAAAACCGATCCCGCTCGGCCCGGTCCTCGAGGAGGCGGCCCGCCTGCTGCGTGCCACGCTTCCCGCGCGCCTGGTGTTAAATTTGGACTGTGATGCCGATGTGCCGCCGGTCCTGGCCGATGCCTCGCAGATCGAGCAGGTGATTATCAATCTGGCCACCAACGCGTTGCACGCGATGCCCCACGGGCCGGGGCGCATCGGCCTGCGGCTCGATATGGTGCTGCTCGATACGCAGATCGTTGCGGTGTATCCGCGGTTGCAGGCGATGCACGAAATGTCCCCGGGACGCGTGGCGCGGATCGTGGTGGAGGACACCGGGTACGGCATGGACGCCGACACGGTCGCGCGTATCTTCGAGCCTTTTTTCACCACAAAACCTGTAGGCGAGGGTACCGGGCTGGGGCTGTCGGTGGTGTACGGCATCATCCAGAGCCATAACGGCGCGATCACGGTGCAGAGCGAACCGGGCACGGGTTCGGTGTTCACGATTTACCTGCCGTTCGCCGCGCCGACTAAAAACACGGCCGCGGCATGAACCGTGCAAGGCCACCGCACGCATCCCGCCTCTGGGGGCTTGAAATTTCGATTCGACCCGCACATCAAACCACAAGGGTAAATTGGCTTAGGTTCGGTCGCGTACACGGCACCGAGTCGGAAAAGCTCAAGGGGGGGGCCGTCATGGTTGAAAATGAAATCGAACGTGTCAGGGGTGAAGTGAAAGACCTGCGCGACGAATTCCTCGCCTTCAGGTCGAGTTACACGGAGGTGACCAATAAATACGCCACCTCGTTGGTGACACTGAGCGGCTTGACTGTCAGCGCGGCGGGCGCGGCAAACCGCGCCGCAGCGTCGGCAAAGCTGGCGCTGGCGGCCACCAACTGCGCGCTCATCGCCACAAAAACCGCGGTCGATAGCGAACTGCAGCCGGCAGCGCAGATGGCGGCCGATGCGGCATGGGCGGCGGCGTCATCCGCAGCGGCATCGGCGTCGGCGGCGGCGGAGTCCGCGGCCGTGTGTTCCGCGGCGGCGGCGGCGCATACCGAGCAAGTCTCGATTCAGGCCGCGGCCGAGGCCGCCAAGGCTGCCGCAGCGGCGGCAAGCGCCGCGGCCGAAGCGGTCGCCCTGTCGCGTGAGGCGTCGGCGATCTCGCTTGCGAGCAAGACCGCCCCGAACACCTGAGCTTTGTCCGTGTCGCGGGACGTGCTCGCGGCGGTGGTTTGCTTCTCCGGCCTGCGGTCCGTGGCTATTGCCGATGCCTGATCAGTTGCGAATGACAATTGGCAGAAGTTGCCAAATCCAGCAACCGATCTTGCCTCTTTCCCGCGCGGATACTAGGCCTGAAAATATAAAAGTGCGCAATGCCAGCCGGCGCAGGCGACGCCGAGGACGCTGGGGCCGCGCGGTCCGAACGTAGAGACCCACTTCGGTGCGCCAGACCGGAACGCTGATTCGCGGCGCCACGTTGGGCGCTACTTCGATTTTCGCCTTGTCGCTTCGATCACCGCGTCCACCCGCGCATGGACGTCCTGCATCGCAAGCGGCAGCGCGAGCAGCCGCTCGACCGCCTTCGCCGCATCGGCCGCAGCCAGCGGCGGCGTGGAGCGAGAATTCTTGCTCTCCGCCAGGCGCTTGAGCAGGCGCATGCGGCGCTCGCCCTCGAGTTGCGGCGGCGAGGGCAGGTCGAGCACGATCTCCAGTTCCAGCAGCAGCGCATCGCGCTCGATGCGGGTCTTCTCGGACTTTGCCCGCCATGCATCGGGGCCGGCCTTCGCGGCGGCCTCGAGCGAGGCGAGCCGCGCGGTAACGCGCGCATCCGGCTTTTCGCCGTCCGCGAGCATCGCCTGAACTTCGGCACGCACCGCGTCCATATCGGGCACGGTGCCATCGCCCAGCGCCTGCTCTGCGCGCTCCACCACCGCGAGGCGTGCTGCCGCCGCCGCGCGCTGTCCTTTTTCGGCCTCGCCGCGCAGTTCCGCGATCCGCGCGCTTGCGGCGCTGCGCGCGTTGGAGAAGTTCTGCTCCCACTGGCGCAGCGGCTTGCGATCGGGCCATTCCATCGTATTCCAGCGCGAGCCGATGTCGTCGATCGCGCGCCGGACCGCCGCCGCGTCGCTGCCCGAGGCGAGCGACTGCATCTCCTCGACCAGTACCCGTCGGGCCGCCACCTGCGTATCGCGCTCGTTGCTGAGCGCGGCCTTCTCCGCATCGCGCTTGCCAAACAGGGCATTGCCCGCGGCGCGGAATTCCTCCCACAGGGTCTGGTCTTCCTTCGCGCGCAGGCGTATCGCCCCCTTCATCGTCTCCTGCCACTGCTTTTGCAGGGCGATCATCGCCGCGATACTGCCGCCCTCGGCCGTGCGTTCGGCGATCGCGCGGGCGCGGTCGATCATCTCGCGCCGGCGCGCACGTTCGGCGGCGCGCTGCGCATCGAGCTTGCGGTCGATTTCCTTGGTCAGCGCGTCGAAGCGCTTTTGCATCGCCTTCGCGTCCTTGCGCGGCAGCGGTCCGGCGTCGAACCAGGTCTTCACCAGCTCGCCGCGCTGGCTGAGGATCTTGCCCCACTCGGCGCCCTCGGCAATGCGTTCGTTCAGCGCGGCGAGCTTCTCCATCACCGCGTTCTTTTTCTCCGCATTGGCCTCGCGCTGCTTTTCCAGTTCCTCGAAGTGTTTTTTTGCAGGCGCGTAGGCTCGGTCACAGGCGCGGCGGAACCGGCCATGCAGGCCTTTGCTCGTCGGCCCCTGGCTCTTGTCGAGCTTCGCCCAGCGCGCCTGGATGTCGCGTACTGCCGCTGCGACCACCTCCGGCGCGAGCGGGGGCAGGGCGGCTTCTGCAGCTTCCGCGGCGGCGGACTCGGCCGCGGTCTGCGTTTCGGGTTCGGTGGCGGTGGAGACGGCCTCGACCTCGACCTCGACTTCCGTCGGTGCTTCGGCCGTCGGTGCCGTCCCGTCGCTCGCGACGGGCGTTTCCGCAGTCGTTGATTCCGAGGTGGCTTGCGGCAGGGCATCGGTGTCCGGCGAATCTGCCACCGGCACGGGCACCGTTTCGTCGGACGGTTCTGCCGGCGTTTGCACCAGCGAAGCGGTAGCCGCTTCCACCGCCGGGGCCGTGGCCTCGTTCATGCCAATCGTATCGTCCACTGCGGATTCGTCCACCGCGGCATCGTCCACCGGTGCTGCGACCATCGCAGTATCGATCACCGCAGCATCGGCCTGCGGCGTCGTTTCGGCGATCAGCGCCTTTTGTTGCCGGGCGACGCGCTTGGCGAGTGCTTCCGCTTCGCGGCACAGCGCTTCTCGCGCCTGCGCATCGCCAAATCGCTTCCATTCATTCATCTTCGCCAAGCGGTCCTGGCAGCGCTTGAGGCGGAACTCCATGGCCGCGGGCAATGGGCGCGCATTCGTGGTCTGTGAGCGCTTCTCGACAAGCGTTGCCATCGTGTCATTGGCCTGCTGGTGCTGGCCCTTGTCAAGAAGTTGCTCCATCAGCTTGATCAATGCTTCGATCTCCGCGCGGTGCCCCTGTTCCACCGAGCGCTCGGCGTCCGCCTGTTCGCGCGCCGCGGTGTCGATCACTGACCGCAGTGCAGTGGCGGCTTCCTCGATCGGCGCGCGCAGCGAGGCGCGCACGATCGCCGACTGGCGCGCGTAGTCCGTACGCCATGCAGGCGTGAGCACAGCGGGGTCGGCGCGCAGGTCCTCAACCAGCTTTCGCGCGTTGACGAGCGCGGCACTCTCGACCGCGAGGATCGCGTGACGTTCCACGATCCGGGCGATCCGCTCGGCGATGGGTTCGCGTTCCTTGGGCAGCGCGGCCAAACCGGGGTGCGCAAGCCGCACAGCCGCTGCCTCGCGCTCCGCGACCAGCGCGGCAAGGCCTTCGGGTTCGACCGCCGCGTCCGCTTCGCAACGCGCGGCGAGGTCCGCGAGCGATGTCTTCAGCCGTTCTGCATCGCGCAGCACCTCGCTCTGGGATTGCAGCAGGCCGCGCGCCTCGTCTTTGAGCGCCGCATAGCGATTCTGCAGCACGGCAAATTCTGCGGCGTCCAGAGCGGGCGTCGGCGCGAGCGCCGTCCATTCGCGCTCCAAGAGCGTGAAGGCGCTCAGCGTGAGCCCGTTGCGCGCGAGCAGGCCGGACAGGCGCTCGCAGAGTTCGAGTGCTTTACGCTGCGTCTCGCGCGCCGCGAGCAGGGCATCGGCCCGGTCGCGTGCAGCCCGATAGATGCCGCGCTGCTTGTCGCGGAATTCCTGCGCGATCGATTCCAGAAGGTCGACCTCCGAAATGCCGCCCACCGCGGCGATCCGGGCATCGATCAGGCCTTTGCCGCGGGCAATCTCGGCGCGCTGCGCATCGCTTGCGAGCGAGGCGGTGAGCGCGAGCGCGAGGGGCTCGCTTTTCGCATGCGCAATCAGCGCGATGCGGAATCCGGCGGTAGCGGAGGCAAGCGCACCGAGCGCGTCGTCGACGGCAATGCCGCCCTCGCCGATGCGCTCGCCAAGCGATGCGGCGAGGCAGTCCTCGTCTCCCGGGAGCACGATGCTGGCGAGCTGCAATTGCGCGGCGGCCTCCATCAGGCCAATCGCCTTGTGGCGAACGGCGGCGTCGGGCTCACCCAGCGCGAGTTGCCCGAGGACCGGATCGTTTGAGGGCAGCTCGTCGAGCGCGGCGAGCTTCTGCACGCTGTTGGCGGTTTCCCAGTTGATCTGGCCGGAGAAGAGTTTTGAGAACAGGCTCATGAGTAGGACAACCACCGCTTTCTAACCGGCCGTCGGATTGGGGACGGTTCGGTCTGGTTCGAACAATGCGCAAACGGGATCACACGCTTTTTTCGCTGGCGATCCGTTTGCGCACGCCTTGTAATTTCGGGCACTCGCTGAAACACGGCCCCGGAGTTTCGCTGCGGGTCAGCTCGTTCCGGGCTGACAATTCGCGGCGCGGCCGTATTATCCAACCGCTACGGGGAATCGGGGGGTTTCATTTGCAAACGCGCGTGCAAATGCGGTGTGCGTAACCGATACGCCGTGCCCGGGATTATCCGGTCAATCGCGCGCGTACGGCCGGGTCGAATACAGATGCACGGTGAGTTCCACGCGGGCGGCAGCATTCACCAGCCGGTCGAGGGTGAATTCGTCCACGCCGCCCCTGAGCCGGCTCATCTGCGCCCGGCTCAGACCAAGCTGTTCGGCCGCCTGCGAGGCGGTGTAGCCCGCCTGCCCGACGCGCTCGAGGATGCGCTCGCGCAGGTACTCGCGCAGCTCGGCGCCCGGGTCATTGGAGTTCAAATCGGATTGTACGGAGGCGTGTGCCATGACGGTTCCAGTCGCTTGAGGAAAGGAGATTGCTAATTTTAGCAACCTATTCGACCGCTTTCACGCGTCTTTTCTTGGCCATTAAAAGGCAAAGTGCGCAAATCAGGCGCAGGCAGGATGCAGGGGGCAGGGCAAGTGCGGGAGATCAAGGGCGAAATCCGCGGTCCCTCATGCGTCCCTGGCCGGTGGGCAGCCGCCGCGGTGCCGGCCCCCGATTCTCTGTCTGCGGCGGGTCAAGGCGGTGCCGTCCTCCCCATCTATACTATGGGATGTCTTGTTCGAGGACGTTCGCGGTGAATTTCGGCATCTCCCTGGTGGTGGCTGTTTTGCTGTCCTTTGCTGGTCAGGCCTTTGCCCAGCGCACGCTGTCGGTTGTGCAGGCGCAGCCGAGCGAGCAGCGCGTGGCGCTGGTGATCGGCAATTCCACCTACAAGGATGCGCCCTTGCGCAACCCGGTCAACGATGCCGCTGACATTGCCGCGGAACTCAAGGGCATGGGCTTTGCAGTGACCCTGCGCACCAACGCCGGTGCGCGCGACATGCGCTCGGCGATCCGGGAGTTTTCGCAGTCCCTGAAAAAAGGCGGGGTGGGGCTTTTCTATTTCGCCGGGCACGGCGTGCAGGCGAAAGGGCGCAACTTCCTGATTCCGGTGAACGCGGAGATCCGCGAGGAGTTCGAACTCGAAGACGAAGCGGTGGATGCAAACCGGGTCCTTTCCGCCATGGAGGATGCGGGCAACCGGGTGAACATCGTGATCCTCGATGCGTGCCGGAACAATCCGTTTGCCCGCAGCTGGCGCTCGGCGGCGAGCGGCCTGGCGCAAATGAGTGCGCCGGCGGGGAGCTTCGTTGCGTTTGCCACTGCCCCGGGATCGGTGGCGGCCGACGGCAGCGGGCGCAACGGCGTGTTTACCGAAAATCTTCTGCGCAGCCTGCGCGAACCGGACACCGACATCGACCGCGTGTTCACCCGGGTAACCGCAGGTGTGGCGCGCACGACAGCGAACAAGCAGGTGCCGTGGAAGAGTTCGTCGCTCACCGGTGAGTTCCGCTTTCGCGGCGGGGATCCGGGGGCGAGT
>CANIEV010000230.1 GCA_947466535.1 Betaproteobacteria bacterium
CTTCCATGTGGCCAACCCGGTGTGCAGCCCGAACCGTGCCTCGATCGTCACCGGCCGCATGCCTTCGCAGCACCGTGTCCGGCACAACGGCATCGAGCTCGACATGACCGAAACCACGTTCATCGATCAACTTCGGCTTGCCGGCTACCGCACCACGCTGGTCGGTAAATCGCACCTGCAGTGCATCCACAATCACCCGGCCCAGTACCCGCTGCCCGGGGAGCGGCTACCGCGCGAGGCGCGCAGCCCCGATGGCGGCCCGCACGGACAGGAGATGGAAAATCTCTGGGAAGAGAATCCGCAGCACGACCTCGTCTATCCCTACTACGGTTTCGAACGCGCCGATCTGTCGATCATGCACAGCGACTCGCAGTTCGGGCACTGGCGGCGCTGGATTCGCGCGCAGATCCCGGATGCCGACCGGCTGATCGGTCCGGAGAACGCCATCCCGACGCCGGAAATCGAGCTTGCGAAACTCGGGCAGGCCTGGCGCACCCGAGTGCCCGAGGAACTCTATCCGACGAGTTGGATCACCGATCGCACCATCGCCGAGATGCGGGAGAGCAAACGGCAGGGCAAGCCGTTTTTCATTCAGTGCTCCTACCCCGATCCGCACCACCCGTATTCGCCCCCGGGAAAGTACTGGGGAATGTACTCGCCCGACGATGTGGAACTCCCTCACTCCTATCGGGCACAACACCTCAACACGCCCGCCCACCTGCTCAACGCCCGGGCAACGCGCGATGCGGGGAAAGCGGTAAAAACCGGCCAGGCGCCGTTCGCCTGCAGCGAACGCGAGGCGCGCGAGGCGATATCCCTCAACTACTGCGCGATCAGCACGATCGACGACGGCGTCGGCCGGCTGCTTGCCGAGCTCGAATCCTCAGGCCTCGCGAAGGACACGGTGGTGATTTTCACCGCCGACCACGGCGACTTCATGGGCGATCACCAGATGCTGCTCAAGGGCCCGATGCATTACCAGGGCCTGATCCGCATCCCGTTCATCTGGCGTGATACCGCAGCTACGGGAGGAAAAACGACCGGCGCCCTGCTGCAGAGCATCGACATCGCCCCGACCGTACTAGCGCGAGCGGGTGTGCCGGCGTTCAACGGCATGCAGGGCAAGTCGATGCTGCCGGTAATTGACGACCCGACGCAATCGGTGCGCGATGCGGTGCTCGTGGAGGACGACAGGCAGCGGCTGTACTTCAACTTTCAGACCCGCGTGCGACTGCGCACGCTGGTCACGGACTCCCACCGGCTTTCGATGTACGACGAAACAGCATGGGGCGAGCTCTACGACCTGCGGAACGACCCGCATGAGCTGGTCAATCTCTGGGACGACTCCGGCGCTCGCGCTATCCGCACCGAACTCACCGAACGACTGGCCCGCGAGCTGATCGCAACCGCCGATACCAGTCCCTACCCGACCTCGATCGCCTGATTTTTTCCTGATTCATCCATTCACACAGAACACAGGACGCACCATGACCCAAGCCGCCCCCGCCCGCGCCGGCAGCACCGCCGGCCCGATCCGTCTCTCGATCTTCTCCGTGCAGGATCACTATCCCGAACGCGAGCGCACGCTGAACCGCTTCTATGACGAAACGATCGAGCAATGCGTGCTTGCGGACAAGCTTGGATACGACAGCTATTTCGTCGCCGAGCACCACTTCAGCCATTACGGCGCGATTCCCAATCCGACGGTGATGCTGAGCCACCTCGCGGCGATTACGAAGAACATTCGCCTCGGGCCCGCCATTTCGGTGCTCACTTTCCATAATCCGCTGGATGTCGCCGAGAGCTATGCGATGCTCGACATGCTCTCCAAAGGCCGCGTGACCCTGGGAGTCGGATCGGGCTACCTCAAGCACGAATTCGACGGCTACGGCGTCAACCCGGCGGAGAAACGCGAGCGCTATGACGAATCAATGGCGATCCTCAAGCGCGCGCTGACCGGCGAGAAATTCAGCTTCGATGCGAAATTCCACACGGTGAAGGACGTGCAGCTCTGCGTGACACCGGTGCAGGCCAACGGGCTTCCGATGTACGTCGCGGTGAGTGCACCCGAGGTGTCCTACTACGTCGGCCGTCAGGGCAACAACATGGTCATGGTGCCCTACAGTCAGCTCGAGCGCGTGGCGCAGGTGGGCGAGGTACTGTCCAACTTCCGCCGCGGCTACGATGAACATGTCGCATCGGGCGGCGACCGTCTGGAAGGCGGTGACGCGATGGCCGCCTTCCACGCGCATGTGGCCACCACCGACGCTGAAGCGCGCATCCATGCCGAGCCCGCGTTCGAACTCTATCTAGCCACCCGTCAGCGCGCCAAGCACCAGACCTACGAAAAAGTCATGAGCGGCGGTCTTGCGCTGTTCGGCTCAGTAGATACTGTGGTCGGCAAGATGCTCGATCTCTACAACGTCGGCATTCGCCACTTCGTGCTTTTGCAGAATTTCGGCGGAATGCCGGCGGAAGCGGCGACGCGTTCGATACGGATGTTCGCGGAGGAAGTCCTGCCGCGATTCAACGCGGCGGTGGAACAGCGCAAGGTAGCCTGATCCCGGGTTCGTTATGTTTCGGCGCAACAAGAGCGGACCCCCGGGGACTACGGAGGCCGCATCATCCAAGGAGAAAACATGAAACGCACACTGATTGCCGCAGCACTCGGAACCCTGCTTGCCGCCCCGCTGACTTCCGGCACGGCATTCGCGCAGGACTACCCCACCCGATCGATCCGCATGGTCGTGCCCTTCGCCCCGGGCGGCGGCACGGACTTTTCCGCACGAACGATTGCCCAGGCGATGACCGACAGCTTCGGCCAGACGGTGATCGTGGACAACAAGCCCGGCGCCGCCACCAACATCGGCGCGGAAATCGTCGCCAAGGCCGCGCCCGACGGCTATACGCTGCTGCTCTCCAGCGGCTCGACCTTCGCGATCAATCCCGCGATCAGCAAGAAAACGCCCTACGACACCTTCCGCGACTTCACCCCGGTCGGCTCGTTTTCACGCTACCTCCTTCTTCTGGTGGTCGCCCCGGACGTGCCGGTTAAATCGGTGCAGGAATTCATCGCCTACGCGAAAGCACGCCCGGGCCAGGTGAGTTTCGGCTCGCCCGGGCTCAACAGCTCGCACCAGCTCGCGATGGAACTCTTTTCGCAGCGAACCGGGCTGTCCATGATTCATGTTCCGTTCAAGGGCGCCGCGCCTGCGATGCAGGAAATCATCGCCGGCCGGGTGAATTCGATGTTCCAGGACCTCGCCACCGCGCAACAGCAGATCCGGGCCGGCAAGCTGCGTGCGCTGGGCGTCGCATCCGACAAGCGCTTCCAGTCCTTGCCCGAGGTGCCTACCATCGGCGAATCGGGAATTGCCGGCTACGACGCCGCCGCCTGGATCGGCATCGTCGCGCCCACCGGCACGCCGACGGCGATCGTCAACAAGCTCAACGCCGTGATGAACAAGCTGCTCGCCAATCCCGCCCTGCTGCAGAAACTCGCCGACACCGGCGCCGAGCCCCTGCCAGGCACGCCCGCGCAGTTCGGCGCCCTGCTGCGTAGCGAAGCCGACAAGTGGGCCGATGTCATCCGGAAAGCCAAGCTCGCGGAGGAGTAATCGGACCAGGATTGCTTCGCTTCGCTCGGTCGCACTGATATTGCTTCGCTTCACTCGAGCGCAGTGAGATTGCGTCGCTTCGCTCGCAATGACCCTTTCCCCGTCATTGCGAGGAGCCGCAGGCGACGCGGCAATCTGCCTTTTGCGGCCTTCCGAGTAATCGGACCAGGATTGCGTCGCTTCACTCGGTCGCGCTGAGATTGCTTCGCTTCGCTCGCAATGACCCCTTCCCCGTCATTGCGAGGAGCCGCAGGCGACGCGGCAATCTGCCTTTTGCGGCCTCCTGGGTAATCGGACCAGGATTGCTTCGCTGCGCTCGGTCGCTCTGAGATTGCGTCGCTTCACTTGCAATGACCTATTCCCCGTCATTGCGAGGAGCCGCAGGCGACGCGGCAATCTGCCTTTTGCGGCCTCCAGGGTAAAGGGGGTCCCCTCCCCCTGTTAAAATCAGAGCTTTCCTCCAGCCTGTCGAGAAAAGCACCCGCATGGACAACCAGACTCTGCATTTCCCCCAGATCAAGGGCCGCCTCGAAGACCAGCGCCTGATCACCGGCGCCGGCCGCTTCATTGCCGACACCAACCTGCCCGGCCAGGTCCATGGGGTGTTCCTGCGCGCCGATCGTCCGCATGCGGTTATCCGCTCGATCGATGCCTCGGCCGCGCTCGCGATGAAGGGCGTTCTTGCCGTCCTCACCGGCGAGGACATGAAAAAGGCCGGCCTCAAGTCCCTGCCCGCAGCGCTCGCGGTCAACGGCCGCGACGGCAAGCCGCTCAACAACCCGTTCCGTCCCGCGCTTGCGATCGGCAAGGTGCGCTACGTCGGCGAAACGGTGGCACTGGTGATCGCCGATTCGGCGGTGACCGCGCTCGACGCGACCGAAGCACTTGTGGTGGACTACGAGGATCTGCCCGCGGTGGTGCGCGCGGTGGATGCGATGAAACCCGATGCCCCGCAACTGCACGACACGGTCACAGGCAACCGGGTGTTCGATTTCGGCCCCGGAGACGAAGCCAAGACCGACGCAGCCTTCAAGGCGGCGAAAATGGTAGTGCGGCTTTCGATCTACAACAATCGCGTCATCGCGAGTCCGTTGGAGACCCGTGGCGCGATCGCGGTGTTTGACGCATCGAAGGACTACTACCAGCTCTACTCCTGCACCCAGGGGGTGAACGGCCTGCGCGGCCAGATCTGCGGCGTGTTCGGCATCGGCGAGGACAAGCTGGACATCATCGGCGGCGACGTCGGCGGCGGCTTCGGCGTGCGCTCGCAGGTGTACCCCGAGTACTGCGCACTGATGGTGGCGGCGAAACAGCTCGGCCGCCCGGTCAAGTGGATTTCCA
The DNA here is from genome assembly GCA_947466535.1 of Betaproteobacteria bacterium. GTDB lineage: Bacteria > Pseudomonadota > Gammaproteobacteria > Burkholderiales > SG8-39 > CAMBSA01. Next base: position 4,959 of record CANIEV010000230.1, read on the forward strand.
GCCGCAGCGAGGCGTTTCTTTCGGACGAGCAGGGCCGCGACGTGGTCGCCACCGGCGAAGCCTCGATCGACGAGAACGCGCGCTTTCTTGCGCTGCGTTTCAACTTCATCAGCAACCTCGGCGCCTACGTCGCCCCCACCGGCGCCTTCGTCAACAGCCGCGTCACCGCCTGCATGACCGGCCTGTACGACGTGCCGGTCGCATCTGCCCGCAACCAGTTCATCCTCACCAACACCGCGCCGATGGCTGCCTACCGCGGCGCCGGTCGCCCGATCATGTCCGCGATCCTCGAGCGCCTGGTCAACCAGGTGGCCATCGAAACCGGAATCGATGCGGCCGAAGTGCGCCGCCGCAACATGATTACGCCCTCGAAGTTCCCCTACACCCTGGTCAACGGCATCGTCTACGACTGCGGCGAGCCGGAAGCCGCCATGCAGGACGCGCTCGTCGAGGCGAAGTGGAGCGACAGCGCGACTTTCGAAAAGCGTCGCGCGGAAGCGAAAGCTCGTGGCAAGCTGCTGGGCCGCGGACTTGCCACCTGCATCGAATCCACCGGCATGGGCGGCCCCGCCGACGAGGTGGTGCTGAACTGGAAACCCGACGGCAACATCCAGCTCTACGCGGTGTCCTACGCAACCGGACAAGGTCACGAGACCACCTACGCCAACATCGTCGCCGGCGTGCTCGGCGTACCGGTAGAGTCCATCCGCCTCAAGGAAGGCGACCCGGACATGCGCCTCGCCGGCAGCGGCACCGGCGGGTCCCGATCCACGCACGGTGCCGGCGGCTCGATGTTCGTCGTCGCCAACGATGTGGTGAAAAAAGGCAAGGCCTTGGCGTCGGATGAACTCGAAGCCGCGGAAGCCGATATCGAATTCCACGACGGCGAATACCGCGTCAGCGGCACCGATCGCAAGGTGAGCCTGGTCTCGCTCGCGAAGAAATTCGCCACCCAGAGCCCGCACCCGCTCGACACAAAGAGCAACACCAAGGTCGGCGCGACCTTCCCCTACGGCGCGCATGTCGCCGAAGTGGAAATCGACCCCGACACCGGCACCGTGCAGATCCTGTCCTACATCGCCTGCGACGACGCCGGCACGATCATCAACCACCAACTGGTCGAAGGCCAGATGCACGGCAGCCTCACCCAGGGCGCGGGACAGGTGCTCGGCGAATTCGCGCACTACGACCTGCAGACTGGCCAGCTTCTCAGCGGCAGCTACATGGACTACCCGATGCCCAAGGCCGGCATGTTCGGCAAGATCACCCTGCTCGACCATCCGGTGCCCACCGACACCAACCCGCTCGGCGCCAAGGGCGTGGGCGAAGCCGGTGTCACCGGATCGCTGCCGACGTTGATGAACGCCATCCTCGATGCGCTGCGCCCGGTCGGCGTCACCCACCTCGACATGCCCGCAACGCCATCGCGCGTGTGGACCGCGATCCAGGCGGCCAAGGCCGGCAAGCCGGCGGCGCTGGCGGTTCCGCAGAGCTGATCCGTCACACCAATCCGGTTGCTA
>CANIEV010000231.1 GCA_947466535.1 Betaproteobacteria bacterium
CCATGGCCCAGTTCATGGAGACGGAACACATCACCATCGCCGCACCCTCGCTCACCGAATCGGTGGTGCGACGCGCCCTTGGCAAGCGCGCCGCGAAACGGCGCATCGCGCTCGACCTGCCGCACTACCTCGCGGTGCCGATTATCGTGTCCGCCTGCGACATGATCGCGGTGATGCCCCGCGGGGCGGCGACGGCGTTTGCCTCGAAATGGCCCCTGAAGATGTTGCCGCTACCCTTTCGCGCGCCGCCACTGCGGTTCAGCCAGTTCTGGCACGGCCGCTCGCATCACGATGCCGGCCATCAATGGCTGCGCGACATCGTTGCCGAACTGTTCATGGACGCGTCGCCTGGAAAATCCGGCGACAAGGCCGAACCGATTTCGCCGCAGCACCGCGGCAGGCGATAATCCCGACAAGGAGAGTCAAGATGAAACTATCCATGCGGTTTGCCCGCGCCCTCGCGGCGATCGTTGTTTCGTGCAGCGGAGCTGCCGCGCTCGCCCAGGATTACCCGGTGAGAACGATCAAGTTCGTCGTGCCCTCGGCGCCCGGCACCGGCGTCGACGCGATCGCGCGCACCGTGGCGGAGAAACTGCAGTCGAAATGGGGACAGCCGGTCGTGGTGGAAAACCGCTCAGGGGCCGGGCTCAATATCGGAGCGGAATACGTCGCCAAGTCCGCGCCCGACGGCTACACCCTGCTCTACACGCCGCCTTCCCCTCTGGTCATCAACAAGGCCCTGTACGGAAAGCTCGCCTACGAACCGGACGACTTCGTCCCGGTGTCACTTGTATCCTCCACGCCGCTCGTACTGGTAGTGCCGCCGAAGCAACCCGCGGATACGCTACAGCAACTCATCGCCTTCGCCCGGGCCAACCCCAACCGGCTAAACTACGCATCCGCAGGCAGCGGAAGCACCCTGCATCTTGCGGCCGAACTGTTCAATTCCATGGCCGGTGTGAAAACCGTCCACGTGCCTTACAAGGTGCTTGCCACCGGCTTGACCGACCTGATCGGCGGGCAGGTCGACATGGTGTTCTTCGACCTCGGCACCGTGTTCCAGCATATCCGCGCGGGGCGCCTCAAGGTGCTTGCGGTAGGCACCGAGAAGCGTCACCCGCTGCTGCCCAACATTCCCGCGTTCAACGAAGTGCTGCCGGGGTATCTCGCGGCGACCTGGAACGGCATCGTCGCGCCGGCAGGAACGCCGCCGGCGGTAGCGAGCAAACTGTCGTCGGCGGTGGCCGAGATCATGAAACTCCCTGACGTAGTCGAGCAATTGTCCAACCGCAGCACGATTTCGATCGGCAGCACGCCGGCCGAGATGACCGCGTTCATGAAACAGGAGCGCGACCGCTGGGGTGCGGTGATCCGCGCCTCGGGTGCCAAGGCGGACTAGTCCGGCGAAACACAATCAGAGAAACACGAAAGACGACAGATGACCGTATCGACTCCGGATTCCGATGTCACCGTACTGATCACCGGTGCAAACGGGTTCATCGGCACCCATACCGCGATGCATTTCGAGCGTCACGGCATACGCATCGTTCCGGTGGATGTCTTGCCGCGCTCCAACGACCTCGCCCTGTTCACGGTAAAGACACCATCACATTTGTTCGACATCGCGGAACCCGGCCGCCTCGCGGACCTTTGCAGAAAAGAGAAGGTCACGCAGATACTGCATTTCGCCTACCCGGCACGCAAGGAAGCGACGCAGGTGCTCGACTTTTTGCTGCAGGGGACGCGCAATGTGCTCGAGGTGGCACGCGAAGTCTCGATGAGGCGCGTCGTATTCTCAAGCTCGGGGGCGATCTACGGTCCGTTGCGCAAGGGTGATGGCAGCCGGATCCGCGAGACCGACGCTGTCGGGATCTTCCCGACATTCCTCTACCGCTCGGCAAAGATGCTCGGCGAATGGCTCGGCGATTTCTACGCCGTGCATCATGGCGTGAGCTTCGTCGCGCTGCGTCTGTCCGGCGTCTACGGCCCGGGGCTCTGGCGCGACATCGGCGAACACCTCAAGCAGGGCATCATCGGTCGCGAATGCCGGCCCTTCCTTGGCCGCGAGCCCTTCGACGACCCGGTCTACGTCGAGGATGTCGCTCGATCGATGCGGCTTGCCTGCTTCGCGGAAAAACCGGCGAGCCGCGCCTACAACATCGCCTCGGGGCGCCCCTACAGCAATGAAGATCTCTCGCGCGCGATCCGCAAGGCGCTGCCCGACCTGGCGTTCGAGATCGGCCGTGATCCGGATCCGGTGCGTCACCACCGCCAGCGCGACATGCTCGATGTGAATCTTGCAAAGAACGAACTCGGATTCGTCCCCGAGTACGATCTGGAAAGCGGCATCCGCGCCACCGGCGAGTGGCTGATGAGCGTGCGCGACAAGCTCGGCCGCTGACACCATGCTCTCGAAAAACGACAACGCATTGCTCACCCGCGTCGGGCCGGGCACTCTGATGGGCGAACTCATCCGGCACTTCTGGCTGCCAGCCCTGCAGGAAGAGGAAGTCGCGGTTCCCGACGGTGCGCCGGTCCGCCTGCGCCTGCTTGGCGAGGATCTCGTCGCCTTTCGAGACACGCAGGGCCGGGTTGGCATCGTCGAGGCGCGATGCGCGCATCGCCGCGCCGGCCTGTTCTTCGGCCGCAACGAGGAAGGTGGCCTGCGTTGCGCCTATCACGGCTGGAAATACGACGTGACCGGCCAATGCGTGGAGCTGCCAACCGAACCGCGCGCGACCAATTTTCGCGAACGCATCCGCATCACCGCCTATCCGAGCGAGGTGCGCGGCGGCGTGGTCTGGATCTATATGGGTTCGCCCGATCTCGCGCCCGCCTTGCCCGACTTCGAATTCAACCGGCTGCCGCGAGCGCACCGCGTCGTGACCAAGCGACTGCAGCAGTCGAACTGGGCGCAGGCGGCCGAAGGCGGCATCGACTCCAGCCATCTTTCCTACCTTCACGACAGCAAAACCGATACGTCGCGAACCTACCTGCGCATGGACCGTCATCCGGTGTTCGATGTGAAGGAAATCGACCACGGCCTGATGATCACCGCGCGGCGCAATGCCGATCCGGGGCAGTACTACTGGCGTATCAACCGGTTCCTGCCGCCCTTTTACACGCTGCCTCCGACCACGCAGGGCCGCAAGGGATGGAGCCCGGGCACCTACAAGATCGATGCGTGGGTGCCGATCGACGACGAGAACACCTGGAACTGGGCCTTCGTTGCCAATCCCGATCAGCCGTATTCGGAGCCGGAACGCGAAGCCTTCGGCGCCCGCGATGGATTCGCGGGCCCGCTCGACGAGCACTACCGCCCGCTGCTCAACCGCGACAACGACTATCAGATCGACCGCGAACGGCAGAAGAACGTCAGTTTTTCAGGCATCGAAGGCGTGCCCAACCAGGACGCCGCGATGCAGGAAAGCATGGGGCCGATCGTCGACCGCACGCGGGAAAACCTTGGCAACTCGGATCTCGGCATCGTGCACTTCCGCCGCCTGATGCTCAGGCTCGCGGGGGATCTCGCCGACGGACGCTCACCGCATGCGGCGGCAAACGCCGCGGTGTACAACGTGCGGCCCGCTGAAGTCCTGCTCCCGGATTCGGTTCCGGTGCTGCAGGGCGCGGCAGACCTGTTGCGCGGCAGCGCTTCGGAAACAGGGAACTGATCCTCCCGAATCCGGAGCATCGCCCGGGCTACTGCCGGCTGTCGTAAATGCCGCCGATCACAGCGCCTATCATCGCGCCTACTCCGAGCTGCGGCGCCTGCTGGTACACCGGGCGCTCGACCACTACCACGCGGCGCGGTTCGAATTCGCGCACATAGTGGCGATGCTCGAAGCGCTCGTGCCGGCCATAGCGGTCATAGCGGCTGTAACGATCGTAGTCACGATCATGCCCGTGCCAGCTGTCGGCGAAAACCGGAGCAGCGGCAAACAGCGCGGTGCCGGCTGCGAGGGTGCAGATCAGTTTTTTGCTTGTGATCATGGCGATCTCCTGTTGTGGGCCTGCATATGCCGAATAACGTCGGCACACAGGCAGTGTTGACCACAAGAAGGTGACATTCTGAAAGCAATTGTCACCGTACGTTACGTCTGTAACGACGATCACGCCTGGTGCATGCGATACCGCGAACGACGCGGTTTCACTTGATCGATCGCCCTGGAGGAATCAGTCTTCGAGCCCGCGCAGGCTTTGAAGCCCTTCCCCGATATGCCGGAGCGCCGCATGAAAGGCGAGCACATATCCATAAACACCCAGTCCGCAGATCTGGCCAACCACGACTGGCGCTATGACATCCCGCTGCATGTCGGGTGAATTGCCGGGTCGATAGATGTTCGTTATATGCACCAGTATCGACGGCACCTGTGATGCTGCCAGCGCGACGCGCACGCCTATGCCGTATGGCGTGAAACTGGCGGGATTGATGATGATCACATCCACCGTGCCCCGCGCAGCGTGCAGCTTTTCGATCGCCGCAGCCTCGCTATTCGTCTGGAAACAATCGATTTCGATCGAATGTCTCGTCGCCAACTCCCTGAGGCAGGCTTCTATTTCCGCAAGCGTCGTATGCCCGTAAATTTCAGGCTCGCGGGTGCCGAGAATGTCCAGGTTCGGCCCGTTCAAAAGCAGGATCTTTGGCATATGGGGCATTTTTCCAGTAGGGCAATTACTCGGCTACGCCGGTTCAATCGTCGGCAGTGAATCCCGAGGCCTTCACAACCGGTCCCCAGCGCTCGATGTCGCCGCGCACCAGGCTCGCGAACGCAGCAGGCGCGACATAGGACACGTCGTTGCCGAATTTTGCGAAGCTCTGGATGACATCATCCGACTTGATCGCCTCGCCGATCGACGCGCTGAGCTTGGCGACGGTATCGGCTGGCGTCTTGCCCGGCACAAGAAAGCCGAGCCATGCCTCGACCACCACATCCTTGTAACCCGCCTCCGCCATCGTCGGCGCATCGGGCAGAAAGCGCGAACGCGCCGCCCCGGTGGTGGCCAGCACCCGCAGCTTGCCGCTGCGCGCGAACGGAAGGATCTCGCCCACCGGATTCACGCTCACCGGCACCTGTCCGCCGAGCAAATCCTGCAACGCGGGCGCGCCGCCCTTGTAATGCACCGCGGTCAGGTCGAGATTCGCCGCGCGCGCGAGCATCACGCCAACGAAGTGCGGCGTCGCGCCGGCCGATGTGGTGGCGTAGGTCGCCTTGGTTGGATTCACGCGGCACCACTGCACGAAATCCGCCACGGTCTTCACGCTGTCGGGCAGGCCCGGGCCTGCGCACAGCGCGAGCGCAGATTTCGCTACTGTGGCGACCGGCACGAAATCGCGCATCGGATCGTAGGAGAGCTTGCGGTAGCTGTGCGGATAGACCGTCATCAGAAAATCGGGGACAAACAGAATCAGGCTACCGTCGGCGTCGCCCGCCTTCACATAGTCCACCGCGATGCGTCCCGCCGCACCCGGGCGGTTCTCGACGATCACCGATGGTGCATACGACCCGCGAAGTTTCTCCGCCACCAGGCGGGCGATCACGTCCGTGCCACCGCCCGCGGGAAAGGGCACGACCAGGCGCACTGTTTTTCCTGCACCCTGCGCGAGAACGCGCGGCGACAGGCCGGCGGCGGCGAGGCCGGCGGTGGCGGCAAGAAAACTGCGGCGGCTGGACATGGCGGATCTCCTTAGGGGTTGAACGCCCTGTGCCGGGCGCTTCCTGAGTGCGCCCATTCTAGCCGCTGACGTTGAATCACGAGGTATTGCCGGACGGAGAACCGGTCCACCTCCGGGACAAGATCATCCACGTTGCTATCCGCCTCAGGCGAACCCTCAAGAAGGGCAGTCGCCGCCTTTAGGCCTGGATCGCCGATATGGCCGGCATCACTTCAGTCGAAAACAGTCGCACCGATTCCAGGGTCTCGGTCAGCGAAAGATCACCAAATGCAAATTGACCGACGAGATAATTGGCCCCGGAGCCCTCGAGTTTCCCCTTGAGCGACTCCGCCACTTCGAAGGGCGTGCCCGCGACCGCCTTGCCCTGCGCGCACATCTCGTCAAACTCCGCCGGCCGTCCGAGCGTGATTTCGTAACCGTGTGTCCTTGAGGTGTAATAGAAATTTTGGTGCCAGCGGCTGTAGGCGCGACGCGCAACCTCCCGCGCTTTCGCGCCATCGCGACCCACGACAATGAAGTTGCTGAAGCCGAGCTTCGGAATACCGGTGCCATTGCCGTTCTCGGCGCTCGTTTCATTCCTGACTTCACGATACCGGTCGAAATATGCGCGCGTCTCATCCACCTTGTCGAGACTGACAAGGTGATAACCGCGTCGCGCCGCACGTTCGGCACTTTCAACGGAATGCACGCCATACCAAATCGGCGGATGAGGTGTCTGCACGGCACCAATTGTCAAAGGCATTCGCC
>CANIEV010000232.1 GCA_947466535.1 Betaproteobacteria bacterium
CGTGCTCAAGGAACTCGCCGGGCTGGGCGACGTGGCGAAGCTCCCCGGCTGCGAGGACGTAAATGCTGAACTCGTCGAACAGATCCTCGAGGAGAACGGCCGCTTCGCCACCGAGGTGCTGTCGCCGCTGAACCAGAGCGGTGATACAGAAGGCTCGGTGCTGAAGGACGGCAAGGTCACCACACCGAAGGGCTTCAAGGAGGCCTACCGGCAATTCGTCGAGGGCGGCTGGAACGCGCTGCAGTTCCCGGCGGACTACGGCGGGCAGGGCCTGCCCAAGCTGGTGGCCACGCCGGTCATGGAGATGTGGAAGTCCTCCAACCTGTCGTTTTCGCTCTGCCCGCTGCTCACCGGCGGTGCGATCGAGGCGCTGCTGCTCAAGGGCAGCGATGAGCAGAAGAAAACCTTCCTGCCGAAGATGGTGTCGGGCGAGTGGACCGGCACGATGAATCTCACCGAGCCGCAGGCTGGCACCGACCTTGCCCTGCTCAAGACGCGAGCGGAACGCCAGCCGGACGGCACCTATCGCATTCGCGGCCAGAAGATCTTCATCACCTTCGGCGAACACGACTTCACCGAGAACATCGTTCACCTCGTGCTCGCGCGCACGCCCGATGCGCCCGAGGGCGTGAAGGGCATCTCGCTTTTCGTGGTGCCCAAGTTCCTCGTGAACGACGACGGCAGCCTCGGTTCGCGCAACGACGCGAAATGCGCCTCGCTCGAACACAAGCTCGGCATCCACGCGAGCCCGACCGCGGTGATGATCTACGGCGAGAAGGACGGAGCGATTGGCACGATCGTCGGCGAGGAGAATCGCGGCCTCGAATACATGTTCATCATGATGAACGCGGCGCGATTCGCAGTCGGCCTGGAAGGCGTGGCGATCGGCGAGCGCGCCTACCAGCGCGCGCTCGCGTACGCGAAGGACCGCATCCAGAGCCGCGATCTTGTCGAGGGCGGGAAGTCGGTGCCGATCATCCGCCATCCCGACGTGCGCCGGATGCTGATGAGCATGAAGGCGCAGACGGAGGCGATGCGCGCGCTTGCCTGCGTCACCGCGGCTGCGATGGACATCGCGCACCGGCATCCGGACGCGAACGAGAAAAAGCGCCATCAGGCCTTCGTGGACCTGATGATCCCGGTGGTGAAGGGCTGGTCCACCGAGACCGGCATCGAGATCGCCTCCACCGGCGTGCAGGTGCACGGCGGCATGGGCTTCATCGAGGAGACCGGCGCGGCGCAGCATCTTCGCGATGCACGGATCACGACTATCTACGAAGGCACCACCGGCATCCAGGCCAACGACCTCGTCGGGCGGAAGATCGCGCGCGAGGGCGGGGCGACCGCAAAGGTGGTGCTCGGAATGATCAGCGCCACCGTGGCGGAGCTCGCCGCGGCGCCGGGTGACGATGTTGCATCGATCCGCAAATCACTCGCAGCCGGCGCGGCGGCGGCTGCGGACTGTGTCGACTGGATCGTTGCGACCAACAAGGACGACATCAAGGCGGTGTACGCCGGATCGGTCCCGTTCCTGAAGCTGATGGGCATCGTGCTCGGCGGCTGGCAGATGGCGCGCGCGGCGCTCGCGGCGAAGCGCGTGATGGCGGCGGGCGGTGACAAGTCGTTCTGCGAAGCGAAGATCGCGACGGCGCGCTTCTTTGCCGAGCATGTGCTGTCGCAGGCGCCGGGGCTTCGCGACACGATTACCCAGGGTGCGACCGGTGTGCTTGCCTTGTCCGAAGAACAGTTTTAACGCTTGATTGGAATTACCGCGAAGTATCTCGCGGTCACCCAGGCGTACATCGCGCCGAAGGCCAGCAGCGCCCCGGTGGTGACCGCGAACAGGCTGTCCACGCCGAGGTCGAATACCCGGCTTGCGAGCGCGCAGCCGATCACGATGATGCCCATCCTCACTCCGACGCAGGCGAGCGGCCACACCATGCGGCCGGTGCCCTGGAAGGAAAAGTAGAGCGCCATGCCCAGGCCGAGCAGGGCGTAGGCCGGGCCGACGATGTGCAGGTAGCGGTAGGCGATCGCGAGCACCGCCGGATCGGATGAGAACCAGTCCGCCCAGAGATGCGGCGCGATCGCGACTATGAGCCCGATGCCGCCGCACACCGCGGCGGCGAAGCTGCTACCGATCCAGGCGATGCGTCGGGCGCGTTCGCGTTGCCCGGCGCCGACATTGGTGCCGACCATTGCGACCAGCGCGCCGCCGAAGCCGAACACGATCGGAATCTGCAGGTATTCAAGGCGCGCGCCGATGCCGTAGCCGGCGATCGCGGCGGTGCCGTAGGTGCCGACGAACCCGGTGGTGACCGCCACCGACAGGTTGATCAGGATCGCGTGCACGCAGGCCGGAACGCCGACCTTGAGAATGTCGATGAAGAACGTGTACTTCGGCGAGACGGGTCTTAACCGGATCGCGCTTCCCGGACGCAACAGCTTCCACGCGAGTATCGAACTGCCGATGACGTAATAGGCGATGTAGGCAATGGCGGCGCCGCGCACGCCCAGGCCATCGAACCCGCCCGCACCGAAGATGAGCAGGGGCGAAAGCGGGATCACCGCCACCGCGCCCCAGACCAGAACCACCGCCGGTGTACGCATGTCGCCGGTGCCGCGCAGCACGCTCGCCAGGCTGTTCATGATCCACACCAGTACCGCGCCGCCGAAGACCCAGTTCGAATAGACGAGCGCCGCATTGAGTGCCTTGCCCTGACCGCCCATGGAGCGGTAGATCAGCGGGCCGAAGCCGAGTGTCACGATCGAGAACGCGGCGCCGATTGCGAGCGCGATCAGCAGGGCATGCCAGGCGAGGGCTTCGGCGTCGGCTGTGCGTTTCGCGCCGAGCGCGCGGGCGATGGAGGATGAAATGCCGCCGCCCATCGCGCCGGCGGAGGCCATCTGCATCAGCATCACCAACGGGAAGACGAGCGCGACACCGGCCAATGGCTCGGTGCCGAGAAGCCCGACGAAGCCGGTCTCGGCGATGCTCACCGCGGCCTGGGCGCCAATCACCAGCATGTTGGGAACCGACAGCCGCAGCAGAGTCGGGAGGATCGGACCCGAGAGCATCCGGGTTCGGGCGTCGGTCACGTCGGGAGGTCTTTCGCGGGGCGGGGTGGCGATACTAACCCGCTGTGCTGCGCGAGGTCAGGCGGCGAGCAGGGTTTCCCGTTAGAGTTCCAGCACCGCGCAGCGCAGTTCGCGAGACCCCTCGTGAATCGATATCCGGAAGCCGAGCGGGCTCAGCGTGATGCCGGTGCCGAAAAAACGGTTGTAGCGCGAGTCGGCGGAGAGCGAATCAAAGAATTCCCGGGTGAGCGGCGCGTCCTCCGGAACGATCGGGTGCACTGTGATCGAGTGGTCCACACCCAGCGGCCATGAAATCGCGGCGGGCACGCTGCAGCCCGTTTGAGCGGAGGATTTATGGCTATGCTGCACTGCAGCAATGTATATCTGCGCTGTGCGCGGAAAAAACAAGAGCAACGCCGAAATAAGCACTTAACTCCGTAGAATCAAAGTATTGCCGGAGGTTTTTCTTTTCGGTTGGTTGCTTGCTGAATCGCAAAAACGCTGGTCCCGTACGAGAAGTGCGCTCGGAGTTGGTTCTGACCGCCTTTGGGCTGCAGGCCCAGCAGTCACCGCTACATGTTCGGGTAGGTCGGCCCTTCGCCGCCCTGCGGCACCACCCAGACGATGTTCTGCGTCGGATCCTTGATGTCGCAGGTCTTGCAGTGCACGCAGTTCTGCGCGTTGATCTGCAGCCGGTCGGTATTGTCGGCGTCCTTCACGAACTCGTACACGCCTGCCGGGCAGTAGCGCTGTTCGGGGCCGGCGTACTGCGCGAGGTTCACATTGACCGGCACCGAAGCATCCTTGAGTGTCAGGTGGATCGGCTGGTTTTCCTCGTGGTTGGTGTTTGAGATGAACACGGACGAAAGTCGGTCGAAACTGATCCTGCCGTCCGGTTTCGGATACTCGATCGGGGTGCACTCGGACGCTTTGTTCAGCATCTCGTGGTCGGCGTGCCGGTGGTGCAGGGTCCAGGGGAACTTGCCGCCGAGCAGCCATTGCTCCACGCCCACCATCACGCTGCCGGTGTAGAGGCCCTTGCCCATCCACTGCTTGAAGTTGCGTGCGCGCCAGAGTTCCTCGAATAGCCAGGAATCCTGGAAGCTGCGCGGGTAGGTGCTGAGTTCGTCCGCCGAGCGGCCGGCGCTCACCGCTTCGAACGCGGATTCTGCGGCGAGCATGCCCGACTTGATCGCCGCGTGGCTGCCCTTGATGCGCGAGGCGTTGAGAAAACCCGCGTCGTCGCCGACCAGGCAGCCACCGGGGAACACAAGTTTCGGCAGGGACATGATGCCGCCGGCGGTGATCGCACGCGCGCCGTAGGCGACGCGCTTGCCGCCTTCGAAGAATTCGCGGATCGCGGGGTGCGTCTTGTAACGCTGGAATTCCTCGTACGGGCTGAGGTACGGGTTGGTGTAGGCAAGGCCGACGACAAAGCCCACCGACACCAGGTTGTCGTTCATGTGATACAGGTACGACCCGCCGTAGGTGTCGGACTCCAGCGGCCAGCCGGCGGTGTGGATCACCAGGCCCGGCTTGTGTTTCTTCGGATCGATTTCCCAGAGTTCCTTCATGCCGATGCCGTAGACCTGCGGGTCGGCGTTCTTGCCCAGGCCGTATTTCGCGATCAGCTGCTTGCCGAGATGGCCGCGGCAGCCTTCGGCAAAGAAGGTGTATTTCGCGTGCAGTTCCATGCCGCGCTGGAAGGCATCGGTCGGCTGGCCGTCGCGGCCCACGCCCATGTCGCCGGTGGCGACGCCGCGTACCGCGCCCTGTTCGTTGAACAGCACTTCCGCACCGGCGAAGCCGGGGTAGATCTCCACGCCGAGTTCCTCGGCCTTCTTGCCCAGCCAGCGGCAGACGTTGGCAAGGCTCACCACGAAATTGCCGTGGTTCTTGAAGCAGTCGGGCAGGAAGAAATCCGGCACCTTGTTGAAGCCGGATTCCGACAGGAGCAGGAAGCGGTCCTCGGTGACCGGCGTCTCGAGCGGTGCGCCTTCGGCTTTCCAGTCGGGGAGGAGTTCGGTGAATGCACGCGGGTCCATCACCGCGCCGGAGAGGATGTGCGCGCCGATTTCCGAGCCTTTTTCGATGACGCAGACGCCGAGCTCGGTGCCTTTTTCGGCGGCGAGCTGCTTCAGCCGGATCGCGCTTGCCAGACCCGCGGGGCCGCCGCCGACGATCAGGACGTCGTATTCCATCGATTCGCGTTCCACGCTTTCTCCTTGCTTTGCCGGCCGCCGGTCGTGCCGGGTGCGTTCTGTATTCGGGCTGCCATTATAATTCCGCCGCCTCGGCCATAACCGGTATTTCCCCCATGACAAGTCCCACGCGCCACCTCGTACATACCGTGATCATCCCGATGCGCTGGGCGGACATGGACTCGCAGGGGCATGTGAACAACGTGACCTACTTTCGCTACATGGAAGAGGCGCGGGTGCAGATGTTCCGTGCACGCGGACTCAACCGTGGCGGCGAGGAACTCGCGCCCGACGTCGGGCCGGTGGTGCTCAACGCAAGCTGCAGCTACCTCAAATCCCTGCACTACCCCGGGGACATCGAAGTGCGGGTATTCACGGGGGAGCCGGGACGCTCCAGCGTGATGACCTGGTACGAAATGCGCCCGAGCTACGACCGGGAGGTGGTGTATGCCGAAGGGGCGGCGAAAATGTGCTACGTGGACAGAACGATCGGCCGGTCGATACCGCTGCCCAAGGCCTTGCGCGATCTTGCCGAGGGAAACGCGTCAGCCGGCTGATCAGGGGCTGAGGCCACGGAATCCGGTACCATTTCGACATCCCGGGGGCGTGCTGAGGTGCCCCCGAAATCAACTCAACTCAAGGTGACACTCCGGTGAAAAAAGTCTATCCGAACGCGAAAGATGCACTGCAGGGACTGTTGCACGACGGCATGACGATTGCCGCGGGCGGATTCGGCCTGTGCGGCATTCCCGAGAACCTGATTCAGGCGCTGGTGGACAGCGGCGCGAAGGACCTCACGATCGTCGGCAACAACGCCGGGGTGGACGATTTCGGCATGGGCCTCCTGCTCAAGACGCGGCAGGTGAAAAAGGTGATCGCGTCCTACGTGGGCGAGAACAAGGAGTTCGAGCGCCAGGTGCTGGCGGGCGAACTGGAACTCGAACTCACGCCGCAGGGCACGCTTGCCGAGAAGCTTCGTGCGGCCGGCGCCGGTATTCCCGGTTTCTATACCCGCACCGGTTACGGCACCAAGCTCGCCGAAGGCAAGGACACGCGCTCTTTCGACGGCCGCGAGTACGTGCTGGAAAAGGCGATCCACGCCGACGTGGCCATCGTGA
>CANIEV010000233.1 GCA_947466535.1 Betaproteobacteria bacterium
AGCGGAACCTCCGCACGAATTGTCTTGCCAGTGGGCAGATCTTCCATTCCCTGAACAACACCGCGGCGGGAGGAAAGATCACCCATCACGTTGCCCATAAAGTCCTCCGGGGTTTCCACTTCAACGGCCATGATCGGCTCAAGAAGAGCAGGCGAAGCCTTTCGCATGCCGTCCTTGAACGCAAAGATCGCGGCCATTTTAAAGGCATTCTCGTTCGAGTCCACCTCGTGGTAGGAGCCGTCAAAAAGCGTCGCTTTGACGTTCACTACCGGGAATCCGGCGAGCACGCCATCAAGCAGCGCCTCATTCACGCCCTTACTTACCGCAGGGATGAATTCGCGAGGCACTGAGCCACCCTTGGTCGCATCCACAAACTCGAAAGACTTGCCCGGCTCGGTCGGCTCGATTCTGAGCCATACATGGCCATACTGACCGCGGCCGCCCGATTGCTTGATGAACTTGCCTTCCTGTTCAACCTGCTTCTTGAGAGTTTCGCGGTAAGCAACCTGCGGGGCTCCCACATTCGCATCGACGTTGAATTCACGCCGCATGCGATCGACGAGAATTTCGAGGTGCAACTCACCCATGCCCGAAATGATTGTTTGTCCCGACTCTTCATCGGTCCGAACGCGGAAGGAAGGGTCCTCCTGAGCGAGACGATTGAGCGCAATGCCCATCTTCTCCTGGTCACTCTTGGTCTTGGGTTCCACCGCAACGTGAATGACCGGTTCCGGGAATATCATCCGTTCGAGCACAATCACCTTGTTCGGATCGCACAAAGTTTCCCCGGTCGTCACGTCCTTTAGTCCCACGGCCGCAGCAATGTCGCCGGCACGAACCTCTTTGATCTCTTCCCGCTGATTCGCGTGCATTTGCAGCAGACGTCCGATACGCTCCTTCCGGCCACGCCCGGACGTCAGCACCGTGTCACCGGAGGTCAGGACTCCGGAATAAACACGGATAAACGTCAACTGACCCACGTACGGATCAGTCATGATCTTAAAAGCGAGTGCCGCGAACGGTTCATCGTCGCCCGGCTTCCGGCTATCCGGGGCGCCCGAGTCGTTCTCACCGATAACCGCAGCTACTTCAATCGGAGAAGGGAGGTAATCAATTACCGCGTCGAGCATCGCCTGAACGCCCTTGTTCTTGAATGCGGATCCGCAAAGCATCGGAGTGATCTCCTGGGAAATCGTCCGCATCCGGAGGCCTTTCTTGACTTCATCAACAGTCAATCCGCCGGACTCGAGGTACTTGTTCATCAGTTCCTCGTTCGCCTCGGCCGCAGCTTCGATCATCTTTTCGCGCCATTCCTCAGACAGCGCCTGAAGCTCCTCCGGGATGTCGCGAATTTCGAATTCCATCCCCTGGCTCGCTTCGTCCCAGTAGATCGCCTTCATCAGAACCAAGTCGACAACGCCCAGGAAATTTTCTTCGGCGCCGATGGGTACCTGGATCGGTACTGGATTCGCCTTGAGGCGAATCTTCATCTGATCTACAACCTTGAAAAAATTGGCGCCCATCCGGTCCATCTTGTTTACAAACGCCAGGCGCGGGACCTTATACTTGTTTGCCTGCCTCCATACCGTCTCGGATTGTGGCTGCACTCCGCCGACGGAGTCGTAAACCATGCAGGCGCCATCGAGAACCCGCATCGAACGCTCGACCTCGATAGTGAAGTCGACGTGCCCGGGTGTATCGATGATGTTGATGCGATGCTCAAGCCGGTTGCCGTCCATCCCTTTCCAGAAACAGGTGGTCGCAGCAGACGTAATCGTGATGCCCCGCTCGCGCTCCTGCTCCATCCAGTCCATGACGGTGGCGCCGTCGTGGACTTCGCCCATCTTGTGCGACACACCCGTGTAAAACAGGATGCGTTCGGTCGTCGTCGTCTTGCCGGCGTCGATGTGCGCCGAAATTCCGATGTTGCGATAGCGGTCTATTGGAGTCTTGCGTGCCACAGCTCTAAGCCTTGCCTTTGCCTCACCCGATGCCCGCAACAGTTTTGCGGGCACGTCGTGAAAAATGTTTAGAAACGGTAATGCGCGAACGCCTTGTTGGCCTCTGCCATCCGATGCACTTCTTCGCGCTTCTTCATGGCTCCGCCACGCCCTTCGGATGCTTCAAGAAGCTCGCCCGCGAGTCGCTGCGTCATCGATTTTTCACCGCGCTTTTGCGCAGCTTCACGAAGCCAGCGCATGGACAGCGCCGCACGACGTACCGGCCGCACCTCGACAGGTACCTGATAGTTCGCACCGCCTACCCGCCGGCTCTTGACCTCAACCGTCGGCTTCACGTTCTGAACGGCAAGCGAAAAGATATCGAGCGGGTCCTTGCCGGACTTCTGCTTGATGATGTCCAGTGCGCCGTAAATGATTCGCTCGGCAACCGATTTCTTGCCCCGGGTCATCAGCACATTGACAAACTTCGAAACCTCAACGTTGCTGAACTTGGGGTCCGGAAGAATTTCGCGTTTTGGTACTTCTCTACGACGTGGCATATCTGAGCTTCCTGCTATTTATGCATGTATTGGGCCACGGGCCCGGGAGCGTACTGTTAAGCAGCCTTCGGACGCTTGGCGCCGTACTTCGAGCGGCTCTGCTTGCGATCCTTCACGCCTTGGGTATCAAGACTACCGCGCACGATGTGATAGCGGACGCCTGGAAGGTCCTTGACTCGCCCGCCTCGGATCAGCACAACAGAGTGCTCTTGGAGATTGTGCCCTTCACCGCCGATGTAGCTGATGACCTCGAACCCGTTCGTGAGGCGCACCTTGGCAACTTTACGTAGTGCGGAGTTCGGCTTCTTTGGAGTCGTTGTATAAACGCGCGTGCAAACACCGCGTTTCTGCGGCGAATTCTGGAGTGCCGGAACCTTGCTCTTGGTCTGCACCCGCGTTCGCGGTTTTCGAACTAACTGACTGATTGTAGGCATTATTCCGGATTCCAAAAAAACAGGGACGGTCGTGAAGCCCGAGAACATTTCCCAGGATGGCCGCCCCGCAGGGTCGAAAGACTAAAGAGTATAAATTATCCTGCGCCCCTACGTCAACCAGAGCGCGTATTTGCCGCTAACGGAACGATCGTCTTGCGACGAAGATTCCTCCAGCGTCCGGAGCCGTCAAGACCCAGGACAGTCTTTCTAGGTACTCTCTGCCGGAGACTCGACGTTCGGGGTCGCAGGCTCCGCATCCTCGAACAGACTTTGCGGCGGCGCTACCTTCCTAGCGTTGTGAAAAGCCAATCCTGTTCCCGCCGGGATCAGGCGCCCCACAATTACGTTTTCCTTCAAGCCACGCAGGGCGTCCTTCTTGCCCATGATGGCCGCCTCGGTAAGTACCCGGGTGGTTTCCTGGAACGACGCAGCGGATATGAACGAATCCGTGGAAAGCGACGCCTTTGTGATCCCCAACAGAAGGTAGTTGTATTCGGCTGGCTTCTTTCCTTCGACAGCAAGTTTGTCGTTTTCTTCCAGCACATCGGCCCGCTCGACCTGTTCTTCCCGAATAAAGCGGGAATCACCAGGGTCAATGACGACGACACGGCGCAGCATCTGCCGAACGATCACCTCAATGTGCTTGTCGTTGATCCGAACGCCCTGAAGCCTATACACATCCTGAACTTCATCGATGACGTAACGCGCCAGAGCCTCGACGCCCTGCAGCCTCAGGATGTCATGGGGATCCGCAGGACCGTCAACAATAAGTTCGCCTTTGTTGACCACCTGTCCGTCATGCACCAGAACGTGCTTCTCCTTCGGGATAAGGAATTCGTTCGCAACGCCGTCGAGGTCAGTGATGATCAGCCGCTGCTTGCCCTTGGTTTCCTTTCCGAATGTGATCGTACCGGTAACATCCGCAAGCATTCCTGCGTCTTTCGGCGCACGCGCCTCGAACAGTTCCGCGACGCGCGGCAGACCGCCGGTAATGTCTCGAGTCTTCGAGGTCTCCTGCGGAATACGAGCCAGCACGTCACCCACCGAAACCTGTTGTCCGTCTTTCACCGTAATGATCGAACCAACCTGAAACGTTATGTTCACCGGATGATCGGTGCCGGCGATCTTTATCTCTTCGCCTGATTCGTTGAGGAGCTTGAACTGAGGACGCACGCCCTTGTTCGCAGCTGCCGCCCCCCGCTGCTTCGGATCAATTACCACGAGAGTCGACAGGCCGGTGATTTCGTCGGTCTGCTTCATGACGGTCACGTTGTCGATAACGTTTTCTAGTCTAACGGTACCTCCGTATTCCGTAATGATCGGACGCGTATGCGGATCCCACGTACCAAGCAGCTGGCCTGCCTTGATCTGCAGTCCGTCACCCACGTTAAGGGTCGCGCCGTACGGTACTTTATGGCGTTCGCGATCGCGACCACTTTCGTCCGTGATCAACACTTCGCCAGCTCGCGAGATAACGACCTTCTCGCCCTTAGGATTTGTCACGTACCGCATCTGCGCGGTGAATCTCACGACACCCGCCGATTTGGATTCAACCTGACTCGCGACCGCCGTACGTGACGCAGCCCCACCGATGTGGAACGTACGCATTGTCAACTGCGTGCCCGGCTCACCGATCGATTGTGCCGCAATGACCCCGACTGCTTCACCCGCATTGACTATGGAACCGCGGCCAAGATCCCGACCATAGCACTTCGCGCAGAGTCCCCATCTCGTCGCACAGGTAAGCGGACTACGCACGCGAACCTCGTCAATGCCCAGCGCTTCAATGCGCTCGAGTTCGTCTTCGTTCAGAAGCGTCTTTGCGGGCAGCACAACGTCCTGGGTCTCAGGGTGTAGCACTTCCGAGGCCGTCACCCGGCCCAGAATACGCTCGCGTAACGCCTCGACAACTTCGCCACCCTCGATCAGTGCCTTCATTGCGAAGCCATCCGTCGTCCCGCAGTCGTCTTCGGTGACGACAAGATCCTGCGTAACGTCGACCAGACGCCTGGTCAGGTAGCCGGAATTCGCGGTCTTCAAAGCGGTATCTGCGAGACCCTTCCGCGCACCGTGAGTTGAAATGAAGTACTGGAGAACGTTCAATCCTTCACGGAAATTCGCGGTGATCGGCGTCTCGATGATTGACCCGTCAGGCTTCGCCATCAGGCCTCGCATTCCTGCGAGTTGCCGAATCTGGGCCGCCGAACCGCGAGCACCAGAGTCTGCCATCATGTAGATGGAATTGAACGACTCCTGCCGCACGGCCTCGCCCCGACGATCGATTACCTCCTCGTGCGACAGCTGATCCATCATCGCTTTGCCGACTTGGTCTCCCGCACGCCCCCAGATATCGACAACCTTGTTGTAGCGCTCACCTGCTGTGACAAGGCCGGACGTGTATTGCTGCTCGATTTCCTCGACTTCTGTTTCAGCAGCATTGATGAGGTTATGCTTTTCCGTCGGGATAAGCATGTCCTCGATCGCGATCGAGATACCCGCGCGCGTCGCAATGGTGAAGCCGGATTGCATAAGCTTGTCGGCGAAAATCACCGTTTCGCGCAAGCCGCAGCGACGAAACGCCCCATTGATGAGCTTCGAGATTTCCTTCTTTTTCAACGCCTTGTTTAGCTGCTCGAACGGCAGGCCGGCGGGAAGAATCTCGGATAGCAACGCCCGACCAACAGTCGTCCTGTAACGTGTACGCTTCTCGATACGCTGACCGCCTTCATCAAGGTCCACTTCGCGTATGCGAACCGTCACACTGGCATGCAGCTCAATTTTTCCTGAGTCATACGCGCGAGCAACCTCAGCCACGTCACCGAACGCCATTCCCTCGCCGCGAGCGTTGATCCTCTCTCGCGTCGCATAGTAAAGGCCGAGCACAATGTCCTGCGAAGGAACAATGATTGGCTCGCCGTTTGCTGGTGAAAGGATGTTGTTAGACGCGAGCATGAGTGTCCGCGCTTCCATCTGTGCCTCTAGCGAGAGTGGCACGTGCACTGCCATCTGGTCACCGTCAAAGTCCGCATTGAACGCCGAGCATACGAGTGGATGAAGCTGTATCGCCTTGCCTTCAATCAGTACCGGCTCGAAAGCCTGGATACCCAGACGGTGCAGGGTCGGAGCCCGGTTAAGCATAACGGGATGCTCGCGAATGACCTCTTCCAGAATATCCCAGACGACTGCCGTTTCGCTTTCCACTTCGCGCTTGGCGGCCTTGATCGTCGTCGCAATGCCCTGCAATTCCAGTTTATGGAAGATGAAAGGCTTGAACAATTCCAGTGCCATTTTCTTCGGCAGACCGCATTGGTGCAATTTTAGCTGCGGGCCAACGACAATTACCGATCGGCCCGAATAGTCGACCCGCTTGCCGAGCAGGTTTTGACGGAAGCGGCCGCCCTTGCCCTTGATCATGTCAGCAAGCGATTTGAGCGGTCGCTTGTTCGCTCCG
>CANIEV010000234.1 GCA_947466535.1 Betaproteobacteria bacterium
ATCGTCAAGAAGAACGCGATCATGATGATCGACTTCGCGCTCGACGCGGAACGCAAGGACGGAAAAAGCCCGCTGGAGGCGATACGCCAGGCCTGCCTGCTGCGCTTCCGGCCGATCATGATGACCACCATGGCCGCGCTGCTCGGCGCGGTGCCGCTCGCCCTCGGCTCGGGCGAGGGCTCGGAGATGCGCACGCCGCTGGGCATCGCGATCGTCGGCGGGCTGATCGTGAGCCAACTGCTCACGCTCTACACCACGCCGGTGGTGTATCTCTATCTTGACCGCTTCCGGCACGCATGCCTGCGCGCGCTCGCCTCGCGCCGCACGCGGCGCGAATCCCGCCCGCCGCTCGCCGCCCCAGAGGCAAGTGCATGAACAGGCACGGAGAAACCATGACACGTAATCGAACCACCGCGAACCGCAGCGCCTGCGCGCTCGCGCTCACAACCGCGCTGCTGCTGGGTGCCTGCACCGTCGGCCCCGACTATGTGCGCCCGACCGTGGAAACGCCGGGTGACTACAAGGAAAACGCCGGCTGGAAGCCCGCCGAGCCGCGCGACCACCTCGACCGCGGCAAATGGTGGCAGGTGTTCCGCGACCCGCTGCTCGACAGCCTGCAGGAACAGGTCTCGGTCTCCAACCAGACACTCGCCCAGGCCGAGGCACGCTTTCGCCAGGCGATGGCGCTGGTGCAGACCGCACGCGCGGGTTATTCGCCCACCGTCACCGGCGGCCTCTCGACCACGCGCTCGCGCGCCTCCTCGACCACGATCTCCACGCCCACCAGCGCGCCGGTGTCGCGCGGCGTGGTGGAGAACTACAACCTGCCCTTCAACGCAAGCTGGGAGGCGGATGTCTGGGGCAAGATCAGCCGCGCGGTCGAAGCCAACGCCGCCAGCGCGCAGGCGAGCGCCGCCGATCTCGAAGCAGCACGGCTCTCGGCGCAGGCGCAGCTGGCGCAGAACTACTTCCAGCTGCGCGCGAACGATGCGCAGCAGAAACTGCTCGAGGACACGATCGCCGCCTACACCCGGTCGATGCAACTGACGCAAAACCAGTACAAGGCAGGCACCGTGGCCCGCGCCGATGTGGTACTTGCGACAACCCAGCTCAAGACGACACAGGCGCAGGCGATCGACCTCGGCGTGCAGCGCGCTCAACTCGAACACGCGATCGCCCTGCTCACCGGCAAGCCCGCGTCCGGCTTCTCCATCCCGCGCCAGCCGCTTGCGGCGGTGCCGCCGGTGCTTCCCGCCGGGCTGCCCTCGGAACTGCTGGAACGCCGCCCCGACATCGCCGCGGCCGAGCGACGCATGGCACAGTCCAACGCGCAGGTTGGCGTCGCCCGCGCCGCCTGGTTCCCGTCGTTTACGATTTCCGCCGCCACCGGATTCCAGACCGCGACCACCGGACAATGGCTCACGATGCCGAGCCGCTTCTGGTCGATCGGCCCCGCGCTGGCCGAGACGCTCTTCGACGGCGGCCTGCGCGAGGCCAACAACAGGCAGGCGATCGCCGCCTGGGACCTCGCGGTCGCCACCTACCGACAGACGGTGCTCACCGGCTTCCAGGAAGTCGAGGACAACCTCGCCGCGCTGCGCATCCTCGAGGAAGAAGCCAAAGTGCAGGACGAGGCCCTGCAGTCATCGCGCCAGTCGCTCGCACTGGTGCTCAATCAGTACAAGGCGGGCACAGTGAGCTATCTCAACGTGATCAACGTGCAGACCAGCACGCTTGCCAACGAACGCACCGCAGTGGACCTGCTCAACCGCCGGCTGGCGGCGAGCGTGCTGCTGGTGAAGGCTCTCGGCGGCGGATGGAATGCGGCCTCGTTGCCCTCGGCCGAGAAGCTCAACCGCGACGCAACTACCGGGAAACCCTGACGGCAGGCCGCAGAAAAGCTTGTACGTCTACCGGAGTAATTGCTAATTTTAGCAATCGAACTTGCCACTTTTCAGCGTTCCTAAAGGATCTACAAATGGCAAAGTTCACAATTTATGACCCTACGCCTCAGTCGCCCTTTACGCCGGTATCGCGCACGACCTTGCGATAGCTCTGCAATTCGCTGCGCATGCGCTGGCCGAATTCCGCAGGCGTGCTGCCGATGATGTCGATGCCAAGCGGCGCGAATCGCTGGCGGACATCGGCGCTGTTGAGTGCACGGAGCATCTCGCCGTTGATCTTCGCGACGACCTCCGGCGGCGTGCCGGCGGGCGCGACGTAGCCCATCGTGCCGCCGATCTCGTAGCCGGGCACGCCCGCTTCCGCAAGCGTAGGCACGTCCGGCGCGAGCGGCGTGCGCGCCGCGGTACCCACGCCGAGTATGCGCACCTTGCCCGCCTTGGCGTGCGCCGCCACCGAGGCGAGGCCGACGCACATCATGTCGGTGTCACCCGCGAGCAGCGCCGGCACCGATTGCGCCACCGCCTTGTACGGGATGTGGGTGAGGTTCACCCCCGCCATGCTCTTGAAGAGTTCGGTGCAGAGGTGGTGGATCGTGCCGTTGCCCGACGAGCCGTACGGCCGGCCGGGGTTGGCGCGGGCGTAGGCGATGAGTTCGCGGATGTTGTTCGCCGGAATCTGGCTGCCGACCGCGATGAACATCGGCGTGCCGACGGCGAGAATGACCGGGGTGAAATCGCGCTCGGGATCGTAGGGCAGCTTCGCGTGCAGGCTGGGATTGATCGCGTACTGGCCGCTGTCCACCGAGAGGATGGTGTAGCCGTCCGCCGGCGCCTTGGTGAGCAGTTCCACCGCGATGATTCCGCTCGCCCCCGGGCGGTTGTCCACCACGATCTGCTGACCCCAGGCCTCCGAGAGCTTCTGCGCCATGGTGCGCGCCAGAACGTCGGAGGTGCCCGCGGACCCGTAGGGCACAAGGATGCGGATCGGTTTTTGCGGATAGGACTGCGCGAAAGCGCCCGCCGTGCAAACGAGGCCAAGCGCAAGCTGCACGCCTGCGAACAAGCATGACCGGATATTCATTTTCCCGCCTCCAAGAAAGGATCCCTGCAGCGGCGCGCCGCAGCCGGCACGCCGCTTTGTCTGCCCCGCGTCAGGGCGAGCAGTGCTCGATGAACTCCTGCGGAGCCGGCTGGCCCCACTGCGAATTCAGCCCGTCTTCGGCCGAATGCTTCTGCGGCGCGTTCTTCGAGTTGAGCACGTCGGTGTCGGTCCAGTGTTCATGCACGCGGCCCCAGGGGTCCTGCCAGTAGTCGAACACCTGGCTGCCGAGCACGTGGCGGCCGAGGCCCCAGACGTGCTTGTACTTGCCGAGCTTCTTCAGGTATTCGTGGCCGATGATCACGTCATCGATCGTCGCGACTTCATACGACGCATGGTTCAGGCCGGTCTTCGGGCCGGCGAGGCAGAGGAACACATGGTGATCGACGAAGGTCTCGCCGCGGTCGCAGCGATTGAAGGTGGCGATCACGTTGTCCGGCGTTCCGGCATACACATCGTCCGAACTCACCAGGCCGAGCGTCTCGCGGAACCACCGGGTGGCTTCCGCCGGCTGGGTGGTCATGATGACGCCGTGGCCCATGCGCTTGACCTGCGAGGGACCGTTCTTCAGACGCATCAGCTCGCCCGTGCGACGCAGCTTTTCGTCGCCCCAGTTGAGCACGTTCTTCTGCACCGGCAGCTTCGGCACCTGCTGCATGCCGCACAGGACTTCCATCTGGTAGCCGTGCGGGTCGGTGAGGCGCACGCGCTTGCCGCCACCCGGCTCGTCGATGTTCTCGATGCCGCTTGCGCCCGGCGCCTTGGCGAACTTTTTCAGCTCATCCTCGTTCTCGACGAACCATCCGAGGCCGATGAACCTGGACGGCCCGAGATGCGTGACGTGCAGGTGATGGTTGGCGTCGGTGCCACGCATGTACAGCCGGTCGCGGGTTCTCTCCGCGCGCACCATGCCGAAATGGGTGAGGAACTCTTCGGCCTCGTCCAGGCTGGGCGACTGCAGCCGGGGATAGGCGATGTCGACGACTTTTCCGATGGGCATGTTGTCCTCCGATTTTTGACGTACGCCGCGCTCACGGGCCTGGAGAAATTCTTCCAAGGCAACCCTCCGACGAAACCGCGGCGGCCACGGATTATTACAGAACACGGCGCGGGCGGCAGGAGCATCGTGCCCCACGAGATGACGGCACCATGGGGTAAAGTCGGGCATCCAACAAGGTCAAGCCCATGCCCGCCTCCACCCTGCTCGAAAAACTCTGGGAAGCCCACCGCGTCGCGGTGCTCGCGCCCGGCGTCGACCTGCTGCACGTCGACCGCCACATCCTGATCGACATGCACAGCGCCGCCTACGAACGGCTCGCGGCGCAAAAGCTTCGCGTGCGCAATCCGGAGATGAACTTCTCCGTGCCCGACCATGTCGTCTCCTCCGAGCCCGGCCGCACCGGCGGGAAGGCGGAATGGAGTGCAGTGCACATCGAACGCATGCGCCGCGGCAGCCGCGAACACGGCATCCGGCTGTTTGATGTCAACGATCCCGGCCAGGGCATTGCCCACGTGATCGGGCCGGATCTCGGCATCACCCAGCCGGGCATGACGCTGCTGGTGGGCGACAGCCACACCTGCACCCACGGCGCACTCGGCGCGCTTGCCTGGGGCATAGGCGCATCGGAAGTGCTGCATGTGCTCGCCACCCAGACCATCGTGCAGCGCAAGCCGAAGACGCTTCGCGTCAGCTTCAACGGTCGCCCGGGCGCGGGCGTGGAACCGAAAGACCTGATCCTCGCCGCGATCGGCCGGATCGGCACCGCCGGGGGCACCGGTCACGCGGTGGAGTACACGGGCGAGGCGGTGCGTGCGATGGCGGTGGAAGGCAGGATGACGATTTGCAATCTGTCGGTGGAGATGGGCTCGAAGATGGGCATGATTGGTGTGGACGAGCGCACCTTCGACTACCTTCGCGGCCGGCCGTACGCGCCGGGCGAACAGTATTGGGACTCGGCGGTCGCTTCGTGGAAGCAGTTTGTCACCGACGCGGACGCGGTGTTCGACCGCGAGGTCGAGATTGATGCGTCGGCGATCGCCCCTCAAGTCACCTGGGGTACCAGCCCGCAGGACGTGATCCCGGTCAACGGCCGCATTCCCGACCCCGCGGAGCAGTCGGATCCCGAACGTCGTCGCGTCATGTCGGCCGCGCTCGAGTACATGGGACTCAAGCCGGGCGATGCAATCGCCGGCACGCCGATCGACTGGGTCTTCATCGGCTCCTGCACCAACAGCCGCCTGCCCGACCTGCGCAGCGCGGCGGCGATCGCCCGCGGCCGCAAGGTGGCCAAGGGCGTGCGCGCCTGGGTGGTGCCGGGCTCGCAGGGCGTCAAGCGCGACGCCGAGGCAGAAGGGTTGGACCGCGTGTTCCTCGAGGCGGGCTTCGAATGGCGCGAGCCGGGATGTTCGCTCTGCGTCGGCGCCAACGGCGAACAGCTCGCCCGCGGCGAACGCTCGGTCTCCACCTCCAACCGCAATTTCGTCGGCCGCCAGGGCCCCGGCGCACGCACCCATCTCGCCAGTCCCGCGATGGCGGCGGCTGCCGCGATCACCGGCACGATCACCGACGTTCGCAAGCTGGCCCCCTGACGGGCGTCATCGCGAGCGAAGCTATCCCATCCCCGCATCCGCCCCGTCATTGCGAGCGCAGCGAAGCAATCTCCACCGGACCAACATCATGGAAAAATTCACCGTTCTCACCGCCACCGCCGCGCCGCTTATGCGGCCGAACATCGACACCGATTCGATCATCCGCGTCGAGCGCATGGTGGGCCTCTCGAAAGACCAGCTCGGCCCGTGGGCGCTGGAGATGATGCGCTACCGACCGGACGGCAGCGAGGATCCGGACTTCGTGCTCAACCGCGAGCCCTGGCGCCACGCGAAGATCATCGTCGCGGCCGACAACTTCGGCTGCGGAAGCTCGCGGGAAGAAGCTGTCTGGGCCCTGGCCGGCTTTGGCATCCGCGCGGTCATCGCCCCGTCCTTTGGCGACATCTTCTTCGGCAACTGCTTCAACAACGGCGTGCTGCCGATCCGCCTGCCCGAAGCGACGATGAACGCGATCGGCGCCGAGGTCGCGCAGCCGGCCGGCTCGACACTCACCGTGGACCTCGAGGCACAGTGCATCGTCACCGCCTCCGGCGCCCGCCACCCGTTCGAGATCGAGGCGATGCGCCGGCGCATGCTGCTGGAAGGCATGGACGCGATCGCGCTGTCGCTGACCCACGACAAGGACATCGCGGCCTTTCAGCTGCGCGACCGCGAGCGCAGACCCTGGCTCTGGAACGCCGCCGAAAAATCCGCCTGAAACTGAATGAATGTTGAACATTTTTTTCAAAAGCCCAGACCCCG
>CANIEV010000235.1 GCA_947466535.1 Betaproteobacteria bacterium
CACGCTTCGATGAGATTCTGACCTCCCTGCGGCACGAGACTTCCGCCGATGAATGCAATGTCGGCAGCAGCGTAATAGGAGGAGAGTTCGCCGAGACTGTCGCCGAGAAGCACAGACACCGATGCCGGCGGTGCTTCATCACTTCGTCGAGCGAAAGTCACCCCCAGCGTCTCGAGCAAACGGGCCACCTCGGCAAATCGCTGCGGATGCCGCGGCACGATAACGATGAGCGCGTCGATGGCCAGGCCGCCGAGGAACGCGTCGACGATCAGCCTTTCCTCACCCTCCCTGGTGCTTGCCGCAAGAACGACCGGACGGGGCCCGGCGCAACGCCGCACGAGGGATACGACAGCTTGGATAGCCATGTCGGACGTGAGGTCGAATTTCATGTTTCCCGTAACGACGACCTTGCGTGCACCCAGTCTGCGCAGGCGTTCAGCATCCGATTCCGACTGGGCTCCCACAGTCGAAAGAGCCGCGAACGCCGTTTGCGTCATGCCTCCCAAACGCAGGTAGCCCGCCTCCGAGCGCGCCGACATGCGTGCGTTCGCGAGTAACAAAGGTACCCGCTGACGCGCACATTCCTCCACCAGGTTGAACCAGACCTCCGTCTCGATGAGGATCCCCAGACTCGGCCGGAAATGACGCAAAAACGCACAGACTGCGAACGGGTAATCGTAAGGCAGCCATGCGCGCGTCACCGCCTCTGCCGGCACATCGAGCGCAGCTCCCCGTCCGGTTGCGGTCATGTGGGTAAGGAGGATTTCGTGCCCAGGAAAGCGCACGCGAAGCTGCGCGATCAGCGCCTGTGCAGCGCGGGTTTCGCCGAGGGACACGGCGTGAATCCATATCACGGGACGCGAAACGCGGGACGGATATCGGCCGAAACGCTCCGCAATATCGCTTCGGTAGAGCCTTTCCGTCCGCCCTCGCCACCATAGGTGCAGAAACATCCAGGGAAGCGCGAGCCAGAGCGCAATACCGTAGAGAAACCTGGCCATCAGCTGATCTTCAGCGCATCCAGCACGTCGTCGACTCCCGGTTCCCTGCCGATTTCGCCGAGATTGACCGCATTCCCGCTGGAACATACCCCGGTAAGAAGCGGATCCGTTCCCATGAAGAGCGCCACGACCGCCGTGCCCAGGGCTGCGGACAAATGGACAAGTCCGGTGTCCACACCAACAACCGCCTTTGCCCGCGCAAGGAGGCTCGCCAGTTCCGGAATCGAAAGGCGATCCGGCACTTCCGCGCGACCGAGACCGGCTGCGATCCGGCGGCTGCGGTCCCGCTCGCCCTCGCTGCCCCAGGGCAATATGCACGTCAGTCCGGCTTGCTCGAGCCGCCTGCCGAGGTCAATCCAGCGCGACTCACTCCACAATTTGTCCACCCGACTGGTCGAATGCAGCAGGACGATGGTGGATTTGTTTGATTCATTGCCAACCGTTGCAGGCGCGTGGAGGCCAAAATCCAGCGTTGGGTCGGCCCGGTATCCGAGAGAAAGTGCCGCAAGCTCGCGGTTTCTGTCTACAGCATGCCCGCTGTTCGCAACACGGTGTCTGACCTGATAGAAACGCGATGCGAACGGCTCGCGCGCACTCGAGTAGCCGTAGCCATGGCGCGGACCGTTCGCCATGCACGAAATCAGGGCACTTTTAATGAGTCCCTGAGTGTCGATAATCGCGTCGTAGGATTCCATCGCGATTTCGTACCGGCTCCGGGAAACATCCCTCCACGTACTCGGTGACAGGGGCGATTTTCTCCAGCGACGTAATGCCACCGGCAGAACCCGTCGGATCGCTGGATGCATCCGGACCAGCGGTACAAACGCCTCCTCGACTACCCAATCGATCACGGCATCCGGGAATTGACGCCGAATATCGCTCGCCACAGGAAAATTGTGGACGACATCGCCGAGCGAAGACGTCTTGACGAGAAGTATGCGTTTCAATGCGTGCCCGACGCCTGCAACGGTGGACGGTACGCCAGTGCCTCGCGGAGAGACGAGGTTCAAAGCTGGCGCTCGGATCAGGCCGCTCGAAGCGGCCTGTTAGAATCGGTTTGCAAAGTACTGATTATAAAACGCTCATGCCCCTTTCCGTGGTCCTTATCACCAAGAATGCGGCGACGCAGATAGATGCGTGCCTCGCGAGCGCGTCCTTTGCCGACGAAATCGTGGTCGTGGACTCAGGCAGCACTGATGACACGCTGAAAATTGCGAAACGCCACGGCGCCCGGATCATCGAAAGGGAGTGGGCCGGCTACGGTCCGCAGAAGCAATTCGCGGTCGAATCGGCCGCACATGACTGGGTCTTGTGCCTTGATGCCGACGAACGGGTCAGTCCGCAGCTCATAGACAGGATCCTGCGCGAACTCCCATTGGAACATGCGTATGCCTACGCCATTCCGCGCTGCAACCGGTTCCTCGGGCGGTGGCTTCGCCACGGTGAGGGATACCCGGACTGGAGCGTGCGACTTTTCGATCGGAGGCGGGCTCGATGGAGCGACGATTCCGTCCACGAGAAAGTGATTTGCTCGACTCCTCCACATCGGATCCATGGCGGAGACCTGATGCACGAGTCCGCTGAATCTCTCTCCCGCTATCTCGACAAACAGAATCAATACACGAGCCTGCAAGCTGAGCGCCTGCACGCCGCCGGGCGCAAGAGCAGCACAGCGCGAATGCTTTTTGCTCCGATTGCCCGATTTCTAAAGTTCTACTTTATACGACTCGGATTTCTCGACGGCCTTCCCGGCCTCGTTCATATTGCCATTGGCTGTATGAACAGCTTCAACAAGTACGCGAAACTGTTGGAACTGAACCAGAATCGAAAATAGATCCGCAGTGCCGGCACGCTCCTGAATTGCCTCGGCGAACAAATGGCGTCCGCGAGCGGATAAGCGCTGGACGCCGACCGATATGAGACAATCAATGCAAATACTTGCGCGCTCTGCAGGCTTCCTGCAAAGGACGCATGAATACCTCCTCCGCCCCCTCAAAGCACATGATCCCTTACGGTCAGCACTATCTCGACGAAGAGGACATTCAAGCGATCGTACGTCAAATGCGCGAGGGCACGCTCACGCAAGGCGCAACGATCGAGACCTTTGAACGCTCGGTCGCACAATACGTCGGTGCAAAATATGCCGTTGCCGTGACAAGCGGAACGGCAGCACTTCACCTTGCTTGCGCCGCCGCAAAAATCACTACCGGCGATACGCTGTTCACCAGCGCAATCACGTTTGTCGCCAGTGCAAATTGCGCGAAGTACGTGGGGGCTTCCCCACAATTTGTCGACATCGACCCGGACACCTTGAATATGGATCCGGCAGACCTGGATCGTCGGTGCAAGGCAGCCGGCCGGGTCCGGGCTATTGTGCCGGTGCATTTCGCAGGGCTGGCATGCGATATGAGCGCCATTCGAAGAATTGCGGACGCCTATGGCGCGGTCGTGATCGAGGACGCGTCCCACGCCCTGGGAGGCTCGTTTCCGAACGGGACTCGAGTGGGAAGTTGCTCGATGTCGGACATGACGGTTCTCTCCTTTCATCCGGTCAAATCGATCACAACCGGGGAAGGCGGCATGGTCACAACCAACGACGAGAATCTTTACCGTGACCTTCTTCGCCTGCGCAGCCATGGGATCAACAAGGCACACGACCCGTTGCTGCTTGCGGAGCACGCGTACACCGACGGCATCCAGAATCGCTGGTACTACGAAATGCAGGAACTCGGGTTCAACTATCGGATGACGGAAATTCAGGCTGCACTCGGGGTATCGCAACTCAAAAAGCTCGACCGGTTCATCGAACGACGTCGCGAACTCGTGATTCGCTATGACGCCGCCTTTGCTGATTCAGCCGATATCCGCCCAGGACAGCGCAGCGGCCGCGACATGAGCGGACACCACCTGTACGTGATCCGTGCGCCCTTCGGGCGGGGATGTGTGTCACGAAATTCGTATATGCAGCGCCTGTATGACAAGGGGGTCATCAGCCAGGTTCACTACATTCCAGTCCCCTTGCATCCGTATTATCAGAAACGAGGGCATCGCCCGGAGGACTTTCCCAATGCATTGTCCTACTACTCCGAGGCGCTAAGTATCCCGCTGTTCTTTGCATTGACCGACGCCCAGCAGGACCAGGTCATAGACACTATCCGGTCCGCACTTCACTGAACCACATGCAACTCGGCCTTGGAACCGCCCAGTTCGGAAGCGCGTACGGAATAACCAACAGCAACGGCCAGATATCCGCGGATGATGCCCTGCATATCCTGCAGACTGCGGAAAACTCGGGCGTGCACGTTCTCGACACAGCTGCCGCCTACGGCGATGCCGAGGAAGCTCTTGGACGCGCGTTGTGGCGTGGGCATGCCTTCCGAGTGATCACGAAAACGCTCCCGATAGGTTCGCCAAGCCTCACCCGCGATGAGGTTTCCCGAACCGGCGATGCGTTCAAACGCTCCCTTGATCGTCTCAGACTGGACCGCGTCGCCGGTCTTCTTCTTCATCACGGCGATGAAATTCTGCGACCGGGGGGAGGCTTGCTGGCAGACATGCTGCTCGGTCTCAAGGACGCGGGGCTGGTCGAACGAATCGGCATTTCCTGTTACACGCCCGAGGAACTCCGGGCGGCCTCCCGGATACTTCCTCCCGACCTCGTTCAGGTTCCCGTCAATATTCTCGACCGTCGTTTTCTGAGTGACGGCATCCTGGGGGAACTCAAACGCGAAGGGACCGAAATTCACGCGCGGTCGGCCTTCCTGCAGGGCTTGCTGCTCACCCCCGGTCACGCACTTCCCGCCTCATTCGAACATCACAGGAGCGCATTCTCTAAGATCGACGCATATGCGACGTCACATGATCTGACCCGCCTGGAACTGGCTTTGGGATTCCTTGCGTCTCTGCCCGAGATCGACGTTGCTCTCGTAGGCGTGACCTGCGTGCCCGAACTCGAGGAAATCGTGGCTGCCTGGAGGGCAATGCTCGATATCACGCTGGACTTCGAGGATCTTGGTTACGATGACGAATCACTGCTCCTTCCGTCACGTTGGCGAAAGGCAGTTTCGCAGGAAGCAGGGAAATGAACACCTACATAATCGCAGAACTGGCGCAGGGCTACGAAGGCCGGCCAGAGCAGGCCGCGATGCTCGTCGCCGCATCGGCCGCCGCCGGAGCAGACGCGGCAAAACTGCAACTCATCTACGCGGATGAACTCGCGACGCCGGACTACGAACACTATGCACTGTTCCGGAAGCTGGAAATGCCAGACACCGCGTGGATCGATCTCAAACGCCTTTCGGATGAAAAGAAGATAGCGCTGTATCTCGATGTTTTCGGCAACCGCAGCCTTGGGTTGGCGGTTTCCATCGCGGCGCGGGGCATCAAGGTTCACAGCACCGACATGTCCAATCCCGGGCTGCTTGCGGAAATCGGCAGGTCGCCGATCGACGAGGTACTCCTTTCGGTCGGCGGTTGCAGCCTCGCCGAAATCGATCAGGCTATCGAGCTCGTGGGTAGCAGGAACAAGTCAATCACTCTGCTTCACGGCTTCCAGGGATATCCGACCGAGTCTTTCGCCAACCAGATTTCGCGGCTTGCCCTGCTGTCGCGGCGTTACGCGTCCACGCCACGCGTTCGACTGGGTTTTTCGGATCATGCAGACCCCTCGTCCATGCTGTGCGGCATGATTCCCGCGGTGGCTCTCGGCGCGGGCGCAACTGTCTTCGAAAAACACCTGACGCTGGCGAAGTCGATGAAGCTCGAAGACCACGAGGCCGCCCTGAATCCGGATGAATTTTCACTGTTCTCGGCAAGCCTGCGCGAGTGTGCAATGACTCTGGGAACTGTTGACGAATCGGATGAATTTCTGGGCATGCACGAATCCGAGCGCGCCTACCGCGCTAAGACGCGCAAGCACGTCGTGGCCACCCGCGGATTGAAATCCGGAGTTGCCTTGATAGCAGCCGATATCGCCCTCAAACGGACTCCTGAAAAGATGGCGCTACATGACGCCCGCTCGGTCATCGGCAGACGGATTGCACGGGACCTTGCCGCCGACGCCCCCATCACCCCCGCGGATCTCCTTCCATGAAGCAACACCGACGCCTGATCGCCGCGCTCGCCTGCCGCAATACGGGATCACGGCTGTACGGCAAGCCGATGCAGAGGATCAACGAGCAGGACACCATACTCGACCAGATCATCAAATCTCTGAAAGCGCAGCCGGAGATCGACGGAATAGTTCTCGGGATATCCGAAGGCCTCGCGAACCTGCCATTCATCGACGTCGCGCATGCTCACGACGTCTCGTACATTGTCGGTGATCCGGACGATGTACTTTTCCGCCTGATC
>CANIEV010000236.1 GCA_947466535.1 Betaproteobacteria bacterium
CAACGCATCCGTGACGATGTTCGCCGTCATCCCTGGCTTGATCGACCAAGCAACGTTTTCCCTGTTGAACCGATCGAGCACGACGGCCTGATACAGCCAGCCTTCTGCCGTCCAGATCCAGGTCAGCCCTCCAGGCCTGGTTGGGAGCAACCGGCGTGAAGTTGCGATTCAGCAGGTTCGGCGCCACTCGCAGCGAATGCTTCGCGTCCGTCGTTGCCTTGAAGCGCTGCTTGTTCCGACCACCAATTTTGTTCTCGCGCATCAACCGTTCGACTCGTTCCCCACCCTTCAACCGCTTGACCGCCAGTTCCTTGAACTCCGCCGTGTATTCCTGCTTCGGTATCTTGAACATCAGCTTCCTCCCGTCTCGTCATCCTGTCGACTTACTCATGGATGACGAAATTCTCGGGGGAATCTCAGGACGCCGTTGGACGGCAAAAGACGTATCTACAGGTTACAGAAACTGAGCTCGAACTCGACGTCCGACTCGGCCGGTTTCGGTCTGGGATCCAATCCGAATGTGGTGAACCGGATGTTCAATGCGTATTTGTTGGCGCTGATTTCGGGAATGTATTGCGAATCTTCGCCGAGTCGAATCCGGACCATCTGGGACACCTTGCCGCCCAGCATCTGAGAAAAGGTCCCTAGTTTCGCAACATGCCTGGATGGCTTTCCACCTTCGCGCAGCAGTCGCAGAACAATTGCAGTGCCGTCTCGAATCGGAAAAAGCGGTGCAATCCAGGTCATGAGATCGGCAAGTCGTGCCTCGCTCGATCGATGGCGCCAGTAGTGGTAGGACGGGAGGTCGAACTCGCACGCGCCACCGGGAATGCCGGTTCGCTGCTTGATGCTCATCAGCCATTCGTGCTCGCGCAAGTACTGGCCGATGCGTCCGGTCATCGCAAAGAGCGAACTCGAGGCCTGTTCGATGTCACCGAGCACGCGGTTCAGCACATTTTCGGAAATTTCCGGATTGTTGCGAAAGGACAGGAGTACCTGCTTTTGCCGCTCGAGTTCCTGGAGCAGATCGGATTTCAGGTCCGCGCGGCTCGCGACTTCCATGATCTCGAACAGAGTCAGCAGAGCAATATGGTGCTCAACGGAGTCGCTCCGGCCGAGAAAATGCCCCATTCGCTCGAACAGGTTTTCGAGTCGCAGCAGCGTTCTTACACGCTCGCTCAGCGGGTATTCATAGACGATCAAGGATGGGGCATCAGCACGGGCCGGCGCTCTTTCAGTGTGGGGCGGCACTTCTTCGCGTGATTGTCCCCCATGAAGACCTGCATTGCCTAGCCCCCCCGCGCGGGTGAACGCCGCTTCCGCCAGTTTCAGATACGAAGCGTGCAATTGCTCGACCCGTGTTTCGATTGCGTTGCCCGGGCCGCCGTTGTCGACCACATCGTCGGCGCGTGCCAGGCGTTCCGTGCGGGATGCCTGTGTCGCCATGATCCGCCGAATCTCGTCGGGGTTGAGTCCGCTTCGCGACTGGACCCGTTCCACCTGCTGGGACTCATCGCAGTCGACGACTAGCACGCGCTGGTAACGCTCCCGGAGGGCTCCGCTTTCCACCAGCAAGGGTACGACGAGGAGAACATAGGGCCCGCGTGCGGCGAGCACGCGGCGATCGGCTTCTGCGCGTATCAGCGGGTGGAGAATCGCCTCCAGACGCCGCTTTGCATCCGGTTCCCGGAACACGCGCTCGCGCATTCGGGCACGATCCAGGGCGCCGGTCGGCAAAATGTAATCGTGCCCGAATGCACGCCGGACCTGGTCGAGCGCCGCGCCGCCGGGCGCCGTGAGTTCGTGGGCGATGACATCGGTATCGACGATGACCGCGCCGTGGCGCGCGAATGCGGCGGCGACCGTGGATTTTCCACTTCCGATTCCCCCGGTCAGTCCGATCACGTAAGGCATCAGATCATCTCCAGCCACTGTCGTGTAAGTTGCGGCCCCCAAAGGAGTGACAGCGCGCCGGCAGCGCCAAGATACGGGCCGAACGGGATCGGCACGTTCTTGCCCCGTCTTGCGATGATGATCAAGGCGACGCCGACGATCGCGCCGATCAGCGACGAGGCGAGAATGGTGAGTGGCAGGCTCTGCCATCCGCACCAGGCACCTATTGCGGCGAGCAGCTTGAAGTCCCCGAAGCCCATGCCTTCCTTGCCGGTGGCGATTTTGAACGCCCAGTAGACGCTCCACAGAATCAGGT
Source organism: Betaproteobacteria bacterium (assembly GCA_947466535.1). Classification (GTDB taxonomy): domain Bacteria; phylum Pseudomonadota; class Gammaproteobacteria; order Burkholderiales; family SG8-39; genus CAMBSA01. The sequence goes on from CANIEV010000236.1 coordinate 2,210, forward strand.
ACCCTGCCGCAGCTCCGATCACGGCGGAGCGGAGGTCCACGAAAGTGCCGGAGATATTCACCAGCAATCCGAGCCAGAGCAGCGGTAGCGTGATTGAATCAGGAAGAAGCTGGGTGTCGATATCGATTGCACTGGCGGCAAGGATTGCCCATAGAAACACCATGGCAGCGATCGCCGCGATGCCCGGGCCGAAACGCACTGCACAATAGACTCCAATGACCCCGGCGGCGAGTTCAATCAGGGGATATCGCACGGAAATCCGTGCCCCGCAGGCCGAGCATTTGGCGCGCAGCCAGAGCCAGGACAGCAACGGGATGTTCTCGAACACCGTGATCTGGTGACCACAGGCGGGGCAGTGCGAACGAGGTCGCGCGATGCTGTAGGGTTTGCCCTCGTCGACAGTCTCACCGCGCAACTCGGCGCATTGCGCGGCCCATTCCCGTTCCATCATCTTTGGAAGCCGGTGGATCACCACGTTCAGGAAACTGCCAACCGCGGCGCCGATCGCAAACGCAATCCAGGGGAACAAGGCCGGTTCCGTGAGCGACCCGATGAATGTCATGAGAGAAAAATCCGCTGTCTGGACCACATGAATCGAACGCGGTTACGCGGACGCAGCCGCCCGCGCGCACCGCCGGGAAAGCCGCGGATCAGACCGCCTGGCCCATTTTGAAGATCGGAAGATACATCGCGATCACCATGCCACCGATCAATGTGCCGAGCACCACCATGATTATCGGTTCCATCAGCGATGAGAGCGCCTCGACCGCATCGTCCACCTCGGCCTCGAAGAAATCGGCTACCTTGCCGAGCATGCCGTCGAGCGCACCGGACTCCTCGCCGATCGACACCATCTGGATCACCATGTTCGGGAATATTTCGGTGTTCTGCATCGCCACCGTGAGACTGCTGCCGGTGGAGACTTCCTGCTGAATTTTCTTGGTCGCCAGCAGATACACGTAGTTACCCGATGCGCCGCCGACCGAATCAAGCGCCTCCACCAGTGGCACACCGGCGGCGAACATTGTCGAAAGCGTGCGCGTCCAGCGTGCGATCGTGGATATCCGCACGAGGTGTCCGAACACAGGTGCCTTGAGCATCAGCCTGTCCATCGCGATCTGTACCGGCACTGATCGCTTCCACAGGTTCAGAAAGCTGTAGATGCCCCCGCCTATACCGCCAAAGATGATGTACCAGTACTTCACGAAGTTGTCCGAGATTGCCATTATTACCAGTGTCGGCGTGGGAAGGTCGGCGCCGAAGGCGGTGAATACCTGTTTGAACGCCGGAATCACGAAGATCATGATCACTGCGGTGATGACAAAGGCGACCACGATGATCGCGATCGGATAGAACAGGGCCGCCTTGATCTTGGATTTTATGGCGAGCGTCTTTTCCTTGTAGATCGCAAGTCGATCCAGCAGGGCCTCGAGAATGCCTGCCTGTTCGCCGGCGGCCACCAGGTTGCAGAACAGCGCGTCGAAGTGCAGGGGGTACTTGCGAAATGCCGTGGCGAGCGCGGAGCCTGTCTCGACCTCGGTCTTGATGTCCATCAGAAGCTTGCCGACTGCAGGATTGGAGTGCCCCTTGCCGACGATGTCGAATGACTGCAGCAACGGCACGCCTGCTTTCATCATGGTGGCGAGCTGACGCGTGAAAAGCGTGATGTCTTTTTCCGTGACCTTGCCGCCGCCGCCGCCGCGCTGTTTCTTGATCTTTGATACCAGAATTCCCTGGCGCCTCAGGGTGGCGTTGACCAGCGCTTCGCCGCCCGCACGCATCTCGCCCTTGACGATCTTGCCCTGGCGATCCTTTCCTTCCCAGGCGAACGTTGACTCCTTGACCTTGTCCTTCATCGAGGCGGTTGCGGTGGCCATGGCTTCAGAAGTCTCCTAAGTGCAGCTTTGGGGCGAAAGAAAGGGTGCGGACCGCCCTGACTTGGCGATGATGCCCCGTTCCCATGTCTTTGTAAAGTCTGAAGAATTCATTCTAAAGGCTTGAGCCATCAACGAATTCGGGCTTTATCCAAGGCTTCGTGCCGATACGCCAAATGACAATGACATAAACATCATTCCAGCGGATCCGGATCCGTGCGCGGCGGCCGAAAAAGTTTCACCGTCCGCACCACCCGATCCTCGGTATGAACGATCTCCATCGGCACCGAGGCGATCTTCACCGATACCCCGGATTCCGGGATGTCCTGCAGGTGTTCCAGGATCAGTCCATTGAGAGTCTTCGGTCCGTCCAGCGGCAATGCGAGACCGAGCTTGCGGTTTATTTCGCGCAGCGTCGCTCCGCCTTCGATCATCGCGGTGTCGTCCTTGTCCCAGGTGTAGCCTGCGGCCCGTACCGGCGCGGTGGTGGTGAACTCGCCGATAATTTCCTCGATGATGTCCTCGAGCGTGACAAGACCCTGAAGTTCGCCGTATTCGTCGACCACCAGCGCCATCCGTTGCTGGTTCTCCTGAAAATACTGAAGTTGCGTGAACACCGGTGTGTTCGCCGGGACAAAGTAGGGCTCGGCAAGCAGCGCCTCGATGCCCGGTTTGTCCACCTCGCCCCGCAACATCGGATGCAGAACCCGCTTCAGGTGCAGCATACCGGCGACCGTGCCGGGTCCGCCCCGATAGACCGGAAGGCGGGTGTGATAACTCGTCGCGATCTGCTCCACGATCGATTCGATCGGTGCCTCAAGGTCTATCGCCGCGATCCGCGCGCGCGGCGTCATCACGTCCTCCACCGTCACCCGCTCCAGATCGAACAGATTGGTGAGTATCGCCTGGTGTTTCTTCGGCATGAACTGGCTCGACTCGAGCACGATCGTGCGCAATTCCTCCATCGTGAGCCGTGCCGGCTGGTCGGTGCGTGACGGCTTGAGACGGGTTATGAAAAGCAGCAGCGACACGAAAAGGTTGACGAACCAGACCGCGGGGTAGAGCGCGCGCAGCAGCGGCTTGAGTACGAAAGCGGCAGGCAGGGCGATCTTTTCCGCATAAGCAGCGCCGATCACCTTTGGCGTGATCTCGGAGAAAACCAATATCAGGAAAGTCACGGAAAGCGTGCCAAGACCAAGGGCGATGTTGTCCTCGCCGAACAACTGCACCGTGATCAGCGATACCAGCACCGCCGCCGCCGCGTTCACCAGATTGTTTCCGAGCAGGATCACGCCAAGCAGCTTGTCGGTCTTGGCGAGCAGTTCTGCCGCGATTCGGGCCGAGCGGTTGCCCAGGCGCACCAGCGTGCGCAGGCGATAGCGGTTGAGCGCCATCATGCTGGTCTCGGCGAGCGAAAAAAAGCCCGAGATCACCAGGAGGATTGCGAGAAGGACGTACTGCCAGGCGAGGGAAATGGTGTCCAAGGGATGGAGCGAAGAATGTAGGGACGCTGCCCCAAGTCACCGGCTCAGTATATCCGACAGCGTGCCGGACGAATCCGGGTCGCGCGCGTGGCGGGTCAGCCGACTGTACGTTGCAAGATCACTTCCAGTACGAATCGGCTGCCGACGTAAGCCAAAAGCAGCGTGAGAAATCCCGCGAGCGTCCATCGAAGCGCGGTGCGGCCGCGCCAGCCGTACGCATAGCGGCCCGCAAGCAGGGCGGCGAAGATCACCCAGGACACCACCGCAAAAAGCGTCTTGTGACTGAAGCGCATCGCCTGGCCGAAGATCGTCTCCGAATAAATCGCACCGGTCAGCAGCGTCAGGGACAGCAGGACAAATCCGGCCTCGATCAGGCGAAACAGCAGGCGCTCCAGCGTCAGGAGCGGCGGCAGGCTCGAGCCAGGCCCGAACAGCGGTCCGGTGGCCGATGCACCCGCGGCCCCCGCGTGCAGGCGTCGCTCCACCAGCGTCATGAGCAGAGCGTGCAACGCGGCGACGGTGAACAGACCGTAGGCGCCGAGCGCAAGGATGGTATGCACACGGAAGGCGATCGTGTCGGCGGCGGGCGGTGTCGCGAATCCTGGAAACAGCGCGGGAAGCGGTGCGCAGACCGCGGCGGCACCGAGAATGAACGCCTGCATGCCCTCCACCGGCACCAGCAGGCTCTCCAGCCAGTAGAGGAGCGCGGTGAGCCAGAACATCGCGGAGAGCGCCAGTCCGAAGCCGAAGCGCAATTCCGGGGCTGCGAACAGCGCATGG
>CANIEV010000237.1 GCA_947466535.1 Betaproteobacteria bacterium
CCTTGTAAATATCCGTGAGTCCCTGTGCCACGATGCGCGCGAAGATGTCCGCGCCGGTGCCGGCAGAGGACGCCACGATCATGCGGATCGGGCGGGTGGGGACTTTGGTGTCGGCGGCGAACCCCGACGTTGTGCAGGTAACGGCGGCTACAGCGAGTGGAGCAATGGCAGAAAGGTTCACGTGGATCTCCGGGGAGACGCTGGGGAATACGCGCCCCTCACCCTGGCCCTCTCCCCGTAAACGGGGCGAGGGGATTTCATTGTTGTAGGGCGCTAACTTGTACTTGAAATCTGCCGATGAATCTTACTCCGGCATCAACGCAAACGTCCACACCGAGCCGCCGGATGCTACTTCGGGGCGCGCGCGATTGCCGCGCGCGTCACCGGCAATGCCCGAGAGCACGGTCACATACTGCTTGCCTTTGTGTGTATAGGTGATGGGCGGCGCGTTGATGGCCGAACTCGTTTTGAACTGCCAGATCACTTTGCCGGTGGCTTCTTCGATGGCGATGAAATCGCCGGTCATGCGTCCGGTAAATACCAGGCCGCCGTCGGTGGTGAGCATGCCTGCCTGCGTCACATGATCGTCGAGCTTGATTTGCCACTTGATCTTGCCGGTGAGCGGATCCATGGCTTGATGATAGCCCTCGGTGTCGGCGCCTGCGGGGCGCACGCGTCGCGTTTGCGCACCGGTATATCGAGTGCCGGGCTTGTATTCCACGTCGCCGAGCTTGATGTTCTGCGCCAGGTTGATCGTATTCAGATACACCGTGCCCGTTTTCGGGTTGAACGCCATGGGCGCCCAGTTCTTGGTGCCGGAGAAAGGCCACAACTCCACTTCCTCGCCCGCTTCCATGCGCTTGTGGATATCGGTTTCGACCGGGCGGCCGGTTTTCATGTCAATGTGCGAGGCCCAGTTCACTTTGCCGAAGGGATAGCCCTTGATCAGTTGGCCGTTGGTGCGGTCGATCACGTAAAAGAAACCGTTGCGGTCGGCATGCATGATGACCTTGCGCGGCTTGCCGTCGATGGCGATATCGGCAATGACGTTTTCGTTGACGCCGTCGTAATCGTACATGTCGTTGGGCGTGAACTGGTAGTGCCAGACAATCTCACCGGTCTTCGGGCGCACGGCGATCACGCTGGCGGTATAGAGGCTGTCGCCGCCGCGGTATTTCCGGGTGTACGGCCCGGCGTTGCCGGTGCTCCAGTAGACGAGGTCGAGTTCTGGATCAAAGGAACCGGTAACCCACGTGGTGCCGCCGCCGCGCTTGTAGGCGTCGTTATCCTGGCGCCAGGTGTCGTTGCCTTTCTCTCCAGGGCCGGGGATGGTGTAACGGCGCCACAGTTTTTTGCCGGTCTCCGGGTCCCAGCCATCGAGAAAACCGCGTACGCCGAATTCCGCGCCCGACATGCCGGTGATCAGCACGCCATTGGCGATCAGTGGCGCGACGATGGAAGAAATGCCTTCCTTCCATTCGGCGAATTTTTCTTTCCAAACCTGCTTGCCGGTTTTCATGTCGAGTGCGACCACGTGCGCGTCGAGCGTGGTGCGATAGAGCTTTCCGTTGAGTATCGCCGCGCCCTTGCTGGAAACGCCGCAGCACACCACGCGCGGCGTTTCAGGGTCGTAATCCACCGCAGTACGCCAGATTTGCCGGCCGGTGGTGACATCGATGGCGAAGGTCCACGCGGCGTTGGTGACGTACATCACGCCGTTGTAGACCAGCGGCTGCCCTTGTTCGCCGAGCAAATTTTGCAGCGAGGCGCTCCATACCGGCACCAGACGCTTGACGGTTGAGGTGTTGATTTGCGCGAGTGGGCTGTAACGCTTCAGGTCATAGCCCATGCCGTAGGTAGTGACGTTGTCGGTGTTCTTGCCGTCGGTTAACAGCTCTTGCGCGGTTTGCGCGTGCGCAACGGTGCAGCAAAATAATAGAGGTATGAGTAGTTTTCTCATGGTTTCTCCCTTGAATTCAAATTCAAATTATCGAACCGTCTTCACGATCCACTTTTCAATAAAGTCAGCAATCTCCAAATTGTTCTTCTCGATCATCATCATGTGCCCGTTGCCGCGAATGCCGGCTTCTTCCAGCCGCACGAAGGTGGTGTTCACGCCCGCCTGATTCAGATACTTGGCGGTGCAATGGTCATAAACGGCATGGTACGAAGATTCCGCCGCCAGAATCACAATCGGAATGTTTTGCAAATTCGCCAGCTTGCGCACCGGCGCGCCCTGCGTGTAGCAGCGCTCCAGATTCGGCGCGTCGGCTTCGGCCTGCTGTACCGCCACCAGTTGTGACGGCTCGCTGATCGGCGGGTCATAGGCCAGCGGCGTTTCCGTCAGCCCATAGGGGCGCGCACGGTCTTTGCTGAACACCGCATTGGAGAAAGGCGGGCCGGTGGGCTCCGCCGCGATGATGGCTTTAACCAGCTTGGGCCGCGCGTCGCCGATCACCCAGCCGATGGCGCCGGTTTGCGAATGCGTCATCACAATCGCTGGGCCGATGCGGTCGAGCAGCGCCGCGCCCGCATCGCGATTGAGTTGCTCGACGATGGCGTTGACGCCGATGTATTGCACTTGTGAGGCGTAAAACTGGTCGAACACCGGATCGCCCCGCGTGCCTTTGTTGGGCCCGTCACCGGGCCATTGGGTGTGCAGCTTCGCCTGCGGCCACAGATTGTGTTTGGCGGCGTTGGTAAAGCGATGCTCCAGTTGCGGCGCTGAAAAACGTGTCAGCGGCCCGACCGATTCCATCCATGCCGAGCGCCCGCGCGTGGGTTGATCGACCACGTACACCGCATAGCCGCGCTCGACGAAAAACTCTGCCCAGCCCTTGCGACCATCGGGCGTGCCGGTGAAATTGGTGCCGGTCTGCGCCGCGCCGTGAATCATCACAATGGGGTAACGCTGCGTAATCTTTGCGGGTAAACGATACTCCACGTACATCTGGCGTTCCATCATCGGCCCTGTTTTGCTATCCACGTATTTGCCGCCGACGAAGAAATAGCCTTGTAGCGGGCCGCTGCCGGGTTTGCCGCTTTGCGCCAGCGCGCCCGTGGCTACGGTCAATAACGCAAGCACGAAGATCGTGCATGCCGTTGTTGCTGCCCAGCGGAATGAATTCATGCGGATGCTCCGGGTGAAAGGGGGATGAAAGGAATCTTGCGTGACAGTTTACTGCGGTTTCGGCTGCGGATAGTGCACTGAAGCATCGAATTTGATTTCTATGGCGATCTTTTTGGATTCTTCACATTGTCTGGGTGAACAGGCCAGCATTGTGACTGGGGTTTCCACTTATAGCGCTGTTCCAATTTCTCGCGCCACTTCTCACCAGTCCTGATCGCTCTTTTCTACAACTCCCACCAACGTTGCTTCCGCCACACTTCACAGCCATACCGACGAGACGTTCCCTCACTTTCGTAACTAAGTGCCAACCTACTTGGATCAAACCTATAAGTCGCTTCCACCGAATTGTTGGCTCGGCCGTGGTAGCCTTGGTAAGCCCTGCCTCCGACTCCGTAGCTGGCACAATCCGGCGAAACAACGAATGTCATTGGTAGGGATTACTGAGTGTTCGAATCCTCCTTGGCCCGCCAGTACCTAGACCTCAAACCCGCTCAAGCGGCGTTGAAGCCCCACTTCCTGTGGGGCGTAGCGCCAAAAGCTCCTGACTGCGGCCGCGGCATTTCCCCGCAAAAACCGTCTCAAACCCCGTTTGTCTCAAAACCTCCTGACTTTTTCGGGCCTAGTACGGCGGCGTGGGTTTTACGGTTTCGGCAAAAAGGGCTGTGAACCTTGATGAACGGAAGTTAGTGGTGAGGTGGGGTTTGGGGGCCAAGGATCTCCATCTGCACCCCGCCCGCCAGATCAAGGGGCTTGCCCGACGCTGCCGTTCTCCCGGCTAAGGGGAAAGATTTCATTCGGTTTAGTTTAATTTTACATAAAAAACAAAAGTTCTCATTTGTTGCCTTGCAACAAAACATCACCCCCGCTGGTCAGATAGGACAGGAAGTAATTGAATTGAAACATTTTTACTCCACAATCCGCAACTTAAATCACTAATATAATGAGGGCGCCTAAAATGAAAACCACTAAATTGATTAACAATTCATCCACTGCTGACGGTATACGCCAAATTGGTTTGCCGGCTCACCAGCAACAACGGGCACTGGCCTCACTCGCTTTAGCCAGCACCTTGATCAGCCCGTTTTGCAGCACGACGAAACGAAAAAAAACCGTAACACCTGCAGCGGCCATCAAACCCGTATTTTAGGTGTAATAGAGACCGGCCTCCGCCACCTGCTCAATGCGGTCGACTATTCGTTCGGTGGTTTTTCATCGGCATTCCGGAATGAGGACGCTTTTCGCTAGGAAGTACTGCTGGCAGCCATCCGTTACCGCCGCCTCAAATTCCATCAGTTTCCACCGCAGGTTGTGCCGATCTGCGATTGACCACCGCCGCCACTCGACAGATACTGATCAATGTGCGATCGGCACGGGTGGTCAATTTGGCGGCGGTGGGAACATCAGGGCAATTGCATCAAAACCCTATAAGAATGAAATAGTTATGAGAAAGGACAAAAGCTTGTACTTTTTCGCAAAGCTGTGTAGTTTTCTGTCTTTTTGGAGTGGCGATGGAGACAGAAAAGCCTGTGAGTCTTGCCGAAGCGTTTTCGATCATAGTCGATCCACGAGTGGCTGGGCGCAACACGCACGATTTGGTGGAAATGCTGGTGGTTTCGGTGTGCGCGATGCTGTGTGGCGCTGACAATTTTGTGGACATTCACGCCTGGGCCGAGGCACGGCTGGATTGGTTGAGGCGGTTTATGAAACTGGAACATGGCATAGCCTCGCACGACACCCTCGGGCGGGTCTTCGGCATGCTCGATGCACGTGCGGTGGAGTCCAGTTTCCGGCGCTGGGTATCGGGGCTGATACCGGTGCTGGAACCGGGCACCGTGGTGGCGGTGGACGGCAAGACCAGCCGACGTAGCGGGAGCGAGGCGCGTCGGCCACTGCACCTAGTCAGCGCGCTGGCCGCTGGTGTGGGCGTGGTGCTGGGGCAAGAAGCCACTGCGCAGAAATCCAACGAAATCACCGCCATACCGCTGTTGCTGCAAACGCTGGCGATCAAGGGCGCCATCGTCACCATAGACGCTGCGGGCACCCATGCGCCCATCGCGACAGTGATCCGGGACAAGCAGGCCGATTACGTGCTGGCGGTGAAAGATAACCAGCCCAATCTGGCCGAATCGATCCGCGATTTCTTCGCCACTGGGAAAGCGAACCAATGGGCAAACGTGCGCCATGACTACTACGAGACGGTGGAAAAAGGTCACGGACGCATCGAAGTGCGCCGCTATTACGCCTTCGGCTACCTCGACAGCTTGTCCAATCCCGAACAGTGGCCCGGACTCAAGATGTTCGGGGTGGTGCAGTCCGAGCGCACGATCAAAGGTAAAACCAGCATGGACGAGCGGCTCTATATTGGCAGCATTCCCCCTAACGCGCGCAAACTGGCACATGCGGTACGCAGCCACTGGGAGGTGGAGAACCGTTTGCACTGGTGTCTGGATGTGTGTCTGAACGACGATCAGGCGCGGGCGCGAGTCAAGAACAGCGCCCAAAACCTTGCCGCCGTGCGTCGCATGGTGCTCAATATTCTGCGTCTGGATAAGTCCCGCAAGGGCGGAATCAAGACGCGACGCCTGGTCGCATCAACCAGCGATTCTTATCGTGAGCAGTTACTTGGGATGGTGGCTATTTGATGCAATTGCCCTGGCGGTATGGGTTACACGAACGACAGCCCGGCCGGGCGCCTGCTACGCGATGCCAAGCTGTATGAAATCGGCGCAGGCACATCGGAAATCCGGCGCTGGCTGATTGGCCGCGAACTCTTCGAGGAAACACAATGATGAGAAAACTCCACACACCACTGTGCGATCTGCTGGGCACACGCCTGCCAATCATTCAGGCGCCAATGGCCGGTGGCCCCACCACCCCGGCACTGGTGGCTGCCGCCAGCAAAGCGGGCGCGCTGGGCTCGTTCGGCTTTGCCTACACGCAACCCGAAACCATGCGGCGCGATGTGGAAGCCGTGCGCGCACTGACCGATGCGCCAATCAATCTCAATTTTTTCGTCAATGCGCAACCCGCAGCGGTAGCGCCGGAGGCGCAAAGCGGCGCTATCAATGCCATCGCCGGTTACTACCAGGCGCTGGGCCTGCCCGTGCCCGCACCTGTGCGCGCGCCCTATGCACCTGACCTCAACGCGCAACTTTCAATGGCCGAAGAC
>CANIEV010000238.1 GCA_947466535.1 Betaproteobacteria bacterium
ACGGTCGCGCGCACATAAGCGCGGCGACGCCGGACACACCACTGCTGTACGTGCTTCGCAATGAACTCGAGCTGAACGGACCCAAGTTCGGCTGTGGCCTCGCCCAATGCGGGGCATGCACGGTTCACATCGGAGGCAAGGCGGTTAGCTCCTGCTCGGTACCGCTCTCGGCGGTCAAGAATCCGGTCACCACGCTCGAAGGCCTGGGCACGGCAGACAAGCCGCATCCGGTGCAGCGCGCGTTCGTGGACGAACAGGCGGCGCAGTGCGGCTATTGCACCAACGGCATGGTGATGACCGCGGCGGCGTTCCTGGCAGCCAACCCCAAGCCCACCGAATCCGACATCCGTGCCGCGCTCGACGGCAACCTTTGCCGCTGCGGCACCCACATGCGGATACTTCGCGCCGTTCGCCGCGCGGCGGGAGCGCCGGTATGAGCGCGATCATGAAAGATGCGGCGAACCTGTCCCGGCGCGACTTCCTCAAGGGCGCCGGCGCCCTGGTTGTATCGTTTTCCATCCCGCTTTCCGCTTTCGGGCAAGTGCCACTCGCGCCGAAGTACGCCACGCTGGACGCCTGGCTCGCGGTCGGTGCGGACGGCAAGGTCACGGTGTTCAGCGGCAAGGTGGAATTGGGCACCGGCGTGGAAACCGCGATGGCGCAGCTGGTGGCCGACGAACTCGATGTGCCGTTCACCAGCATCCGGATGGTGATGGGCGACACGCAGCTCTGCCCGGACCAGGGACCGACGGTGGGTTCGCTCACGTTATTTCTCGGTGGCCCGCAACTGCGTGCCGCGTCCGCGGAAGCGCGCGCGGCACTTGTCGGCATGGCCGCGGCGCGCCTTGGCGTGCCGGCGGAGCAACTGACGATGAGTGGCGGCGTGGTGAGTGCGGCGGACGGTCGACGCGTGTCCTACGCCGAACTCGTGGGCGGAAAGCGCTTCGAACAAAAGCTCGGCGGCGGCGCGAAACCGAAGACTCCCGATCAGCTCAAGGTGGTGGGGCAGTCGATTCCGAGGGTTGAACTCCCCGCCAAGGTCTTCGGATGCAACGTCTATATTCAGAACCTGCGCATCGCCGGCATGGTCCACGGCCGGATGGTGCGGCCGCCGATGCCTGGCGCCACCTTGGTGAGTTTGGATGCCGGATCCGTCAGCAAGCTGCCGGGCAATGTGCGGATCGCGCGCAAGGGCAATTTCCTTGCGGTGGTGGCCGACCGCGAGGAGCAGGCAATACGCGCGGCACGCACGCTCAAGGCGGTGTGGAAGCCCGGTCCGGAGTTGCCCGCGGCGGCGGACCTGCCAGCCGTTCTCAAGCGCACCCGCGCGGAAGACCGTTCGCTCGTGAGCACGGGCAACGTCGATACCGGCCTGTCCGGCGCGGCGAAGACTCATTCCGCGAGCTATCACGTGCCGTTCCAGCTGCATGCGTCGATCGGCCCCTCGTGCGCGATCGCGGACGTGAAACCGGACGGCGTGATGCTGTATTCCGCCACCCAGAGTTCGTTCAATTTGCGCGACAGCGTGGCCACAATCCTCGGTGTCGGCGCAGAAAAAGTGCGCCTGATCTGGATCGAGGGCTCGGGCTGCTACGGCCAGAACGGCTCGGACGATTGCACCGCCGATGCGGCGCTTGCCTCGCAACTCGTGGGCAAACCGGTTCGCATACAGTGGATGCGCGCGGACGAGCACGCCCGGGAGCCGATGGGTGTCGCGATGGTCATGGATGTGCGCGGCGGACTCGACGCGCAGGGCAATGTCGTGGCCTGGGACTACCAGGTCTGGAGCGCGAATCACGGTGCGCGGCCTGCCTACGGCATGGGCGGCAATGTGATTGCCGGCATCGAGCTTGGTCTGCCGGAGAAATACCAGATCGTCGGTGCCGACCGCAACGCGCGGCCAAGCTACCAGTTCGCCAATACAAAGTCGGTGCTGCACCTGCTCGAGGGTTCGCCAATACGCGTCTCGTCGCTTCGCGGGCTCGGCGCGCCGCAAAACACCTTTGCCAACGAGTCGTTCATCGATGAACTCGCGGCGCTTGCCGGTGCCGATCCGCTGGAATTCCGCCTGAAGCACCTGAAGGACCCGCGGGCGATCGCGGTGCTGGAAGGCGTGCGCACGATTTCCGGCTGGACGCCGCGGCCGGCGCCGCGCGGCCTGAACCAGCGCGGGCGAGGTGTGGCCTTCGTGCATTACAACAACGGCGGCGGCTACGTCGGCATGGTGGTGCATGTGAGCGTGGATGCGGCGAGCGGCATGGTCCGGGTGAACGAGGTGTTCTGCTCGCACGACTGCGGCCTGATCGTGAATCCCGACGGCCTGCGCAACCAGATCGAGGGCAACATCGTCCAGACGCTCTCACGCGCGCTGGTGGAAGAGGTCACCTACGACCGACAGCGCGTGCGCTCGGTGGACTGGGTCGGATACCCGATCCTTCGCTTTTCGGACATGCCCGAGCGGATCGAAATCCAGCTGATCAACCGTCCCGACCAGCGCTCGCTCGGGGCCGGCGAGCCGGCGTGCGCGCCGGTGATGGCCGCGGTGGCCAACGCAATTTTCGATGCCACCGGTGCACGCCTTCGCAGCGTTCCGTTCACACCGGCGCGGGTCAAGGCCGCCCGCAGCACCCGCGCCTGACTGGAGTCCCGCGATGCCCGGTTATCTCGTATCACTCATCAACATCACCGACCCCGAGAAATACAAGGAGTACGGCCGGCTCGCCGGGCCGGTGCTTGCCAAATTCGGCGGAAAGGTGCTCGCCCGGGGAGGCGAGCGGACGGTCATGGAAGGCAGCCTGAACCATGCCCGGATGGTGATTGTGGAATTTCCTTCGGTGGAAGCGGCCAAGAACTTCTACAATTCGCCCGAGTACAGCGCCGCACGCGAGGCGCGCGAAGGTGCGGCGGACTTCAACATGATGATCACCGAAGGCATCTGACAGGGCGCCCGTCGGCAACCGAATCAACCGGCATCAAGCCCCGTTCTTCTCGGGGCGTCTTCAGTTCAATCGACCAGGAGTGGATTCACATGGCATTTCGTGTTCTCGGTATCTGCGGCAGCTTGCGTGAGAAGTCCTACAACATGGCAGCGCTCAAGGCGGCGGGCGAATTCATGCCGGCCGACCTCTCGTTGACCATCACGCAGTTCGCCGACATCCCGCTCTACAACCAGGATGTGCAGGACAAGGGCTTTCCCGCGCCGGTAATGCGCCTGAACAAGGAAGTGCTCGAAGCAGACGCGATCCTGATCGCCTCGCCCGAGTACAACTACTCCGTGTCCGGTGTGCTCAAGAACGCGCTTGACTGGCTCTCGCGCATCCAGCCGGCGCAACCGTTCAAGAACAAGCCGGTTGCGATCATCTCGGCCACCGGTGGTCCGCTCGGCGGCGCGCGCAACCAGTACGAACTGCGCAAGATCCTCGGCTGTTTCGAGGCGCATGTGCTGGCGCGTCCGGAAATCTTCATCGGGATGGAGCAGACCAAGTTCGACGCGGAGCTCAAGCTGACCGATGAGCCGACCCGCAAGATCCTCGGCGACCAGATGAAAGCGTTCGCCGACCACATCACGAAGGTGAAAAAGGGCTTCGCATGAGCTACAAGCTGCTGACCTATGCTGTAAGCAAGTCGGAAACGCGAGCCGGCATCGAGGTCGGCGGCGTGGTGTACGACGCGGCCAAGGCGGCGGGTGTCGCTGCCTGGTCCAACGTACCGGCGATTCTCGAGAACTGGAAAAAGGCGAAAAAAGCCCTCGCGGATGCCGCCAAGCGAATCGAGTCGGGCAAATCGCGCATCAAGGGAACGCCGCTTGCGAAGGCGAAACTTCGCGCTCCGGTGATGCCCGGCGCGATCTTCTGCGCAGGCGCCAATTATTCGGACCATGTGAACGCGATGGCCAAGGCGCAGGGCATGCCGCCGCCGGTCAACCCGAAGACGCTCGGCCTGAAATCCTGGCATTTCCAGAAGGCGCCGCGCAGTTCGGTGGTGGGACCGGATGCAAGCGTGAAGATCCCCTCGAAAATGATGGACTGGGAGATCGAACTCGCCGCCGTGATCGGGGTGAAGGCGAAGAACGTGCCGGTGGAGAAGGCGCTGTCGTATGTCGCGGGCTACACCATTGCCAACGACCTCTCGGCGCGCGACCTGAGCAAGCGTCCGCACGTGCCCGACGCGTCCCCCTTCAAATGGGACTGGGTCGGCCAGAAGAACTTCGACGGCTGCTGCCCGCTCGGGCCGTGGATCACGCCGGCATCCGACATCCGCGATCCGCAGAATCTCGGCATGAAGTTGTGGGTGGGGTCGGAGCTGATGCAGGACGCGAACACCAGCCTGATGATCTATTCGATCGCCGAGCAAATCGCCGACCTGTCGGGCCGCATTACCCTCAACCCGGGTGACGTGATCCTCAGTGGCACGCCCTGCGGCGTTGGCGCCGAGCGCGGCCGCTTCCTGCAGTCGGGCGAAGTGGTGAAGCTCTGGATCGAGAAGATCGGGGAACTGAGCAACAGGATGGTGTGATGGTTCGACAGCCATCGGCTCCCCGAAGAAAAGGCCCGCGAGTGCGGGCCTTTTTTATTCTCGGGCGCAATGCATGCGCCGCATCGTCAGGCGTACGCCAATTCATCCAGCGCGCTTTAATTCCACGCCGATTTCCGTGATGCGCTTCATCCCCGCGGCAAGCGCTTCGCGCGATGTATGCACCGAATAGGGGCCAAGCACGAGTTCGTGCGGATGCTTCACCGCCGAACCGAGCAGGAAATCGCAATCGCCCCGCGAGCGAAACTGCAGCGGTCCGTTGCCTTCTTCGAAGACGGCCAGTTCGCGCTTCAATGCCTCGCCGCTCACTTCCAGCACGCCGGATGTAGCGAAGGCCCAGGCGATGTTGTGCGGCCCGGGCGGCTGGTAGGTCCAGGCGTCGCCGTCCTTCAGGCAAACGCGCAAATAATTGCCGTCGAAGGGCACCTTGAGTGTCGCGATCGCGTTTTCATGCGAGCCGAACAGCACGGTCACCGGTCCGGTCTTGGGCACCTTACCCGGCTCGATGAATTCCGCCGACGGCTCGGCCTGTTCCAGCGACGGCGGCAGGGAAATCCAGAGTTGGAACCCCCGTATCGGGTCATGCCCCAGCGGTCGCGCCCGATGCCGGATTCCGCCGCCCGCAATCACCCATTCGAGGCCGCCACGATGCACCCGATCGATCCGGCCGGTGGATGTCTCGTGTTCCGAATCGGAAGTGAACGGTGAGGTGAGAGTGGCAATGCCCGAGTGCGGATGAAATCCGAATTGCGGGCCGGCCCCGGCGGGCGCCTCGATGAAGTCGAGAAACACGAAGGGCTTGGTGAGTTGCCCGATGTCGCCGGGGCTGATCAGTCGGGTGATCGGTCCGTGCCGTTGGCCGGGCGATTTGAGGACGATTTTTCTGCTCATTGTCCAAGGCTCGGTGGGATAGAGGCATGCGACATGCCGGTCCCCGGATTACTCCGGCTGGATTCCGGCGGTAGTCACGATTTTCCTGAAGACTTCGGTATCGGCGCGAATCGATGCGGCGAATTCATCCGGACTTGCTTCGCCGGTCAGATCGTATCCCGCGGCCTCGAGGCGCTGCCTGACTGCGACCGTCTTGAGAGACTGACGCAGCGCCGCGTTCATCCGGTCGACGATCGCCCGGGGCAGCCTCGCCGGGCCGAGCACGCCCATCCACAAGGCCGGGACGGCAAAGCCGGGAATCGTCTCGCCAATCGCGGGAATCTCCGGCGAACCGCGGGACCGGTTCGCTTCGACCATCCCGAGCACGCGCAGCTTGCCGGTCCGCATATGCGGAAGGAGCGTGGGTGCGCCAAGAATCACGATTGGCAACTGGCCGCCCATCACATCGGTGAGCGCCAGTCCGCCGCCCTTGTAGGAGACGTGCTCGAGGTCAAGTCCGGTTGTCTGCGCGAGCAGCAGTCCCGCGAGATGGAGATTGCTGCCTGAGCCCGGCGTGCCGTAGAACAGCTTGCCCGGGCGTTTTTTTGCATAGTCGATCAGTTCCCGGATCGAAGTCACCTCCATCGTCGGGCTGACCGCGATGGCGCTCGGCACCGCGCCGAGATGGGCGATCGGGGTGAAGTCCTTGTGGCTGTCGTAGGGGACGTTCCGGGAAAAGAACGGCAGGGCGTAGTGGATGACGGTGGTCAGCAGCAACGTGTAGCCATCTTCGGGCGCTTTCGCGACGACGACCGTCCCGATCGTCGTATTGCCGCCGGGGCGATTGTCGATGAGAACCTGCTGCCCGAGTATCTCG
>CANIEV010000239.1 GCA_947466535.1 Betaproteobacteria bacterium
CCGTCATTGCGAGCGCAGCGAAGCAATCCCGACAAGGGCGAGCGCCTGACCGAACCCTGCCGTTCAGGTCTCGCCGATATCCTCGTTCCAGAGCTGCGGCTTCGCAGCGATGAATCCGTGCATCATCGAAATGCAGCCCGGGTCCTGCAACACCTCCAACGTCACACCGCGCGAGCGCAGCAGATCTTCTTCTCCCATGAAGGTCCGGTTCTCGCCGACCACCACCTTCGGAATGCCGTAGAGCAGGATTGCCCCGCTGCACATCGGGCAGGGTGAAAGCGTGGTGTAGAGCACCGACTCGCGATACACCTGTGCCGGCTGGCGCCCGGCGCGCTCGATCGCGTCCATTTCGCCGTGCAGGATCGCGCTGCCCTTCTGCACCCGGCGGTTGTGCCCGCGGCCGATGATCCGCCCCCTATGCACGATCACCGAACCGATAGGGATGCCGCCTTCCGCGAGGCCGGCCTGTGCCTCGTCGATCGCAGCTTTCATGAACTCATCCATTTCTTGCCCCCTTCTTTGCCTCGCCCGAGTGGCGTTTCGTATCCGCCAAATGTCAGTTAAACGCCCGCTCATTTTGCAAACCACGCGCGCCAACGCTGGGGGATTTCTGCAGATTGTCAGGATATCCGTGGGGCCGATTACCCCGGATTCAGCCGATCAGTCGCCAGAGCATCAGCGAAATCGAGGGAATGAAGGTGATCAGCAGCAGGCCGATGCCGCAGGTGACGAGGAACGGATTGCATTCGCGGAAAATCGCGCTTGCCTTGACCCGCGAGATCGACGCGGTGATGAACACGAGGATTCCCACCGGAGGAGTGAGCGATCCGAGCAGCCCGTTGATCACGATCACGATGCCGATCTGCACCGGGTCCACACCGAACTTCACCAGCACCGGCACGATCAGCGGCACGAGAATCAGGATCATCGGCAGCAGTTCCAGCACTGTCCCCGCAATAAGCATGATCACGTTGAGCAGGATCAGGAGCTGCCAGCCTTCGGAGAAGAACGGCGTCGCCCACTTGAGCAGGGTCTGCGGCATGCCTTCGGCGATCAGCACCCAGGCAAAGGGCGCCGATACCGCGATCAGGAAGCCGATCAGCGCGCTTTGCACCGCGCTCTCGGTGAGTTCGCGCCAGGTGTCCCGCCACGAGAGACTGCGATAGAAGAATTTCCCGAGCAGGAACACCCACAGGATCGCGATCGCCCCCACCTCGGTCGCGGTGGCAACGCCAAAGCGCAACAGGCCGAGGATCACGATCGCGAGCATCGAGGTGGGAATCACCCGAAGGCCGGTGCGCCATATTTCCGCCGGGCTGATCCCCGCGCTTGCCGGTTCGTAGTTCCGCTTCACCGACACCCAATGCACCGTCAGCATCATCAGGGCGCCGAGCAGCAACCCGGGCACCACGCCCGCCATGAACAATTGCGCCACCGACACCTCGGCCACCGCTGCGTACACCAGGAGGGCGAGTGAAGGCGGAAAGCAGTTGGGCAGGATGGATCCGACTGCGGTCACCGCACAGGAAAATTCAGGCGAGTAGCCGCGCTTGATCATCTCGGGCACGAGAATCTTGGTGGTGCTCGCCGCATCCGCGCTCGATGAGCCGCAGATCCCGCCGAGCATCACGCTGTGGAATACGTTCGCCTGCGCGAGTCCGCCGCGGAAATGCCCGACCAGTGCGCTCGCGAAATCGATGATCCGCGCCGACAGCCCGGCGGAATTCATGATGTAGCCCGCAGTCAGGAAAAAAGGGATGGCGAGCAGAACAAACGAACTCGCCCCGCCCACCACGGTATGAACGATCGCGGCAACCGGCAGGATCTGGGTGCCGAGCGTGGCGATGAACACGCAGAACAGCATCGAGAAGGCGATCGGCACCCCCACCAGCAGGCAGGCGAGGAACACCAGCGCCATCACCAGGCTCGGCGAACTCTCGCCGATCAGGTAGCCGATGCCCGACTGCAGCGGCGACAGCGTGATCCACGCGAGCGCCACGATGACGGCCGATCGCACGATCGCGCGCAGCGAGTCGCCAGAGAGAACGATGTAGAGCAGGCTGCAGACGCAGCCCGCCGGCACCAGTGCGTACTTGAGCGCGTTTGGCCAGCCAAGCGCGGTGCTGGTGCCGCCGATGCCCTGCACCAGCTCCACACCACCGTAGAGCAGCCAGAACGTGGTGTAGGACACCACGAGGTCGACGATCACCTTCCTCACCACGCGCGCGTGGCCGGTGACGTTCGCATCAAACAGGCTGAGCGCCACATGCTGCTCGTCGCGATGGCCTGCCGCCACGCCGACGAAGGTGAGCCAGACGAAGGCGAGAGAACCGAACTCCTCGGTCCAGGTGAAGGAGGCGTTGAACACATAGCGCGCAACGACTCCTGCGCAGACGGTGACGATGATCGCCAGCAGCAGAACAAGACAGACGAAACCGACCGCCTGGTCGAGCACGCGCACCGCCCTGCCCGCCTTCGCGACGACCGCCGGACCGAAGCCCGGCGGCACCGCGGACACGCTCTGCGAACCTATGAGACGCCCCCTACAGGCGGTAGGACGGGTCGATGCGGTCGAGCCTGCGCATCATCGCGGCGAACTGCAGCACGCCCACCCCGCCGAGCGCTTCGTCGTGCGCGACGAACTGCGCCGGCACCGCCTTGGCGACTTCCGCCGGCGGGATGCGCAGCTTCTGCCCGGTGGACAGGATCGCCACCTGGTTGCGGCAGGCAAGTTCGAGGAAGTACATGAAGAGGAAGGTCTCGGCCACCGTCTTGCCGGTGGTGACCAGGCCGTGGTTGCGCAGGATCATGAACTGCTTGTCGCCCAGGCTCGCGATGATGCGCTTGCGCTCGTCGGTGCCCAGCGGAATGCCCTCGTGCCCGTGATAGGCAATCTTGTCGGTGAAGACCATCGCCTCCTGCTCAAGCGGCAGCAGTCCGTCCTCCATCGCGCAGACGGCGGATGCCGCCGGCGTATGCACATGCATGATGCAGCCGATCTCGGGCTTCGCCTCGTGGACCGCGCCGTGGATGATGAAACCGGCGCGGCTCACCTGGAACGGGCTGTCGATCAGGTTGTTGCCCTCGGTGTCGATCTTGAGCAGGTTGGAGGCGCAGATCTCGTCGTAGCTCAGGCCGAAGGGATTGATCAGCAGGTGGCCTTCCGGCCCGGGCAGTCGCACCGAGATGAAGTTGTAGGTGAGCAGGTCCCAGTGAAAGTGATGCGCAAGCCGGAATGCGGCGGCGAGCTGCACGCGCAGGTCCCACTCCACCGGGTCCACCTTCTCCCGATCAAGCCTCGGCAGGTCCAGCGCTGCACCCATCGGATCGAATCGCATGTTCATGGCGGCGCCTCCTTACTTGACCTTCTGAATGGAATCGACCAGTGCGCGCCGCTCGGCATTGCTGCCGATGAAATTGCTCCACACCGGCTCCATGCGCTTGCGCCACGGTTCCTTGTCGGTGACGGTGTACACCTGCGTGCCGAGTGCCACCGCCTTCAGCAGCGCCTCGTCGTCGTACGCCACCGAGGCCTTGTGCGTCGGCCCGGCGAGTTCGGCCGCGAGTTGGTCGATCGCCTGCCGGTCGGCCGCACTCAGGCGACGCCAATAGGCATTGCTCACCACCCAGGTAAACAACGCATTGATATGGCCGGTGTTGGTGAAGTACTTGCCGACTTCGTAGAATTTCAGGCTGTAGTAGGACGACTTCACGAAATCGAAATAGTCGATCACGCCGGTCTGCATCGCGTTGTAGATCTCGGGGGCGGGCAGCGGCGTCGGATTGGCGCCGAGCAGCTTCCAGGTCGCCACGTGGATCGGATTCTGCAGGACCCGCATCTTCTTGCCCTTCACATCGTCGATGGTGCGGATCGGGAAGCGGCTCACCAGATGGCGCGGACCGGCCATGGTGAATCCGAGCAGATGGAATCCCTGCGCATCGAACTTGGGGGCGAGCTTCTCGCGCAGCAAGGGGTAGGACGCGAGAAGGTGATCTTCGTCACGGAACAGGAACGGCAGGTCGATCACCTCGACATCCGGAATCCAGCTCGCGAACACCGACGAGGTGATCGAACCCGCCTCGATGGCGCCGAGCTTGATCTTCTCCGCCGCCTCCAGCTCGCCGCCGAGTTGCAGCCCGGCGAACAACGCGAAATCGACCCGGCCGCCGGTCTTCGCCTTCGCCCCTTCGGCAAGCTTTTCCCAGCCGACATACACCGGCTGGCCGACGTTGGAACTGAGCGCGACCTTCGGCTTGATCTGCGCGTGCAACGGTGCGGACAGCGCGGCAAGCATCATCGCCGCCGCCAGCATCGACAACGACCGAAGGCCCGTCTGCCGCGCAGGCTTGTCTCGTTTGCTGCAGGGTGTTGCTGCGATCTTTTTCATCATCTCCCCCGGTCGGCTGTTATGGTTTTTGATTGCACCATAGGATTGCACACAATTCAATCTCGCTGCATGCCCCCACTCCTGCCCGTCGGAGCAGTGCATTTAGCAATTCCCTGCGGCAGACTGATTCCGGTGCACAGCGCACATGCATCGCGACATGATCCGCGTCCTCGGCAATCCCGAGTCCAGACCGATTTTCAGCACGATTTGACTCGCACCCGTCCGTTGGGCGGGCGTGATCAAGGCGACGGAAATCCAGCCTCACCGAGCAGTCCGGTGGGACAGCCCTCCCGGGCCGCCAGCGTAATTCGCGCCCGCGGATCCTGGCAGGCGCCAGACCCCGGATGTCAGTTAAACACCCGCTTCCCCGCGCCAATGCTGGGGATTTTTCGCAGATTGTCAGGATATGCCCTCTGGATCGGGCGATTAAACGAGACCTTCCGAGGTTCCGTTTGGGACCCTTTTGGTCCATAATGCCATCCATTCAAGGAGCCCTCCATGTCGGTCAACGTCAAGCTCTCGGAGTCCCTCGTCGAACAGGCCAAGCGGCACGGGCAAGTCCAGCATCGCTCGGTGCCCAAGCAGATCGAGTACTGGTCGCGGATCGGCCGGATCGCCGAAGAAAATCCCGACCTGCCCTTTTCCATGATCCGCGACATCCTGATCGCGGATCAGGAAGAAGCTGTCGGCGAATACAGCTTCGGCTAGCACGGTCGGCTGAGACCCCGGGATGCGTCTGCTCGTCACGCCCTCGTTCGCACGGGCGACAAAGCGACTCCATGCGCCGCAAAAGGCGGAGCTCGATATTGCTGTGCGCAGCATCGGCGAGAACCCGCAGATCGGTGAATCGAAAGCCGGCGATCTCGCAGGCGTGCGCGTGCACACGTTCCGACTCTCGAATCAGGTCTGTCTGCTCGCCTACCGGATCGTCGACTCCGACACCGTCAAGTTGCTGACCTTCGGATCGCATGAGAATTTCTATCGCGATCTCAAGCGCCAGGATGACTGACGCTCCTGGCGCACTTGATCAATTGAAACCCCTACACACCCACTGCATCGTCGCCGCCCTCAGCCATATGGCGATGAACGGCTCGCGCCTGACGGTGATGCTGCTCGCCGCCTCGCTCGATGCCTCGCCCGCGCTGATCGGGCTGCTCGCCGCCTTGTACGGCCTGATCAGCGCCTTCACCGCGGTGCGCACCGGCCGCTGGATCGACCGCATCGGGCCGCGCCGGCCGATGCTGGTTGCCGCGTTCATGATCACACTCGGCTGCGTGATTGCGGGCGTGTTCCAGAACATGATCGCGCTGTTTATCTCCGCCGCGCTCGTCGGCACCTACCATTCCACCTCGCAGATGACCACCCACCAGTCGGTGGGCCGCTACGGCAAGCCGGGCGACCGCGCGGCGAATTTCAGCGTGCATTCGCTCGCGATCTCGTTTGCCACCCTGCTCGGGCCGCTGGCATCGGGCCTTGCGATCGACCACCTCGGTTACTCAGGCGCGTTCTACCTCTGCGCCGCGTTCGGCTTCGCGCCGATGGCGGTGCTGCTGCTCGGGCTGCTGAAACTGCCCGCCCGCCACGCCCATGAAAAGGCACAGGCGACGCCGGTGTCGGGCTGGGCGCTGCTGCGCGATCGCAACCTGCGCATGGCCTACATCGCCGCTGCCACCAACAACGCGATCTGGAGCGTCTGGGGCTTCATGCTGCCGCTCTACGGCCATTCGATATCGCTCTCGGCCACCGCAATCGGCACGCTCTCGGCCTGCCTCTCGGGCGGGTCGGTGTGCATCCGCCTCACCATGGGCATGCTGATACGGCGTTACTC
>CANIEV010000240.1 GCA_947466535.1 Betaproteobacteria bacterium
AGGGCGCTCGCGGTGACGATGAAAAATCGGGCGACCACCCTCCCCGGGGTGCCGACATTTGCCGAGGCGGGGCATCCGTTGCCGGATCTGGATGACGGTTCCTGGTGGGGCGTGCTCGCGCCGCCGGGTGTGTCGGGCGAGGTCAGGGAGCGCATCGACCGCGCGCTGCAGCAGGTGATTCAGTCCGCAGAATTCCAGAGAGCCGTCGGGGCGCTCACGATCCAGGCGACTTACGCGGATGGCCGTGCGTTCGGCGAGCTGATCCGCTCGCAGACCGAAAAGTGGGAAAAGCTGATTCGCATCGCCAACATCAAAGCCAATTGAACCGGGAGAACCGCCATGAATACCACGCCGATGCGCCTGGACCACGTTGCCTATCGCTGCAAGGACGCGAGGCAGACCACCGAGTTCTACACGAAGCTGCTCGACATGAAGCTGGTGGCGGCGCTGACCGACGACATCGTCGGTTCGACCAAGGAGGTCTGCCCGCACATCCACATATTCTTTGCGATGCAGGACGGAAGCTGCGTGGCTTTCTTCGAGACGCCCGAGGAAAAACCGATGGGCCGGGATCCGAACACGCCCGCCTGGGTGCAGCATCTTGCGCTTGAGGTGCCCGACGGCGCGACGCAACTCGCGATCAAGGCGAAGCTGGAGGCGGCAGGCGTCAGCGTCATCGGCCCCAAGAGCGGGCATCTTTGCGTGTCGATCTATTTCTTCGACCCGAACGGTCACCGGCTGGAAATCGCGCATCGCAAGGTGACGCCGAATGCGGCGACCGAGCGCGATGCGTATCGCATCCTCGAGCGCTGGAGCGAGACGAAGAAGCCGGTGCGGGATCTTGAACTGGAACATCCCGTATGACCGGAGCGTCCCATGACGCCGATGTCATGATCGTGGGCGGCGGACCGGTGGGTCTCGCGCTTGCCGGGGAGCTCGCCTGGCGTGGCAATTCGGTGCTACTGATCGAGCAGACGGACGGCGTGATCGATCATCCGAAGATGGATGGCATCGACCTGCGGGTGATGGAATTCTGCAGGCGCTGGGGCCTGGTGGGCGAGGTGAAGAAGTATCCGTTTCCGAAGGACTATCCACAGGACATGGCGTATTTCACCAGCCTCGCCGGGTACGAACTCGGGCGCGAGTCCTTCGCAAGTCCGAGCGGCGGCGCGGAGACGGTGCGCGATGGCCAGAGTCCCGAGACGCGGGTGCGTTGTCCGCAGACGTTCTTCGATCCGATCCTGCGGCGGTTCGCAGAGTCTTTCAACAGCTGCGAGCTGAGATATCTGTCGCGATTCGCGTCGCTGGCACAGGACGGGGATGGCGTCACCGTTGCCTACGAAGACCTCAGGACGAACGCATCCCGACAGGTTCGAGCACGCTACCTCGTTGCCTGCGACGGCGCTAACAGCACGGTGCGGCCGGCCCTTGGCATTGCCTTCGAGGGGCCGGGGGTGGACAGCTATTCGACGAGCGTGATGTTCCGTACGGCGGATCTGTTCTCCCTGCACAACAAGGCACCGGGGTATCGCAATCTGTTCATCTCCGAGGACGGTATCTGGGGGCAGCTTTCTGCGATCAACGGCCGCGACCTGTGGCGTGCGATGCTGCTGCGCGGCCGGGAGAGGCGTGCCTCGGAGGAGGAAATACGCGAAGGGATCCGCCGCATCGTCGGGCGCGACTTCGACTACGAAATCCTGTCGGTAATGCACTGGGCGAGGCGTGAACTGATTGCCTCGAGCTATCGGACCGGGCGCGCTTTTCTCGCGGGTGACGCCGCCCACGCGATGTCACCGACGGGCGGTTTCGGCATGAATACCGGCATCAAGGATGCGGTTGATCTCGCGTGGAAACTGGACGCGATCCTGAAGGGTTGGGGCGGAGAGGCGCTGCTCGATTCCTACACGTCGGAACGACGGCCGGTCGCGATCCGCGCTGCGCGCGAGGCAAGCGGGAACTGGCAGAGGATGCAGTCCCCCGGCAAGAACCCGGATCTGCTCGATCCGGATTACCGCGGCGCGCTCACCCGCTATCACGTCGGCCGCCGATTCGCGGCCACGATGCTTCGCGAGTGGTACAAGCTTGGCATCGACCTCGGCTACATCTATTCGGATTCGCCGATCTGCTGCGCGGACGACCCGGATGATGCGGCGCGCGAGCAGACACGCAAGCTCTCGGATGACGCGACCGCCGACATGCCGGCGGCTTTCTTTGCCGACGGCACGCCCGTGACTGCCGCAAACCTGCGCGAATGGCAGAGGCTGCGCCAGCATCTCGCCGAAGGCACGCCGATCGACCCGGGATGGAAGGAACTGCCTGCTCATGAGGTGATGGTGTACCGCCAGAGTTCGAAGCCGGGCGCGCGCGCGCCGCATGCATGGCTTGCCGACGGGCGCTCGACGCTCGACTGGTACGGTCGCGGCTTCGTGTTGCTGCGCATCGGTGCAGGTGCGCCGTCTGCGGACGACTTCATTTTCGCGGCGCGCGGACAGGGCGTGCCGCTCGAGGTGGTGGACTGCGACGAAGACCCGGTAGCGCGGGTTTATCGCAGGCCGCTGGTTCTGGTGCGCCCCGACGGCCATGTGGCGTGGCGGGGTTACGATCTTCCACCGGGTGGCGCGGAGCAGATGCTGTCTCGTGCGCGCGGTGCGATGAATTGAATTCAGATACGGAAAGTCACGCATGGACCAGGTAATCGCGGTGCCGGTGAAACCCGGCGGCTTCATGGAAAGCCAGAGCGGCATCCAGCGGCGCAACCCCACCATTTTCTGCCGCATGCTTGCGCCGGATACGCCCTGCGACACCGCCTTCGTGCTGATCCATCCGACGAGCAATTTCCACAACCACTATCTCTCGCCGCCGCTTGTGGCGCGCGGGGCGGCGGTGTTCATGGTGAACACGCGGTATGTCGCGAACGACACGATGCTGCTGATGGAACGCGCGATGCAGGATCTCGGCGCGGCGGTGCGTTACCTGCGCGCATCCGGCTTTGGCCGTGTGGTGCTGATCGGCAATTCGGGCGGCGGCTCGCTGGTGGCGATGTATCAGGAGCAGGCGGAACGGCTCACGATTTCCACCACGCCCGACGGGCGCCGGTTCGCGCTTTCCTCTGAGGATCTGCCGCCGGCGGATGCGCTCGCGATGACCTGCGCACATCCCGGCCGCGCGGAACAGTTGCTCAGCAAGATCGACCCGGCGGTGATGAACGAGGCCACGCCCGACCTCACCGATGCCGCGTTCGACATGTACGACCCGCGCAACATCCCGCCCTACGACCGCACCTGGCTCGCGTTCTATCGGGAGGCGCAGGCGGCGCGGCTGAACCGCATTACCGACTGGGTGGTGGAGCGGATAGAGCATCTTGAATCGCTGCGACCCGCGGAGACCGCGGACGAGGCCTTCCTGATCCATCGCACCCAGGCCGATCCGCGCCTGCTCGATCTCACGCTCGATCCGAATGACCGCAAACCCGGATCGATCCAGGGACAGGCGGTGCATGCCAATTTCTCCAGCAATGGCCTCGCGCGCTTTTGCACCCTGCGGTCCTTCCTCAGCCAGTGGAGTCCGCGCCACAGTCGTGCCAACGGGCCGAAGTGCCTCGCCAATACCTCGGTGCCGGTGCTGGTGGTGAACCACACCGCCGACCAGACCGTGTTTCCCTCGCATATCGACGCCTGGATGAAGGCGGCGGGCGCGCGCGGCACGCGCTACGAGCTCCAGGGCGCGCCGCACTACGCCGACGACAAGCCGGAGCTGGTGAACGAGCTCTGCGACCTGCTGATAGATTGGGCTGAATAAGGGGACGGTTGAGCGTGATAAGCGCAGTCCGATGAGCGACGATCCCGAGCAAAAAGGTGTGGACTCGCACAGGCGCGAGGGCGTGGCGGCCGTCGAGCGCGCGCTGTCGCTGCTCGAAGCGTTCCGCGACCGCGATGCGCATCTCACGCTGGCGGATCTGTCGGACCGCACCGGTCTGTACAAGAGCACCATCCTGCGCCTCGCGCAGACGCTGGAGCGCCACGGCTGGCTCGCGCGGCGCGGCGACGGCGCGTACCACGTCGGTCCGGCGCCGCTACGGCTTGCGCGCCTGTACCAGAACGCGGTCAAGCCCGAGGACGTGATCCTGCCGGCGCTACGGAAACTGGTGGAGGAGACCGACGAAAGTGCGGGCTTTCATATCCGCTTCGGCGACAAGCGGCTGTGCCTGTACCGCGTCGATTCGCCGCAGGTGCTGCGCGATCATTTCCGTCCCGGCGATGCGCTGCCGCTGGAGCGCGGCGCGGGCGGGCATGTGATCCTTGCCTTCACGAGTCCACTGGACAAGGCACACACGTCGGTGCGCGAGCGCCTGCTCGCGGTGTCCTCGGGCACGCTCACCCGCGACATGAGCGGCGTGGCGGCGCCGGTGTTCGATGCGAACGATGCGTTCCTCGGCGCAATCAGCCTGAGCGGGCCGATGACGCGATTCGGGGCGAAGGTGCTGCCGCGTTTCGCGGTGCTGGTGCGGGGTGCGGCGCGTGAACTCACCGCGGCGCTTGGCGGGAACGCGGCGCGGTTTGACGGCGCGTCGAATAAGGCGGGGCGCGCCGCTCCTTACAAGGCGGGGTGCGCCGCTTCCACCCGGGCGGGGCGGGGCGCCCGGACGCAGAAATAAAAAAGGCGCGGTGCCGTGACGGCTGCCGCGCCTTGGGGCGTCGCGATCCTTCGACCGCGACGATTACCGCCGATCAGTTCGCGAACTTCCAGGCCTTGCGCTCCGGATCGTGGATCAGCAGTGAGGCGGGAACGTAGCCATCGCCCGAATCGCGGATGGTGTAGTTGTAGATGCCGCTGAAGGTTTTCAGCTTCGCGAACTCGTTCTTGATGATCTCGCGTGCCTTCTTCGGATCGGTCGAGCCGTCGATGCCGTTGCGCCGCATGATGTCGGCGTAAAGCAGCACCGCGTCGTAGCCGATGGTCCAGTTGGCGACGTTGGCCGGCACGCCCATCTTCGGGTCGGCGCGTTCGCGGGCGCGCTTGACCACGCTCTGGTGCAGTTCGAAGTTGCCGAAACCGGGCGCGCCGCGGTCGTCGGTGGAGAAGCCGATGGTGTGCCAGTTGCGGCCGTTCTCGCCGACCAGGTTCACGAACGGGCCGGGCCAGATGAGCGAACTGTTGAGCACCGGTGCCTTGATGCCCTGCACGCCGAATTCCTTGGCAAGCAGCAACGCCTGCGGCAGGAAGGCGGCCGAGAGGATCGCGTCGGGATTGTGGCCGCGCACCTTGATCGCCACCGGCGAGAGGTCGGTGGATCGGGTGGAGAATTCCACCGTCTCGAGTACCTGCACGCCGGCTTCTTTCGCGAGCTTTTCGTAAGTCTCGGCGCTCGAGGCACTCGACGCCTCGCGGATGTCCGCGACGATCACCACGCGCTTGGTCTTCGGGTACGCGGCAAGGAATTTCTTGAAACCGTCTGGCAGGAGCGAATCGTCGGAGGGATGGAGGCGCAGCGTCCACGGCCGCACCGTGATGCCCGGCTTGGTCGCGTTGGCGTTGATCGCGGGCATTCCGATCTGGTTGGCCACCGGTGTCACCGTCTCCCACTGGGTGCCTGAGATCGGGCCGATGACGCCGAAGGCGCCGTCGTTCGCGTACTTGCGAAACAGGATCACCGCCTGGCCCGGGTCCATCTGCGCATCGCCGGTGTCCATCGCGATCTGGCTGCCGTTGACGCCGCCCTTGGCGTTGACGTCCTCCACCGCGAGGCGGGCAAGCAGATTCTGCATCTGGCCGTAGCTGCCGAGCACACCGGTCATCGGGGTGATCAGGCCAAGCTTGATCGGTGGTTTGCCCTGGGCGTGGGCTGCGAACGAGGCGCCAAGCGCGAGCGCAGCGGCGGCAACCGTGATGACGGCGGGCAGTAGTTTTCTGCCGATGACTTGCAACATGGTGTCCCCTCCTTTGGAAAGTACTGCTTTGATGTACCACTGTACTACTGTGGCTTACTTTTCTTGCGTTATTGCTCACCCAGTGAAGCAATCTCGTCGTTATCGTGAACAGCGGGATTGCTTCGTCGCTGCGCTCCTCGCAATGACAGCCCAGCGGGAGTGCTTCGTCGCTGCGTTCCTCGCAATGTCAGCCAAGTCTGTGCCGGGATGATATCCAACTACGCGTTGGGTTTCAGATGATTCGACAGCGGTTCG
>CANIEV010000241.1 GCA_947466535.1 Betaproteobacteria bacterium
GAGCGGGCTTTGTTTTTAGCTAGCCTTGGTTCTGTTTTTCTTGGC
The DNA here is from genome assembly GCA_947466535.1 of Betaproteobacteria bacterium. Classification (GTDB taxonomy): domain Bacteria; phylum Pseudomonadota; class Gammaproteobacteria; order Burkholderiales; family SG8-39; genus CAMBSA01. The sequence goes on from CANIEV010000241.1 coordinate 46, forward strand.
GGACTTGGCGCCTTGGCGGTTAAAGGGTAATCCTTGAGGCGCTGGTTTGACCCCGCATCGATAATCAAGTAACTTTCACGGCTCTCGCGCCGATTTGAGACCTTCAGCTTGCGGGCGCGGGCTCCCACCAGTTCCCTTTTGGAGGTGGGGCCGAAATCCGGCTAAAGCGAGGCGTGCGTCATCTGCCTTGAAACCCGCTTGAGCCGCGCAGGCCGAACGGGTTTTTTTATTTCCGCCTCTATGGCAAACGAAGAACAAAGCGCCGGCGCAGTCCGCCCGCAGACCATGCACTTCGACACGCCGCTCGCCTTCCGGAGCGGCACGGTGCTGGATGCGTACGACCTGATGTACGAGACCTACGGCACGCTGAACGCCGCGCGTTCCAACGCGGTGCTGGTCTGCCATGCGCTCAATGCCTCGCATCACGTGGCCGGCTACTACGCCGACGACCCGGACAATATCGGCTGGTGGGACAACATGGTGGGACCGGGCAAGCCGCTCGATACCGACCGCTATTTCGTCATCGGCGTGAACAACGTCGGCGGCTGCTTCGGCTCGACCGGGCCGGCCTCGATCAACACGAAGACCGGCCTCGCCTACGGTTCGTCGTTTCCGGTGGTCACGGTGGAGGACTGGGTCAAGGCGCAGGCACGGCTCGCGACCCGGCTTGGCATTGAGCGCTTCGCCGCGGTGATGGGAGGCAGCCTCGGCGCGATGCAGGCGCTGCAATGGTCGATCGCCTATCCGGATCGCGTCGGCGCGGTGATGGCGGTGGCCGCCGCGCCCAAGCTCTCGGCGCAGAACATCGCCTTCAATGAAGTCGCACGTCGCGCGATCACCACCGACCCGGATTTCCACGGCGGCGATTTCTACGGGCACGGCGTCAAGCCCAAACGCGGATTGCGCCTTGCGCGGATGATCGGCCACATCACGTATCTCTCGGACGATGCGATGATGGAAAAGTTCGGCCGCGCACTGCGCAACGGAACAATAGGCTATCACTTCGACGTGGATTTCGAGGTCGAGTCCTACCTGCGCTATCAGGGCGACAAGTTCGCCGAATATTTCGATGCGAACACCTACCTGCTGATCACCCGCGCGCTGGATTACTTCGACCCCGCCGAGGCCGCGGGTGGCGACCTGTCGAAGGCCATGTCGAAGGTGAAGTCACGCTTCCTCGTCGCGTCGTTTACATCCGACTGGCGCTTCTCGCCCTCGCGCTCGCGCGAGATCGTCAAGGCTCTGGTGGACAACCGGCTGCCGGTGACCTACGCGGAGATCGACGCGCCGCATGGCCACGACGCCTTCCTGCTCGACGATTCCCGCTACCTCGCGCTGGTGCGCGCGTGGTACGACGACCTGTACGCCTCCCTATGACCGCCCAGGAACAGCAACGCCTGCTGCTCTCCGAGCGCGAAGACTTCACCACTATCGCCGGGTGGGTGAAGCCGGATTCGGCGGTGCTTGACCTCGGCTGCGGCGACGGCAGCCTGCTTGCCTATCTCAAGGAAGCGCGCCGGGTCCGCGGCTACGGCATCGAAATCGACGACGCGCGCGTGCTCGCCTGCGTGAAGAACGGCGTGTCGGTGATCCAGAGCGACTTCGAACGAGGCCTCGCCGGATTCGAATCGGCGTCGTTCGATTGCGTGATCCTGTCGCAGACACTGCAGGCCACGCGCAACACCGAGGCGATCCTCGCCGAGATGCTGCGCGTCGGGCGCGAGGCGATCGTCACCTTCCCTAATTTTGGCCACTGGCAGCAGCGCCTGCAGGTGCTCGGCGGCCGCATGCCGGTGTCGAAGGTGATTCCCTACCAGTGGTACGACACGCCCAACGTGCACCACCTGACGGTGGCGGATTTCGACGCCTTCTGCGAAGGCCACGGCATCCAGGTGCTGGAACGCGTGGTGCTGCACGAGGGCCAGCCGGTGAGCCTGCTGCCCAATCTGCGCGGCAGCCTCGCGGTATACCGGCTCAAGAAAAGCATAGCCTGAGCCGTCGGGAATCTTCGACTTTCAATCGGAAAAGTCGAGCATCGGCGTCTGAAAGCAGGCGATTCGATAAAGTGACTTTATAAATCGCGGTGCCGCCGCCGGCGATCAATCGTCCTTCTTCAACACCCGCAGCAGGTTGTTGAAGTCATCAGTCCACAGCGGCGTTGAATCGGCCATTTCGACTTCGATCGAGCCTTCCTTGATCGGCGTGCGCCCGAGCGCGGCCTTGCTGCGCGAGACCAGCACCCAGTCCGACGATGCACCGAGTGGCGCATCGCCGTCGTCGCGCACGATCGACGTGAACAGCCCGCGCTCCTGAGCGATCCGCTTCACCACCGGGGGGAGGTTCAGGTAGCGGTTGGTGGTGTGGAACACGATGACGCCCTCGGGGGCGAGATGGCGCAGGTACACGTCCATCGCCTCGAGCGTCATCAGGTGCACCGGGATCGCGTCGCTCGAGAATGCGTCGATTGCGAGCACATCAAACTTCTGCGCTGCCTCACGCTCCAGTTGCAGACGCGCGTCACCGAGCACCGTCTCCACCTTCGCGCCGCTGTCGGAAAGATAGGTGAACTCGCGTTTCGCGACGTCGATTACGATCGGGTTGATGTCGTAGAAGCGGAACACGTCGCCCGTCTTGCCGTAGGCCGCAAGCGTGCCGGTGCCAAGACCGATCACGCCGACGCGGCGCTTGCCTTCGGGAAGCGCCTCGATCGCGCGGCCGATGCCGGAGGGCGCGGTGTAATAGGTGGAGGGCTGCTTCGACTGGGGCGCATCGAGCATCTGCTTGCCGTGCATGATGACGCCGTGCACGAGGCGCCGCTGCTTCTCGCCGCTGGTGTATTCCTGCACCCGCAGCGTGCCGAAGAAGTTGCGCGCCATCAGGAGGGTGTCCTCATTCAGATACTCGATGTATTTCTCGATGAAGTGCCCGGTGGCAAACGTGGTCGCCGCCGCCGCGACCGCGAGGCCCATGCCGAGCCGGGTGCGCGACCAGAGCACGATTGCCGCGATCAGGCCGCCCGCGATCAGGCCGATCGGGAACTCGTAGTAGCCGGGAAATATCCGCGGCGCGACCATGCCGACGAACAGGCCGCCGAGCGCGCCACCGAGCGAGAGCATCAGGTAGAAGCGCGTCAGCCAGCGCGGCGAGGGCTTGGCACGAGCGAGCTCGCCGTGGAAGAACATGCAGGCGACGAACAGGCCCGCGCAGTACAGAGGAATCGCCTCGCGGATATGCAGCACGCCGCCGTGCGCCGAAAGGCCCCAGGCCATCGCCGGCAGCGCGATGAGAAAGGGCACGACGAACACGTCGCGCCGGTACCAGCCGCGCCCTTCGAAGCAGAGGATGAACGTCAGCAGATACAGCGTCAGCGGCACGATCCAGAGCAGCGGGATCGAGGCCACGTTCTGGGTGATGTGGTTGGTGATCGCAAGCAGCATCACCGTGCCCAGGCCCGCGAGCGACAGCCACAGCAGGTGCGCGCCCCAGCCCGGCGCCGGGCCGTGCTCTTCCACCGGGCGCCCCGCCTGCGCCGCGTGGCCCAAGCCCTTGAGGCTGAAGAATCCCGCGGCCGCGCACATCACCGCGTACACCGCGTAGCCGGTGCTCCAACCCAGCGCCTGCAGCCGCGTCGTGATCCACGGCTCGATCGTGAACGGGTACGCAAGCAGCGCCACAAGCGAGCCAAAGTTCGACAACGCGAACAGGCGATACACGCCTGCGCCCGCGCCGCGCCGTGCGAGCCACGCCTGCACCAGCGGGCTGGTGGAGGACAGCAGGAAATACGGCAGGCCGATGGTGGCGGCGAGCAGCGCGAGAATGCGCAGGCCCGGATCCTCGTCGCCGGTGGGCTTCCACTGCGACCCGGTGATGATCGGCAGCACCGCAAGGCTGGCGATGAGCAACACCGAATGCAGGATCACCTGCGCGCGCGGCGAGAGCCGGCGCGTGGTCCAGTCCGAGTACGCGTAACCCGCGAGCAACAGGGCCTGGAAGAACACCATGCAGGTGTTCCATACCGCGGGCGTGCCGCCGAACCAGGGCAGAATCTGCTTGGCGATGATCGGCTGGACGAGGAACAGCAGAAACGCAGAGAGGAATATTGTTGCGGCGAAGACCGGCATCGGGAGTGGGCGCGCGGGGCGCGGCGAGTGAAAGTGAAAGGGAAAACCGGAGATTGGGATACGCCGAAGTCAATGACCAATGACTCACGGCGTAGAATCAGGCTCCGCAAACCGGCGAAGTATAACGGCATTGACCCCCACGCCCAGACTCACCCGCTCGAAGTTCTTCTGGATTGCCCTGTTGTACTTCTCCGAGGGCTTTCCGCTGGGCGTCTTCTACGAAATATTCCCGGTCTATTTCCGACAGCAGGGCGTCGACCTGCGCTCGATCGGAGTGCTTTCGCTGCTCGGCCTCGCCTGGACGCTGAAGTTCCTCTGGGCGCCGGCGATCGACCACTACCGGCACCACCGCCTCTGGATGGCCTGCGCCGACCTTGCGATGGGCGCGGTGATGCTCGCGTTCGCAGCGTCCGCCGGCTTCGGCCCCTGGGTCTGGGCGCTGATCGGACTTTTCACCGTGTTCTCCGCCACCAACGATGTCGCGATCGACGGCTACAGCATCGAGATTCTCGACCGCGAGGAATACGGACTTGCCAACGGCATCCGCATCGGCTTCTACCGCGTCGGCATGCTCGCCTCGGGCGTGGTGCTGATTCTGTCGGACTGGATCACCTGGCCGGGCGCGTTCGCAAGCGGCGCCGCGATCCTGTGCTTCACCGCCTGCGCGAGCCTTGCCGCGCCACGCGAGCCGAAACGAGAACACATCGAGGAGAGCTCGCTCGTGAGCGAATTGCGCGGACTGCTCGGGCGGCCGCGCGCATTTGCGCTGGTGCTCGGGTTCGCACTCGGATGCGTGTGGCTCGCCGATCGCGCAGCGCGCTGGTCGGCGTCAGTCACGTATTTCTGGTGGATTGCGATTGGAATCTCGGCCATCGCGCTCCTGCTGTCGGTTGCCGTCGCTCCGTGTCGCGATACGCGCGCCACGCCTGCCACCGATCAGCAACTGCGCGGCCCGATGTTCGGCGCGCTGTTTTCCCTGCTCGGGCGACCGGGCATTCTCGCGGTGCTCGGGTTCGTGCTGATCTTCAAGCTCGGCGACGCATCGATGGGTTTCATGGTGAAGCCCTTCTGGGTGGACGCGGGCTTCTCCGCCACCGAGATCGGCCTGGTGTCGGTGAACATCGGCCTTGGCCTGTCGATCGCGGGCGGACTCACCGGAGGCTGGTATGCGGACCGCGTGGGCATCTTCCGTGCGCTCTGGGTGCTCGGTCTGTGGCAGGCGCTGTCCAACATCGGCTATGCGCTTGCCGCCTCGGTCATTCCCTACGGCGCCTCTGCGGCGTCGGTGATCGAGCCATGGCACCGCGCCGTGATGTACAGCGCAAGCGCGGCGGAATCCTTCACCGGAGGCCTCGGCACCGCTGCTTTTCTCGCGTTTTTAATGGTAATCGTCGACAAACGGCGTTCCGCGGCGGAATACGCTCTGCTTTCTTCGGTTTTCGCGCTTTCGCGCTCGGTGGCGGGCTGGGCGGGCGGCTTTGGCGCGACGGCGCTGGGTTATGCGCCCTATTTTCTTGTGACTTTTTTCCTCTCTTTCCCCGCATTTTTGCTACTTCCCTGGGTAAAGCGAACGATCATCGATGCGCAGTCCGCCGCGGATGTGACAAGCGCTGTTGAAGCCGCGCGGGAAAGCGCTTAAATTCGACTTGTGGGAGGTTGGCAGCCCGCCGGCCTCCGGAAGTCCACTCATCGTTGTTCAAGGAACTGTTCCATGGAAAACACCGAAGTCACCAAAGAAAAACTCGCCGCCGATCTGAAGGTCGTGATCGCGGATGCCGAAGAACTGCTGCGTGCGACCGCCTCGCAGGCGGGTGAGAAAGCCGCGCTTGCCCGCGTGAAGATCGAGGAGAGCCTTGCAACCGCGCGCGAAAAACTCGCGCGCCTCGGCGAAGTCGGCGTGGACAAAGCCAAAGCCGCCGCCCACGCC
>CANIEV010000242.1 GCA_947466535.1 Betaproteobacteria bacterium
CACCGCTCCGCGGCGAATGGGGTGAACGAGCACCGCTCCGCGGCGCATGGGGTCAACGAGCACCGCTCCGCGGCGCAGGGGGTAAACGAACACAAACCGGGTACCCCGGCGGATTCAGAGGGCGCAGGCCGCGAAACCGACCTCGCCGAACTGCTTGCACGCGCGCAGCGGGTGATCAAGCGCCGCTCGGTGATCTTCGTGGTGTCGGACTTCATCAGCAAGCCGGGCTGGGGACGCGCACTTTCGCTGCTCGCGCGCCGGCATGAAGTGGTGGCGATCCGGCTGTACGACCCGATGGAAGTGAAGCTGCCCGATCTCGGCATGATCGTGCTGCAGGATGCCGAGACCGGCGAGCAACTGTTCGTGGACACGCACGATGGCGCTTTTCGCAAGCGCTTCGCGAAGGCAGCGGAAGAGCGCGAAGCAACGCTGCGGTCCTCGCTCGCCGAAGCCGGCGTCGATTGCCTGGAACTTGCGACCGATGCGGATCTCGCGGAATCGCTGCTTCGCTTCACGAAGCTGCGCAAGCGCCGCAGCCAGCTTGCGGCGGGCGTATCGCGGATGGTGGCCGTCTGATGATCGATCCGCGTTCGCTCTCGCTACTCTGGCCGAGCTTGCTCTGGCTGCTGCTTGCGGTGCCGCTGCTGGGTGTGTTCTACCTGCGCATGATGCGTCGCCGCCGCCTCGTGGCGCGGCGCTACGCGAGTCTCGAGACGGTGAGCGGTGGCGGAGCCGGTGCGTTTCGCGACCGCGGCGGACTCGGTAGGTGGCGTCACGTCCCTGCGATCCTGCTGCTGCTCGGTCTCACGTCGCTGATCTTCGCGATCACGCGGCCGAGCGCGATCATCATGCTGCCCTCGCGGGTGGAGACGGTGATGCTCGCGATGGATGTCTCGGGCAGCATGCGCGCCGACGACGTCAAGCCCAACCGCATCACCGCGGCGCAGGCGGCGGCCAAGACCTTCGTCGATGAGCAGCCGGGCAATGTGCGCGTGGGGGTGGTGTCGATCGCCGGTGCCGCGGCGGTGGTGCAATCGCCCACCGACAATCGCGAGGACATCTTTCAGACCATAGACCGCTTCCAGCTGCAGCGCGGCACGGCGCTTGGCAGCGGTATCCTGATTTCGCTTGCGACGCTTCTGCCAGGCGAGGGCATCAATGTGGAGAAGATTCTCAACGGTCCCGAGGCCCGGCCTGCCGGGCGGGAACTTGGTGCAGCCAAATCCGACTCCGGCGAAGCCAAGCCGGTGCCGCCGGGATCGAACACCGCGGCGGTGATCGTGTTGTTGTCCGACGGACACAGCAACACCGGCCCCGATCCGCTGAAGATGGCCGAGATGGCGGCGAACTATGGCGTGCGCATCTTCACCGTCGGCATTGGCACGCCCGAGGGCTCGGTGCTCACCACCGATGGCTGGTCGATGCGGGTGAAGCTCGACGAGGACACGCTGAAGAAAATAGCAACCATGACCGGCGGCGAATACTTCCGCGCCGGCAACGCGCCCGATCTGAAGAAAATCTACAAGTACCTGAGCGCCAAGCTCGCGTTCGAGAAACACCAGTCCACCGAAGTCACCGCGATCTTCGTCGGCCTCGGCGCGGCGCTCGCGATGCTGGCGGTGCTGATGTCCCTCCTTTGGTTCAACCGGATTCTCTGATTCCGGGCAATCGGCAGGGGGGCAGGCGCTCTCTTTACCGCCAAGCCGCCAAGAGCGCCATAACACGCGCGCCATGTTTGATCCGGCGCGCTGTCAGCGTGACGGGTCATTGCGAGGAGCAAAGCGACGAAGCAATCCCGACGTGTCCCACAGGCGGGATTGCTTCGCTGCGCTCGCAATGACAGCGCTCGCCGTCTTGCGCTTCTTTGACATGCGCAAGGCCGTTCTTGGCGTCCTTGGCTTTCTTGGCGTCTTGGCGGTGAGCATCAGGGGAAAAAGGGGGCCGTCCCCTCCATTTCGCCGCGGGGCGCAAAGTCGCGATATTCTTCACAGCTGCAACTCCCGATACGCGCGCCTTGACAGCGCGTACGGGTCAAAGGAGGGGTAGGCATGGGAATTCTTCATCGCGCCGCGGCGTTGTTCGCGGCTGGCTTGGCGCTCTCGGCGCCGTTCGCATCGCATGCGCAGGCGCCGGCCTGGCCCAACAAGCCGGTGCGTCTCGCAATCGGGCTGCCGCCGGGTGGCGGGGGCGATCCGCTTGCGCGTGCGTTTGCGCAGCGCATGTCCACCGCCTGGGGCCAGCAGGTGATCGTGGACAACAAGCCGGGCGCGAACACGATGGTCGCCACCGACTCGGTGGCGAAGTCGGTGCCCGACGGGTATTCGCTGCTCTTCGCAATCGATGTCGGCGTCACCGTGAATCCGCACCTCTACGCCAAGGTGCCCTACGACCCGATCAAGGACCTCACGCCGATCACCCAGACCAACACCTTCGCCACGGTGCTGGTGGCGCACCCGTCGGTCCAGGCGAACACGATCGCCGAACTGGTCGCGCTCGCGAAAGCACAGCCGGGAAAGATCACCTATTCCTCAATGGGTGCGGGAAGCCAGATGCACATGCTCACCGAGATGCTGGGCAACAAGGCGGGCGTGAACTTCCTGCACGTGCCCTACAAGGGCATTCCGCAGATGACCGCCGCGGTGCTCGCGGGCGAAGTCGGCTTCACCTGGGTGGGCGTGTTCACCACCCGGCCGATGGTAGCGGCGGGCAGGCTGAAGGCGATCGGCTACGGCGCGGGAAAGCGCTCGCGCTTCCTCCCGGATCTTCCGACCTTTTCGGAGGCGGGCTACCCGGATGTGGACATGCCGGTGTGGTTCGGCATCATGGGCCCGGCGGGCATGCCACGTTCTCTGGTCGAGCGCATCCATCGAGACATGCTCGCGATCGTCAACGATCCGGAATTCCGCGACCGCGAACTGCTCAACCGTGCCTATGAGCCAAGCGGACTCGGCCCGGATGATTTCGCCGCGCTCATCAAGCGGGAACTCGCGGTGCGGGCGGAACTCGTGCGGGTGTCGGGCGCGCGCGTGGAATAAGGCCGCGCTCGCGGCGTTGCGTGAGACGCGTTACTTGAGCGACTTGCTGCGGGCGTTCTGCGCGCGGATGCTCTTGCGTCGATCGTCGCGGGTGGCCTTGTTGCGAAGCGTCTGCTCCGGGTTGTAACGCACGCAGGGTTCTACCGCGGGGGCGGTGGCGGCTTTGGTGGCCATGGGATGCTCCGGTGGGGTGATGCGCAAACTGGAGGGATGCATCCCCCCAGGCTCCCCTGGAGATGACGGACTGTCGCGGCATCACCGCAACCAGGTCCAAGGACGTCCACTATACAGGGCGGCGCACGCCCCCGCCGCGACGATCGAAAGGCGCGGGTTATGCGCGCTTAGCCTTTCGGCTGCGGTTCGTTCTGCTTCTTCTTGCCGCCCTTCCACATCATCCACAGGATGCCGACGCAGAACCCGACGAACAGGACGCCGAACACGACAAGACCGGTGGTGTTGGTCTCCAGCGGCGGCTCGGCGGCAACGTCGGCTGCGGCCTGGAGCGGCAGCATGACGGCCGCTGCGATGGACGTAACAAAGGTGAGGATTGCTTTCATGGCGCGCCTCCTTGGCGTGAATACAACTTGAATCGGGATACAGTGTGAATCGGGATACAGTGCATTGCCCCGTGCCCCCCCCGAAACGGAGCGCGCAGCCCTGTTTATAGCCCTATAGCGCCTCCGGACGCATGGTTTTTTGTCAACGTAAGCGGAGCGTCAGACCTGCCAGTGCCATGGAGTTGCCAAAACCAGCAATCGAATCTGACGATTCAACGCATGGATACTTAGGTTTGACGCGGGAAAGTGCGCAATTCAGACGATTGCCGCAGTGCACACCCGGGCTTGCGCCCGTGCCGTGGAATCATCCTATCGGCGGTGCGGACGCGTTGGCGCGCAGGAACTCCGGGATCGCCTCGGGCGGTATCGGCTTGCTGAACTGGAAGTCCTGGAACTCGTCGCAGCGCGTCTGGTGCAGATATTGCGGCAAGCTGGGCGAAGCCTTCGTCGAGGGCCATATCAAGGTCGACGGCCCGGTGGACGAGGTGTTCCGCGTAGCCACCACTTTCGCCACGTCGGTGAGCGACACCAACCGCGCGGGTTTTCATTTCTTCAAGCCGCACAGCCGCAGCGCCGACCGCAAGGCGATCGAATACCACTACGACGTGTCGAATGACTTCTACCGGCTCTTCCTCGATCCCGGCATGGTGTATTCCTGCGCCTACTACTGCGACGAGGCGGACACGCTCGAACAGGCGCAGGTCAACAAGCTGGATCACATCCTCAACAAGCTGATGGTGAAACCGGGCGAGCGGCTGCTCGACATCGGCTGCGGCTGGGGCTCGCTCATCCTGCGTGCCGCGGGCAAGTACGGCTCGATTGCCCATGGCATCACCACCATCGACGCCGACAGCCGCTGGATGGGACTGGGCGCGGGCGAATTCATCGACCGCTACGTGTTTCCCGAGGGCGAACTGCCGCACATCTCGCTCGTGCAGCGCGAGATGGCGCTCGCCCGGCTGGATGTGACCGACGTCTAATCCCTGCGCCGGCATTACGCGCGCACCTGTGATGCCTGGTCGCACAATCTCGAGGCCAATCGCGACCGCGCCTGCGAGATCGCGGGGGGACAAGCGCTACCGCATCTGGCAGAGCTACCTTGCGGGCTGTGCCTACGGATTCGCCAACGGCTGGATGAACCTGTACCAGCTGCTTGCGTGCAAGTCGGAGAATGCCGGCGCGAGGCCGCTGCCGATGACGCGGGAGTACATGTGCCGGCAGTAGGCGTGACGGAGATTGCTTCGCTTCGCTCGCAATGACGCCCCATTTTCGCGCGTCATTGCGAGGAGCATGGCGACGAAGCAATCTCCGGCGGCACAGTCGCAAAAATTGATTGTTGCGTCCGAATACAAGAGCGATTGCTTCGCTTCGCTCGTCTTGAAAAGGATTGCTTCGCTTCGCTCGTCTTGAAAAGGATTGCTTCGCTGCGCTCGCAATGACGCCGGCCGGGCGCCGGTCATTGCCCCAAATCAACCCGTCCCAGCCCGGACGCGGCATGATGGAACTCTCGTCTTCCTTGAAGAGCATTGCACCATGGCCTCCGGTCACCCCGCACACGCCGACACGCTGATCGCAGCCCTGCACCAGCCCGGGCGCTATCCCGGCGCGGTCGGCGCGGTCAGCCTGCTCGAGACGCACATCTCCTGGGTGCTTCTCGCGGGGGAGTTCGCCTACAAGATCAAGAAGCCGGTGAACTTCGGATTTCTTGACTTCAGCACGCTGGAGGCACGCCGAATTTTCTGCGAAGCGGAGCTCAGGCTCAACCGCCGCACCGCGCCCGATGTGTACCTCGATGTGCTGCCCATCGCCGGCACGCGCAGCGCGCCGATCATCGGCGGCCCAGGCGAGCCGATTGAATACCTGCTTCGCATGCACCGCTTTCCGCAGGAGGCGATCTTCGACAGCATGGTGAAGAAGGGCAGCCTGCGGCGCGCGCACATGGACCAGCTCGCTGCGCGCATTGCGGCATTCCATCAGTCGCTTCACGCCACCGGCAACGAGGCCGGCTACGGCACATCGGAGCAGGTGCGGGCCGATGCGATGCAGAACTTTGCCCAGCTTCGCGAGCTCGGTGTGCACGGCGAATCCGAAGATCTGCTCGATGAACTGGCGCAATGGACCGAAGCAGCGCACGAGCGGCTTGCGCCTGCGTTCGAATTCCGCAAGCACGCGGGCTTCGTGCGCGAATGCCACGGCGACCTGCACCTGCGCAACATCGTGATGATCGGCAACGAGCCGGTGCCCTTCGACTGCATCGAATTCAGCGGCACCCTGCGCTGGATCGACGTCATCAACGAAGTGGCCTTCCTCGTCATGGACCTGATGGAGCACCGCCAGCGGGGCCTTGCGTTCGTGTTCCTCAATGCGTATCTGGAAGCCACCGGCGATTACGCCGGGGTCGAGATGCTGCGCTTCTACATCGTCTATCGGGCGATGGTGCGCGCCAAGATCGCGGGCATGCGCATGGCGCAGACTGGCGTGAAGGAAGACGCCGAATAC
>CANIEV010000243.1 GCA_947466535.1 Betaproteobacteria bacterium
ATCGGTCACTGCGGGCCCTGCGCCCTTGTAGGGAACATGAGTCATCGGCGCACCGGTGGCGCGGGCGAAGAGTTCACCGGCGAGGTGCAGTGGCGAGCCTGAGCCGGCCGAGGCGTAAGAAAGACCGCCCGGGGTCTTGCGGGCGAGGGTCACCACGTCCTGGACGTTTTTCACACCTGCGCCGGGATGGACCACGAGCACGTTCGGAATCGACACCGCCATTGCCACCGGCTGGAAGTCGCGAAACGGGTCGTAGGTCGCAGCCTTGTCGAGGTGCGGCAGGATCACCAGGGTGTTCGCGACGATGAGCAGAGTGAGCCCGTCGGGCGCGGACTTGGCGACATAGTCTGTGGCGATGATGCCACCCGCGCCCGGTCGGTTCTCCACGATCACCGGTTGCCTGAGGGCGGGCGACATCTTCTCGCCCAATACGCGGGCAATGAGGTCGATCGGGCCACCCGCCGGGAAGGGCGCGATGATGCGCACAGGCTTGGACGGGAAAGGATCGGACTGCGCGTGAGCGCCCGCGGCAACGGCAAAAAGCGCGAGCGCCCCGAGCAGGCACGAGAGGCCGCGACGACCGGGCCGATACGGGGTGGGCAAAGACATGGAACCTCCTGGGGTTTTGCCGGCTGAGCGGCGTCATTCGCGACAGGCGGGCCTGCGCGCCATCGGCGGCGGCAAGTCTATCAGTCGAGGCGTTGCGGCGTGAGTTTCTTGTCTCGTGAAGCCATGGCCGGGCCGCGTGAATAATGCAAGGATCATCAATCTATCCTGATGTTCGCTTCCTTGACCACCTTCGCATAGCGCGCGATCTCCGAGCGCAGGTGCTCGGCGAACTTCTCGATGCTGCCCGAAAGCGGATCAAGCCCGCGTTTGACCAGCGTGTCGCGCAGTTCTGCCTGCGACAGTGCGCGGCCGATCTCCGCATGCAGCCTGATGATTATTTCCCCGGGTACGCCTGCGGGTGCGAGCAGGTCGTACCACGAGTCGGTCTCGAAACCGGGGTAGCCCTGCTCGGCGATCGTCGGCAGGTCGGGGGCGAGCGCTGCGCGCTGCAGGTAGGTGGTGCCGAAGGCGCGCAACTTGCCCGCGCGGATCTGCGGCAGGAACTCGGGCAGGTTGCCGAACATCAGGTTGACCTGTCCGCCCACCGCATCGGCAAGCGCCGGCGCGAGCCCCTTGTAAGGAATGTGCACGATGTCGATCTTCGCAGCGGTCTTGAACATCTCGCCCGCGAAATGCGCTGTGGTGCCGTTGCCGAAGGACGCGTAGGGAATCGCTGATCAAGTCCAATTTCGAGGCTTGAAGGTTCAGCGTTCCCTCTGGGATGGGGGAGTTACGAGGGGGCGTAGCCCCCTTGTTCAGTGGCTCCGTAGGTGTATTTGCCCGGGTTGCGTCGCGCGAGGTCCACCAGTTCGGCAAGTGTCGTCGCCGGCACGCCGGGATGCGCGGCGAGCACGTTGGCGGTGCGTGCCATCAGGCCAACCGGTTGCAGGTCGCGCAGCGAGTCGTAGGGAAGTTTGGGCACGAGGGTGGCATTCACGGTGAAGCTGTTGGCGACGCCGACTAAGGTGTAGCCGTCCGGTGAGGCTTTCGCCGCCGCATCGACGCCTATCACCGTGCCCGCGCCGGGCTTGTTCTCCACCACCACCGGCTGACCGAGGCTGCGGCTGAATTCCTGCCCGAGCAGCCGCACCACGGACTCCATCGTCCCTCCGGCCGCAAAGGGCACGATGATACGGATCGGTCGCGAGGGCCAGGCTTGGGCGTGTACAACTCCTGCGAGCAAAAGCAGCAGGGCGACCAGCAGGAACAGGATTGACTGGACAGGTCTCATGGACGCTTTCCCGGATTGGATGTGCGTCCACTTTAAGTGAGGGGGTGCAAGGCGGGCAATCACCGCACCGGTACGGGCGGATTTGCCCCCTTGCGGTGCAGGGGATTGAGCGGAGAGTGCGGCGGGCGCTGCGCTAGAATGGCCTTCGCTGCCGCTTTGTCTCGCGGCCCAAACCGCTGCAAGGCAGAAAGATTCCCGATGAACGCGCCCGATCCGATTTTTTCCACAGCCTCGTCGCTGCTGCTCTCGCCCTACGAACTCGATGCCGGCCGCCTCGACCAGGTCTTCGGTGCGCTGGGCACGCACAAGCTCGATTACGCCGACCTGTATTTCCAGTATTCGCGCTACGAGTCCTGGAGTCTCGAGGAAGGCATCGTCAAATCGGGCAGCTTCAACATCGACCAGGGCGTGGGTGTGCGCGCGATCTCGGGCGACAAGACCGCGTTCGCCTATTCGGACGACATCAGCATGCCGGCGCTCATGGATGCGGCGGCAGCCACGCGTGCGATCGCGCGCGTCGGTGGCAGTCGCAAGGCGGCGATCGCGCGCCGCGCGCCGGCTCGCGCGCTGTATGCGGGGCTTGATCCGGTGGCGTCGCTCGCGGATGCGGACAAGGTGACCCTGCTCGAGCGTCTGGAGAAGATCTGCCGCGCGCGCGACAAGCGCATCGTGCAGGTGATGGCGAGCCTCTACGGCGAATACACGGTGGTGCTGGTGGCGCGCGCCGACGGTGTCCTCGCCGCCGATGTGCGGCCGCTGGTGCGGCTGTCGGTGTCGGTGATCGCCGAAGAGAACGGCCGGCGTGAACAGGGTGCCTCGGGCGGCGGCGGGCGACAGGACTATTCGATGTTCACGCCCGCGATGCTCGAAAAATACGCGGACGAGGCGGTGTCCACGGCCCTGGTCAATCTCGAATCGCGCCCCGCGCCCGCCGGCACGATGACGGTGGTGCTCGGACCGGGCTGGCCGGGTGTGCTGCTGCACGAGGCGATCGGCCACGGTCTGGAGGGCGACTTCAACCGCAAGGGCAGCTCGGCGTTCTCCGGCCGCATCGGCGAGCGCGTCGCCGCGCCCGGCGTGACGGTGGTGGACGACGGCACGCTCCCCGGACGCCGCGGATCGCTCAACATCGACGACGAAGGCAATGCGACGCAGAACAACGTGCTGATCGAGGATGGCATCCTGCGCAGCTACCTGCAGGATGCGATGAACGCGCGCCTGATGAAAGTGCCGGTGACGGGCAACGGCCGGCGCGAGTCCTACGCGAGTGTGGTGCTGCCACGCATGACCAACACCTACATGCTCGCGGGCAAGCACGACCCGAAGGAAATCCTCGCCTCGGTGAAAAACGGCCTCTACGCCAAGAATTTCGGCGGCGGTCAGGTGGACATCACCAACGGCAAGTTCGTGTTCTCGGCCTCCGAGGCCTACATGATCGAGAACGGAAAGATCACCTACCCGGTCAAGGGCGCGACGCTGATCGGCAACGGGCCGGACTGCCTCACACGCGTGTCGATGATCGGCAACGACCTCGCGCTCGACTCGGGCGTGGGCACCTGCGGCAAGGAAGGCCAGAGCGTCCCGGTGGGCGTCGGCCAGCCGACGCTGCGCATCGACGGCCTGACGGTGGGCGGAACAGCATAAGGAATTCGTTGGGCTAATGAACCATTTCTGTTCGTAAATCGTCCGCTTTCAGGCGCGGGCTGGGCAGGTTTGGAATAAATGTTCAGGAATTTCCGCCGGTAGCTCTGGCGTGACGCAATTGGACAAGGCAATGACAGTCAAAATCGTGACCCTCCGGGCGCTCGAGCCCGGCCCGGTATTCACCGTGCTCGGCGCGGTGCACGGCAACGAGCGGTGCGGCCCCGAGGCGATTCGTCGCCTGATCGACGGGATCGACAGGGGTGATGTGTTACTAGGGCGCGGAACGCTGCAGCTTGTCCCGGTGGCCAATCCGAAGGCCTATGAAAAGGGCGTGCGCTTTGTCGAGCGCAACCTTAACCGCCAGCTCTACCCGAAGGATGTGAAGACGTATTACGAGGATCACCTCGACCCGATCCTCTGCGATCTTCTGGACAAGACCCAGGTGCTGCTCGACCTGCATTCCTACACCTCGCAGGGCGGCCCCTTCATCTTCAGCGGCGGAAACGACGCGAAGGAACTCGCCTTCGCGCAGGCGCTCGGCGTGTCCGATTTCGTGACCGGCTGGAGCGAGGCGTTTGGCAATGCCGATGGCAGCCGAGAGGGGCAGGGCACCACCGAATACGCGCGGCTCCAGGGGGCGATTGCGGTCACGCTCGAGTGCGGGCACCACACCAATGCGGATGCGGCCGACATCGGCCACCGCGCCATCCTTCGCGCGCTCGCGCACCTTGGCATGCTGGATCCCGCGAGCCCCGCGGCGGCTGCGCTCGACCCGGGCAGGGCGTTGCCAAAGCGGCGCTATGTGCGGATGAAAAGCGTGTTCCGGCGCGAATCGGGCGCGGAGTTCGCAAAGTCGTGGCGCCACTTCGATCCGGTTGCCGCCGGCGAACCGATGGCGCGACTCGCAAGCGGCAGCGTGCTTGCTGCGCCGGAGGATGGATTCATCGTATTGCCCAAGGAGAAGGCGGCGCCCGGCGAGGAGTGGTTCTACTTCGGCGCGGTCGCGTCGGGAAGCTAAGGAGCCACTGAACAAGGGGGCTACGCCCCCTCGTAACTCCCCCATCTCAGAGGGAACGCTGAACCTTCAAGCCTCGACATTGGACTTGATCAGCGATTCCCTAACAGCCTGCTTCGGGGGCGCTGAAGCCAGCAGCGCGACGGCGGTTGCGCGTTGGCCAGGATCACCTGTAAGAACTGGAGCAAAGCATGACTTCGAGCACGCGCCGTCCCGGCATGCAATGGATCGAGGGCGGGACGTTCTCGATGGGCGCGGCGCGCTTTTACCCAGAAGAAAGACCGGTGCGAGAGGCCGAGGTCCGCTCGTTCTGGATCGATGAGACACCGGTCACCAACGCGGAGTTCGGCCGCTTCATCGAGGCGACCGGCTACGTGACGCTCGCCGAACGCGTCGCGCCGGCCGGGTCGGCGGTCTTCACGCGGCCCGCGGGGCCGGTGCGGCCGATGGACCCCGCGCTTTGGTGGGAGTTCCGCGAGGGAGCCTGCTGGCGCCGGCCGCTCGGCGGGAACAGCACGCTCGACGGGCAGGGGGATCATCCGGTGGTGCATGTCGCCCAGGAGGATGCGCGGCACTACGCCGACTGGGCGGGCACGCGACTGCCCACCGAGATCGAATGGGAGTACGCGGCGCGTGGCGGTCTTGACGGCGCCGACTACGCCTGGGGCAGCCAGCTTGCCCCCGAAGGGGCAATGCTCGCCAATTACTGGCAGGGCGAGTTCCCGCACGAGAACCGGATGCTTGATGGCTGGGAACGGACGTCACCGGTCCGGACCTTTCCGGCCAATGGTTATGGCCTCTTCGACATGATAGGCAATGTCTGGGAGTGGACGGGCGATCTGTGGTCGCTGCCGGGCGAGACGCGCAGGCCGGAACCCGGATGCTGTGCCGCGCCCCCAGCAGGCGGGGAGGTGCAGATCAAGGTGATCAAGGGCGGGTCGCACCTGTGCGCGAAAAACTACTGCCAGCGCTACCGCCCGGCCGCGCGGCATCCGCAGCCGGTGGATTCGCCGACGAGCCATATCGGCTTTCGTTGCGTCGCTACTCCCTGATCCGGAAGCCGGATTTCGCGAGCTGTTCCCATTCCGCGAGTTCGGCGCGCAGGTCCGCCATGAAGGCCTGAGGGTCACGCGGCTCGGAAGGCACGTAGCCGCGCTGGCGCAGTTGTGCCTGCATGTCGGCGGTCGCGAGGATGTCGTTCAGCGCACGGTTGAGTTGCGCGACGACCGTCGCCGGCGTTTTAGCGGGCGCGAACAGGCCGTACCAGAAACTCGCCTTGACGCCAGGCGCGCCGCTCTCCGCGGAAGTCGGCAGGTTTGGCAAGCCGGTCATGCGCCGGTCGTCGAGCACCGCGATCTGCCGCAACTGGCCGGCGAGAGTCGCGGGCAACGAGGTGGTTTCCGAGCCGAAGGCGAAGTCGATGCGCCCGGCGACGAGGTCCGCGACCACCGGCGCCGCGCCCTTGTAGGGAACATGGACGAGGTTGATGCCGAGCTTGCGTGCGAACTGTTCCACGAAGAAGTGATGCGGCGTGCCGATGCCGGGCGTCCCGTAGGTGAGTTCCTTGCCCTTTTCGCGATTGCGCGC
>CANIEV010000244.1 GCA_947466535.1 Betaproteobacteria bacterium
ATCGCACGGTATTCGCGATCGAAGTCGCGCATCGCGCTGCCCGGGAGGTACTGGGTTTCGACGATGTCGAAGAAACCGATCACCTCGGCGGGCACGAGGCTCATCGCGCGGCGGATATTGGAGAAAGGCTCGCCCGGAATGTACAGGCCGGCTTCGTCGTCGGTCATGTCTTCGAGCTCGACCCAGGGAAGCCACGCGGGTCCCGGCTTTGCGCCGCGCGGTCGCTTGCGTGTGGGCTCGCCCGGCACCGGCTCGGGCAGCGCATGCAGCGGTACGCCGATCGCGCGGCAGAAGGTGTCGATCGCAACGGTGGTGACCACAACGCCGATCGTCTCTACGTATTGCTCCTGCGAAAGCCCCTCGGCGATCACGCCTTGCTGCCACTTTTGCGTGAGTCGCCCGGAGTCGGTGCGCACCCGGTGGATCACTTCCACCACGTTCTGCGGCAGCACGCCCAGACCGGCATGATCGCCGTGGACCGAGTACGGCAAGAGGGCGGCCTTGCGTTCGCGACACAACGCGCACGCGGGCGCATGTCGGGCTTCCGCGGCGATCGCGACCCGCTGTTCGCCGCTCCACCAGGTGCCCGGCCGGGCGAGACGTTCCCAGGCACGGGCATGGACGGTCTGGATATCGTCGCGCACCGGTACCGGGGACGACGCGTAGGAAACAGTTGCCATGAACACCTCCCGCTTGATCGTACGTGATGCTAGCAGGGCAGCCGCGAGCGCGTTGCGGCCCGGATCAGCGCTTGGACGGGGGGCGGGCGGTGGTGCGCAGCGCGAGTTCGCGCTGGCGCGTCGGCCGGGGAGCGGCCGGTGCGGATCGTTTTGGTTGCGACTCGCCGCGGGCCTCGCTTTCGAGCGCGGCCAGCATGCGCGCAACGCGGTCGGCGACGCGCTCGGTGCTGAGCTTCTCGCGGATGCGCTCGACCATCAGCGGAAAGGCGAACGGCGTCGGCTTGGGCGGGCTGGTCACGCGGATGCTGCCCGCGCCGATGCGATCCAGCGTCTCGCGCAGGCGCCCGATCTCGAGTTCGAGCGTCAGCACCTCGCGCTGCGCCTGTCGATAGAGCAGGTTGTCCGGCTCGTACTTGCCGAAGACGTCGTAGAACAGGCCGGAGGAGGCCTGGATCTGGCGCGTGCTCTTCTGCGTGCCGGGGTAGCCCTGGAACACGAGGCCGGCCACGCGGGCGATTTCGCGAAACCGCCGCTTGGCGAGTTCGCCGGCGTTGAGGCTGGCGGTGATGTCCGCTTCCAGGTTTTCGGTTGTGAACAAGCCCTCGCGCAGCGCCGCGCGCCACGCGACCGGCGTGGGCGAGAGCAGTTCGAACCCGTAGTCGTTCATCGACATCGAAAAGCTGACCGGCTCCTTCCTTCCGATGCGCAGGGCGAGGAGGCTCGCAAGGCCGATATGCACCGACCGCCCCGCGAACGGAAAGCAGAAGAAATGAAAACCTTCGCGCGTCTGGATAATCTCCACCAGCAGTTCGCCCGGTCCGGGAATCGTCGACCAGCGCGACTGGATATCGAACAGCGGCGCGAGCGCCTTCAGTTCCGGTTCGGGGTATTTGCCCTCGCGCGCGAGGCTCAGCAGTTCGCGCACGGCCTCAGACAGTTCCGAAGACAGCGGCATCTTGCCGCCGCCCCACACCGGCACCGCGGGGCGCCCGGACTGCGCCTTTTTCACATAGGCCGTCATGTCGTTGATGCGGGTGAGTTCCAGCAGGCGTCCTGCGAAGATGAAGCAGTCGCCGTTGTTCAGCCGGCCGATGAAGGATTCCTCCACCGAACCGATCCGACCGCCGCTCATCCAGCGGACCTCGATGGCCGCGTCCGCGACGATGGTGCCCACCGACATGCGATGCCGCCGCGCGATCGTCTTGTCCTCGACGCGGTGGGTGCCGTCCTCCGCGATCACCACCCGCTGGTATTCGGGATAGGCGTGCAGCGAGGAGCCGCCGCTCACTACGAAATCCAGTGCCCAGCGCCATTCCTCCTGCGTGAGTTCGCGGTAGGCGTGGGTGCCGCGGACTTCCGCAAACAGCTCATCGGGCTGGAATCCGCCGCCAAGCGCAATGGTGATCAGGTGCTGGACGAGCACGTCAAGAGGTTTTGAAGGCGGAATGCGCGGTTCGATTTTTTTCGCCGCGATCGCGCGCCGGGCCGCGGCGGACTCCACCAGTTCCAGCGCGTGCGAGGGCACGCAGGTGACGCGCGAGGGCCGGCCGGGGGCATGACCGGAACGTCCCGCACGCTGCATCAGCCGCGCCACGCCCTTGGGGCTGCCGATCTGCAGCACGCGTTCGACCGGCAGAAAGTCCACGCCAAGATCGAGGCTCGATGTGCAGACGACCGCCTTGGCTCGGCCTTCCTTCAGCGCGAGTTCCACCCATTCGCGGATATCGCGATCCAGCGAACCGTGATGAATCGCGAGCACGCCCGCCCAGTCGGGCCGCGCCTCGAGCAGGGCCTGATACCAGAGCTCGGTCTGCGAACGCGTATTGGTGAACACCAGCGTGCTTTCGCTCGAGTCGATTTCCTTCACTACCGCAGGCAGGGACTTGATCCCGAGGTGGCCCGCCCAAGGGAAACGTTCCATCTCCTTCGGGATCAGCGTATCCACCACGAGTGTCTTGGGCAGCTTGCCCTGCACCGTGCGTCCCGGTGCGCCGGGGCCGAGCAGGACCTCGCGGGCCTCGTCCAGATTGCCGAGCGTCGCGGACAAACCCCACACAACGAGTTGCGGATTCCAGCGCCGCAGCCGCGCGAGCGCGAGCTGCACCTGCACGCCGCGCTTGTTGCCCAGCAGTTCGTGCCATTCGTCCACCACCACCATGCGCACCGAACGCAAGGTCTCGTGCGCATCCGACCGGGTGAGCATCAGCGTGAGGCTCTCCGGCGTTGTGATCAGTGCGGTGGGCAGCCGCTTCGCCTGCCGGCCGCGTTCGGCCGACGAGGTGTCGCCGGTGCGCGTGCCCACGGTCCAGTTCGTGCCAAGTGCTTCGAGCGGTGCAACGAGCGCGCGCGCCGAGTCGGCGGCGAGGGCGCGCATCGGGGTGAGCCAGAGCACGGTGAGTTTCGGTCCGTGAACTTCCGCCTTCTTCTTTCCGCGCTTGGGCGCGGGGGAATCGGGGTCAGGGACCGGCGGTTCAGCGGCAGGTGGCGCGATTTCCGCGAGGGCGGCCAGTGCGGCGTACCAGACCGCGTAGGTCTTGCCGGCGCCGGTGGTGGCGTGCAGCAGACCCGATTCGCCCGCGGCCACTGCGTTCCAGACCTCCTTCTGGAACGGAAACGGCGACCAGTCGCGAGACGCGAACCAGGAACGGATACGGCTCGCTACTGTTTCAGCAGCCACTCCGCGAGTTCCTTCATGTCGGCGAATTCGTGGTGATCGGGATCGCCGTGCTGCTCCTGAGGCCAGTCCGCGTTGTGGCGGTTGATCCATGCCGCGTGAAGCCCGGCCTTGCGCGCGCCGACCACGTCCGCATGGGCATCGTCGCCTACATGCAGGACTTCCTCCGGCTTGCAGCCGAGCATGCGGCAGGCGTAGTGAAAGATCTCGGGGTCGGGCTTGCTCATGCCGAGATCCTTCGCCGAAAGCGCGATGCGGAAATAAGGAGACAGGCCGATCTTTTTCACATCTGCATTGCCGTTGGACAACGCCCCGAGCGGGTAGCGCTGCATGAGCATCGAGAGCGCGGGCAATGCGTCGGGGTAGGGGATCACCGTCTGGCGTGCATCGAGAAAGATCTCGTAGCCGGCCTGCGCGCGGCGGGTGTCGAGGCCGGCGCGTTCGAATATCACCTCGAGCGCCTTCAGTCGGTACCAGGCGAGATCATGCTTCTGATGCGGATGCGATTCGAACAATTCGTTGCGGATTTCGCGCAGCGCCTCGGGCGTGATCTCGCCGAGTTCCGGCGCCTCGCGATGGATCCACTGGTGCAGCAGGGTCTCGGCACGCTGGATGGTCGGCGCGATCGGCCAGAGCGTGTCGTCGAGGTCGAGGGTGATGGCCTTGATTTTCATCGGGAGTGTGATGTGCTTGCGTTCATAGAACGGGCATTCTGCGCGAGTTCCGGGCCCGGCGAGCGGGACGATCGTCCGTTCAACGACCCGGGGGTTCATGCCATCACGATCCAGCCTTCGAGCGGATCGACATCTCCGGGCAATCCGTAGTTCCGGCTTCTGCGTTTCCATCCCCACGCCGCAAGCATCGCGGCGAGCACCGCATCCAGCCGGTCGCCGCTGGCGTCGCGGGTGAGCGAGGCGAGGAGCTTGCAGTCCCCTGAGAGCGTGAAACCGAAGGGCCCGCCGTCGCGCGCGAGCACTGAGACCATTTCTGCACGCACCTTGCGCCGGGCAGGCGTCTGCTTCGCTTTTTCGTCGGACTTGTACGACTCGCGGGTGATCGCGCGCGCGGCGAGTCCGGGGTAGGCCTCGAGCGCAATGCGTGATTCATCCCCCGTCACGATCCCGGGCACGCCGAGGCCAGCCGCGGCAAGGCGCGATGCGCCTTCGAGAAACATCAGCCCGACCGGCGGATTCACCAGCTTGAGCGGGCTGTGCGAGCGCGCCGGGATGTCGGTGGCTCGGTGCGCGTACTTGTTGCCCACCGGACGCGGTGCACGCCAGGCATCCAGCGCATTGCGAAAACGCTCACGACCGAGCGATGCGCAATGCGCAGTGAGTTTTTTCCATTGCAAAGGCCATCCGAGATCAATCACCGCCTCGCGCGGCAGCCCGAACGGAAAATCGAAGCCGCCCACCCAGGGGCCGGGCCGTATCAGGAACGCCTCGAACTGCGCCCAGTCGGGGAGGGACTCGATGCCCTCGAGTTCGAACACGTTCTTCGCAAGACGGCCGCGCGCAACCGTGATCGGCTTGGCCTTGCGCGGAGACGATGTGAAGTCGATGCCGTAGATCGGAGTCATCGCCGGATTATGAGTCGGGATCGCCGCGTCGGGCGGTGCCCTCCTCGCGATGACCGGGAAAAGGGGAGTGTCGTCGAAGTCGAACGCCCGGATCGCCGCATCGGGCGGCGCTTTCCACGCGATGACGGGGCGGGGGGTGGCTGTCATTGCGAGCGCAGCGAAGCAATCTCCTCACGTCAGGCCGCCACCTTGCCCGGTTGTTCGATCATCTTCAGAAGCGTCTCCAGCGTGTCCGCTTCCTCGATCGTCTTGTCCTTGCGCCAGCGAAGCATGCGGGGAAACCGGACCGCGATGCCCGACTTGTGCCGCGGCGATCGCTGTATGCCTTCGAAGCCAAGCTCGAACACGAGGGTCGGTGTCACGCTGCGCACCGGGCCGAACTTTTCCACCGTCGTTTTCCGGATGACCGCGTCGACTTCGCGGAATTCCTCGTCGGTGAGCCCGGAATACGCCTTGGCGAAGGGCACGAGGCGGCGGCCCGCGGGTTCCTGCCCTTCATCCTCCGCCCAGACCGCGAAGGTGAAGTCGGTGTACAGGCTCGCGCGCCTACCGTGGCCGGCCTGCGCGTAGATCAGCACGCAATCCACGCTGTAGGGGTCGACCTTCCATTTCCACCAGATCCCACCGTCACGGGTGCGACCGGTTCCGTAGCGCGAATCCCGGTGCTTGAGCATCAGTCCTTCGACGCCGCGCTCGCGGCTTTGTTCGCGAAGGAGAGCAAGCGTTTCCCAGCTCTCGCCGATCACCCGGGGCGAAAATAGCAGCGAAGGATGATTCGCGGCGGCGATCGCCTGCTCCAGCATCGCGCGTCGTTCGTGTTGCGGGAGTTCGCGCAGATCGCGGCCGTCGTGTTCGAGGATGTCATACGCAATGAACACCGCGGGCAGGGTGTCGAGCAGCTTTTTGCCGAGTGTTTTTCTGCCGATGCGCTGTTGCAGCAGGGCGAAGGACGCGGGATGCCCGTCCTGCCAGACGAGGATCTCGCCGTCGAGCACGATGTCGCCCGCGAGCGCGGCGGAGGCGGTGGCGAGTTCCGGAAAGCGTTCGGTGATCAGTTCCTCGCCGCGTGACCAGATCCAGGTG
>CANIEV010000245.1 GCA_947466535.1 Betaproteobacteria bacterium
ACGACGCGCCGCACCTCGATCTGCGCGAATTCCTGCAACGCGCCGAAAGCCAGAACGAACTCACCCACATCCCCGGTGCCGACTGGAACCTCGAGGTCGGCACGCTCGCCGAGATCATCTACAACAAGCTCGCCAACAATCCGCCGGCGGTACTGTTCGACGACATTCCCGGCTACCCGAGGGGCCACCGCCTGCTCTCGGGCGCGACCAATTCCGCAAAGCGGCTTGCGCTGGTGCTCGGCTTCCCGGTGCCCTCGAATTCGATGGACGTGGTGCGCGCCTACCGCAACCGGATGAAAACCCACGCACCGATTCCGCCGCGCGTGGTGAAGACCGGACCGGTGCTGGAGAACATCGACCGCGACGCTGACGTGAACGTGCTCAAGTTCCCGGTGCCGCTGCTGCACGAGCGTGACGGCGGTCGTTATCTCGGAACAGACGACCTCGTCATCACCCGCGACCCCGACGGCGGCTGGGTGAACTGCGGCACCTACCGCGTGATGGTGCACGATGAAAAGCGCCTCGGCGTGTGGATGTCCCCCGGCAAGCAGGGCCGACAGATCCGCGAGAAGTATTTCAAACAGGGCAAGCCCTGCCCGGTGCTCGTCTCCTGCGGCCACGACCCGATGCTGTTCCTCGCCGGCGGCAACGAATTGCGCTACGGCCTGTCGGAATACGACTACGCCGGCGGCCATCGCGGCCGGGCGTTCGATGTGATCGAGTCCGAAGTCCACGGGCTGCCGATGCCCGCGCATGCGGAACTCGTGATCGAAGGCGAGATGCATCCCGGCGACACCGCGCCCGAAGGCCCCTTTGGCGAATTCACCGGCTATTACGCCGGCGGCAAGAGCGAGCAGCCGGTGATCCGGGTGCAGCGCGTGTACTACCGCGACAATCCGATCATCACCATGGCCACACCGATGAAGCCGCCCTCGGATTTCTCGTACTCCAAGTGCGTGATGAAGGCCGGCATGATCTGGGACGAGGTCGAGCGCGCCGGGCTCTCAGGCGTGCAGGGCGTGTGGTGCCACGAGGCGGGCGGCGCGCGCATGTTCAACGTGATTTCGATCAAGCAGGCCTACGGCGGCCATGCGCGCCAGGCCGGCATGCTCGCCGCGAGCTGCCAGTCGGGTTCCTACCTCGGGCGGTTTGTCGTCGTGGTGGACGAGGACATCGATCCGACCAACCTGTTCGAAGTCACCTGGGCGATGTGCACCCGCTGCGATCCGTCGGAGGACATCGAATTCATCCGCAAGGCCTGGAGCGGCCCGCTCGACCCGCGCATCCCGCGCGGCACCACCACCAACTCGCGCGCGGTGATCATGGCCTGCCGGCCGTGGGAGCGGCTCGACGACTTCCCGCCGGTGGCGGAAGCTTCGCCGGAACTGCGCGAGAAGGTTGCAGCGAAATTCAGCGACATCCTTGCGAAACTCGGCTGAATATCGCCTGTATTGATCCAGAAATGAACGCCAATCACCTGCTTTAATGCGTGGATACTTGGCTTCTGAAATAAATGTTTCAGATTTCCCCTGCGGGAGTTACTCCGCCCCCGCCCCCCCACGTGCCGATGACCTCGTAGGCCGTGCCATCCGTCTGCGGATTGGAGCGCACCAGCGCGAAGCTCTCCACCCGCCATGCAATCGGCACGAGCCGCGGAAAGCGCTGCGGCCGGTTGGCCTTGCGAAGCAGGGTCACGTGCGGAACAAAGGGCTTGTCGTCGAACTTCACGTCCGCTGAAACGAGCGCGGCGCGCAATTCGTCGGCCAGGCGTTGAAGCTCCGCGGGCACCGTTTCGCATCCCGCCCAGGCGATCGTGTTGTGCTGCCAGTACCCCGGCCGGTCGATGCGCAGGTCGAACGCCGGCACCGCGAGCTTTGCTGCCGCCGCGCGGATCGCATCCAGCTTCTCCGCGGACGTGTTGCCGATGAACGCGAGGGTGGCGTGAAGATTCTGCGCGGGCACGCGCTTGCCACGGCACTCGCGCTGCAGGTCGCGCGAGTAGGCCGCGAGCGCGCCGCGCACCGTCCTGTCCGGCCATAGCGCGAAGAACAGGCGCTCGGTGACGGGCCTGGCCGCTGACGTTTCCGTCGGAACGACCACTGCTTTTGTCGAGGTCTTGTTCGTCGTCTTGTTCGCCGGCTTTACCGTCGGCTTAACCGCGGGCTCTACGGTCCGCTTTACGACGGGCTTTACAGTCCGCTTTCTGGACGGCTTTAACACGCGCTTTACCACGGATCGTCCCATGCTCAACCCCTGTCCGGCGAAAACGGCGCAATGCGCGAAGGCGAGAGCAGAACCACCGCTTCCGCCGCGATGCCTTCACCGCGCCCGAGCGTGCCGAGCTTCTCGAAGGTCTTGGCCTTCACGTTAACCTGACTGCGCTCCAGCCCGAGATCGGCGGCGATGTTCGCCGCCATCGCAGGAATATGCGCAGCCAGCTTCGGCGCCTGCGCGATCACGGTGGAGTCGATGTTCATCACATCGAACCCCGCCGCCTTCACTTTCGCCGCCGCATCGCGCAACAGCACACGGCTGTCCGCGCCCTTGTAGCGCGGGTCGGTATCGGGAAAATGCCGCCCGATGTCGCCCAGCGCCGCCGCACCGAGCAGGGCATCGGTGATCGCATGCAGCAGCGCATCCGCATCCGAATGCCCGTCCAGCCCTTTGTCGTGGGGCACGGTAACGCCGCCGAGGATCAGCTTTCTCCCCGGTACCAGCGCATGTACATCAAAACCCTGCCCGATTCGCATTCAAAATCCCCTAACCGCCAAGACGCCAAGAAAAGCCAAGGACGCCAAGATTATCTCGTGTTGGCCACGCGACGGATTCCGTCACGCAGGACTTCCTGATTGAAATTGATCAGCAAACCGAGTTCCAGTCCGGTCGCGCGCAAATAGGAAATCAGTTGCGCGCGGTGCACCGGCACCAGTGAATCGACCGCCTTGATTTCCAGCACCACACGCTCACCCACCAGAAAATCCAAGCGTGCCTTGCCGATTTCCCTTCCCTTGTACATCACCGTCACCGCGCACTGGCGACTGAAGGATATGCCACGCTGTTCCAGTTCCGGCGCAAGCGCCTCCTCGTAGACGGATTCGATATAACCCGGCCCCAGAATGCGATGCACCTCGATCGCGGCGCCGATCACCGCGTTTGCAATTGCATCCGCTTCCAGAGAAGGGTTCGTTCATTTGCTTTTCTTGGCGTCCTTGGAATCCTTGGCGCCTTGGCGGTTAAAGAAGCTATCCATGCAGCGACCGCAATATCAACGCCGCCAAACCCAGATCCGCCGGGTACGTCACCTTGAAGTTCATCGCGCTGCCTTCCACGAGCAAGGGCTTGGCGCCGGTGGCTTCGATCGCGGAGGCCTCATCAGTAACCTGCGCCGCACGGTGCAGTGCTTCGAGCAGCACGGCATAGCGGAACATCTGCGGCGTCTGCGCCTGCCACAGGCCGTCGCGCGGCTGAGTGGCAGCTATGCGGGAGTCGGTATCCGCGCGCTTGAGCGTGTCGGCCACCGGGACCGCCAGTATGCCGCCGACCGGATCGGTACTCACTTGCAAGATCAGCCGGCGCAGGTCCTCCGCCGCAAGGCAGGGCCTTGCCGCGTCGTGCACGAGGATCCAGTCGTCCGGTTCCACCATGCTCGCCGCAGCCACCAGCCCGTTCAGCACGCTGTCCCTCCTTGTCGGTCCGCCGCACCACACCGGCGTGACGCGATCGCCATAAGCACTCCAGTCATGCGAGCGGAATTCGGCATCGCCGGGCGCGAGCACCACGAACACGGTTTCGAGCTCCGGCGCGGCAAGCATCGCGCGCAGCGAGTGTTCGAGCATCGTAGGTCCGTGGATCGGCGTGTACTGCTTGGGTAGTCCGGCACCAAAACGGTTGCCGGTACCGCCGGCGGGGATCAGGCCGAAATAGCGATCGGACACGTGGATGGTTTGCTTTTGGGGAACGGCAATGAGGGGAGTGGAGATGCTGCAAGGCTATAATTATAAAGTGTTCCCGCATTCGACCACCCCCGGTCGGCCAGATGCGGGTTTTTGCGCTTTCGCGGCGCCGCCAGCAGGAACTCCGGAATCTCCTTGAACGACATCGTCACACCGTCCTCCGCCCCGATCGACACAGGCGCCGTCCGATCCATTGTGGGATCGAGCGATGCGCTCGCGCTTGCGCGGCTTGCTACCACCGCACGACCGGTGATTATCGTCTGCGCCCAAGCCGCGCAGGCGCAGCGCCTGGTCGACGAGATCCGCTGGTTCGCGCCCTCGCTCAACGTGCGCCTCTTCCCCGACTGGGAAACCCTGCCCTACGACAGCTTCTCGCCGCACAGTGACCTGGTGTCGGAACGGCTGGCGACGCTGTATCAGCTCCAGCGACGCGAATTTGACGTGGTGGTCACACCCGCCACCACCGCGCTGCAGCGCCTGGCGCCGCCTTCCTATCTCGCGGCACACACCTTCTTCCTTCACCAGGGCGGCAAGCTCGCGATCGATTCGCTGCGCGCGCAGCTCGTGCTCGCCGGCTACCAGAGCGTCACGCAGGTCGTGGCGCCGGGCGAATACGGCGTCCGCGGCGGACTGATCGACCTGTTTCCGATGGGCAGCGCGCTGCCCTACAGGATCGACCTCATGGACGAGGAGATCGACTCCATCCGCGTGTTCGACGCCGACACGCAGCGCACGCTCTACAAGGTGCCGGAGATCCGCATGCTTCCGGCGCGCGAGTTCCCGATGGACGAGTCCGGCAGAACAGGATTTCGCGGCCGCTTTCGCGAACGCTTTGACGGCGACCCGTCCAAGAGCACGCTCTACAAGGATGTCTCCAACGGTGTTGCTCCCGCCGGCGTCGAGTACTACCTGCCGCTTTTCTTCGACAAGACCGCGACGCTGTTCGACTACCTGCCGCCCGAGGCGACGATCGCCCAGCACGGCGACGTGCACGCCGCGCTCACCGACTTCTGGCGCGACGCGAGTTCGCGCCACCGCCTGCTCTCGGGCAACCGAACCCGGCCGGTACTGCCACCCGGCGAACTCTTCCTGAGCGCGGAGGAATTCTTTGTTTCGGCGCGCGAGTTCAAGGACGCCAATGCCGGTGCGCACACGGTGCGTATCGGCGCGACCAAGCTGCCCGACCTGGCGGTGGAACGTCGCGCGGCCGATCCGCTGCACCGCCTGAAGGAATGGCAGGCGCGTTTCCCGGGCCGCATCCTGCTGCTCGCGGAATCGCCCGGGCGGCGTGAGACCATGCTGCAGTATCTCGCGGAATACGCGCTGAAGCCCGCGAGTTGCGAGAGCTTCGAGAATTTCATCAACGGTGCGGACACGCTGGCGCTCGCGGTCTCGCCGCTGAATTCGGGCTTCGTTCTCGAGGGCGAGTCGATCTCGATCGTCACCGAAACCGAGCTCTACGCCACCACCGCGCGCGCAAAGGCGCAGCGCGAAAAGCGCCAGACCTCGGTCGAGGGGATGCTGCGCGATCTCTCGGAGCTTCGGCCCGGCGACCCGGTGGTGCATGTGGAGCACGGCATCGGGCGGTACCGGGGCCTGGTGAACCTCGACCTCGGCGAAGGCACCACCGAATACCTGCTGCTCGAATACGCCGATGCCGACAAGCTCTATGTGCCGGTCGCGCAGCTGCACCTGATCGGCCGCTATTCCGGCGGCCCGCCCGAGCAGGCCCCGATTCACCGCCTAGGCGGCGACGCCTGGGAGAAGGCCAAGAAGAAGGCGGCCAAGGCGGTGCGCGATACTGCAGCCGAGCTGCTGCACATCTATGCGCAACGCGCGTTGCGCCAG
>CANIEV010000246.1 GCA_947466535.1 Betaproteobacteria bacterium
AAGGGCGCAATGTTCGATGAAATCCGCAGATTATCGTACTTGCCGCGCTCTGCTGTTGCTATAGGGAAGGCACACGAAACCGGGACCAACGAGCTGTCCACTAAAATGGGAAGAGTTCCTTCTCATTCCGAGCTGGCTACTTACATGAATAAGGACGTGGCGCTCCTTCACAAGGAGCGCGCAGAGTCCATAAAGTTTCAAACGACCTCGATTGAAACACTGCCGGAACCCGTCGAAAATATAGCTGCCGACGATAGCTCGCGGCCGGACGTTCAGGTAGAGAAATCGCAATTCATGGAAGCTCTCCAGTTGGCTATTGACCGACTTCCTGAACGGGAAAAGCTCATCATTTCGCTTTACTATGTCGATGAAATGAATCTGAGCGAAATCGGCAGCATTATCGGTGTCAGTGAATCGCGCATCAGCCAGATTCTATCCTCGACGGCAAAGGCACTCAAAAAAACGCTGCAGGTATGACCGTTTCGGTCATACGGTCGTCGGACGAAAAGTTTATCTGCCTGATTACCACTGCGGCTCATCTGGTGAGGCATTGGGGTGAGCGTACGGGCATCGCCTTATTTCAAAAGGATATAAGCGATGCGGAAGAACAAGGTGCAATTTCAACGAGGCATGAGTTTGAGCGAAATCATGCATAGGTACGGAATGCTGGAGCGATGCGGGCCGGCGATGTTTCCTGGCGCTGGCCGCAGGGCTTCACTTGCCCGGAGTGCGGTCATGAGGGGTACTGCGCGTTCAAGCGCCGGCGTCTGTTTCAGTGCAACGCCTGCGCTCGACAGGCCTCGGTGACGGCGGGCACCGAGGCCTGTCGGTTCCAGGCTGCCGCTCACGGTCTGTTTTTTGGCCATCATCTGCCCCCCGGGCCAGGAACGGCATGCCCTCGTGACGCTCTCGCGTCAGCTTGGGATTTCCCAACAGTGCCTGGCTGCAACGCTTGGCGCACGCAGCAACTCGGACGCCGCCAATGCCTTGCCGCCTCGTAGAGTTGGCTGAAGCTCATTGCTAATCAGGTTTATCTCCAGGGAAGCTCAGATCAAGTCCCGATTGCGCAACGAATCGAACAGAGCATCCCTCTGTAGTGGGGGATATACAAGGGGGCGATGCCCCCTTGTTCGGATATACCCTAGCCGACTCAGTTGGACATGCGCCATTTATTGAATTGGCCGGTTCCGGCCCTTCTGGCTTGGTTCAGTGTTTGGATAATATATCTTTCACTAGATTCCGCCGGCTTGTCAGCTCCTTGGGCAATTGTTTGTGCTTGTGCAGCTGGCGTAATATTCAGTATCAGGGGGGCAACGCAGGCCAGGCGATGGGCGCTTGCATTGGGATTCCCCCTTTCTCTTCTCTTATTGAATACTGCTGTCACTTTTATCTGGGGTTGGCTGGCCTTACTGGTCATTGCTGCACTGGTATATCCGGTACGAGCATGGCGCGATGCCTCCGTCTTCCCCACGCCTCTGAATGCCCTTCGCAGGGTTCCCACTTTTGCTCCGCTTGTCGACCATGCCCCGATGCTGGATGCTGGCTGTGGTCTGGGGGATGGCCTGTTGGCACTGCGCTTGGCCTACCCGCGAGCTAGTTACTACGGGATTGAAGCCAGTTGGCCCTTACGGATTCTTGCGTCGATGCGCTGCCCTTGGGCGAAAATCTGGCAAGGGGACATCTGGGATGCGGAGTGGGGGGGGTATGCGCTGATTTACCTTTTCCAACGGCCAGGCACAATGAACCGTGCTGTAGAAAAGGCACACGCAGAATTGAAGGCGGGTGCTTGGTTGATAAGTTTGGAGTTTGAGGCTGTCGATTTGATTCCGACTGCTGTCGTCCAAACAGGCAATGACCGACCGATCTGGATGTATCAACAGCCGTTCAAATTTCTTAAAAAGAACCCACAGCGTGACTCGAAGCGCAGAGGCGCCGGAAAAAAGCGCTCTTCGTAGGGTTCTTACTCAGCAATATAGCCATCGCCAGTTTGTTCAAGTGTACAGACCTGATACACGCAGTCCCCAGGGACTAATCTCTGTACATTAAAGTGATGCTAATACGACGATTACGTGGGTCCAACCCGTCCGCAGGGTTGAAAGGTTCCTTGTCCGCGACTCCTTCGATCCGCGCGAAACGAGCATCATCAACGCCTTTCGTCTTGAGTGCCTGGCGAGTGACTTCGGCTCGTTCTGCCGAGAGTGACCAGTTGTTTCTTTCCGTGCCGTTATACGGGACACTGTCCGTGTGCCCGCGTACTTTGATCTTGTTCGGCATCTCCGTTATCGATCTTGCGATTTCCTGAATTAGTGTCTGCGATCGAGCAGAAAACTTGCTCGTCCCGAGCCCGAACATGGAGAAATCTGCCTTGTCAATCACTTCGATCCGCAGACCTTCTTTTTCCCTGACGAAATTTACCTGTTCTTTAAGTTTCGCCAGATCCTTGTCCTGGGAAAGCCTCTCATTCAATTCCTTCTGGATTTTCTCGAAGTTGGCTTGGTCCAGTTCGTTGGAGATACGTTTTTTTTCCTCCTCACTGGACTCGCCTGAGTGATCCTTTTCACTATCCTTACTGCCGGTCATATCCCTAGGGGTCACGATCTGCATCAGGCCGGTCTGAGCAGCGGGAAGGGGAAGAGCGGTTTCGTCAATAATGGACTGACCGCCCATCAACCCCGTTGAACCGGATGTCTGGTTGACTGAAATTACACTCTTGGTAACCGCGGTCGGTTTGAAGTAATCGGCAAGCCCCTTGCGTTGATCAGTATTCGTGGCTCCTAATAACCACATGAGAAGAAAGAACGCCATCATGGCTGTCATCATGTCGGCCAAGGCGATTTTCCATGCGCCACCATGCGCTCCCCCATGCCCCTCTTCAATGATTTTCTTGACGATGATAGGCGCCAGAGGTTCTGGCGCCGCCTCAACCGCTGCGGGTGATTCGATGATGGCGGGGCTCCCCGCCGTTGCAGGCGCTTCCGTATTTTTTTCGGTGCTGTCGTTATCCGCCATGATTACTTCCCGCGTAGCCCGTCGAAGACATCAGCAAAAGACGGTTGATTTTCATGCGATATGCCTACCCTGGCTGCTTCAATAACCACGGGGATAGGGTGTCCGTTCAGTGTGCCTACGATAATCTGTTTCACAACGTGATATATCTGTCCTTCGTCATTGACGATTTGCTTCAGCCGATTGCCCAGTGGCTCTACCACACCGTAGGCAAAGAGCACGCCGAGGAATGTCCCCACCAGCGCGCCACCGATTAGGGCCCCGAGAACAGCTGGAGGCTGATCGATACTTCCCATCGTCTTCACGACACCCAGGACACAGGCCACAATGCCCAGCGCGGGTAGCGAGCCGGCAAGCATGGCAAGGTTATCGGCCGGTACCAAAGCATCATGGTGGTGGGTCTTGATAGACAAATTCATCAGGTCTTCTATCGCATCGGGTCTTGGCGGGGAAGAGGAGACCACGAGAAGTCGAATGCTGTCCGTGATCAGATGGATAAGCGCATGGTCTTTGAGCAGTCTCGGATACTCGGCGAAAATCGCGCTCGAGCTCGGGTCTTCTACGTGGGCTTCGAGCGCAACGCCTCCCTCCGCCTTGAGAATCTTCATGATTTTCGAAACAAGAAGCATTACATCCAGGTAGTCCTGTTTTTTGAACTTCGGCCCGCTGAGAATCTTGCCAAAACCGCCAAAAGTCGCTTTTACGACAGGCATGCTGTTGCCGGCTACCATGGCTGCGATTGCGGAACCCAGAATGATTACGGTTTCCGCGGGAGCCGCGTGAATAATCGGCTCAAGACTGCCTCCATGCGCGACAAAAACCCCAAATATAATCGCGAAGACCAGAATAATTCCAACGACACTTAGCATGAGTCTCTCCGTGTTTTCACCGCCGTCGCGCGGGCAATGAGCTACGCGGATGACGCATTTTGCAGCTTGTTTCTATTGTCAGCTATACCCGGTAAAAACCCGCCGGGCGGATAAAGACCGTAAGCACGTTCCTAACTACTGGCATGGCTGAGTAAGTTTCAGCAAGGATCAGTCTGGCATAGAGGCCATGCCCTTTTCACATCACTCGAAGCTTTGGCCTTGTCAGGCTGGGCACGAGAGTCCATGCCTCACGTATTTCCGTGATCAGATGACGGATTTCTCGAAGAGCTTCTATGTCATTTTTAATATTAACGTGAAGCAGCCTTTTTGTAACATATCCATATAGTTCATTCAGATTCTTGGCGATGTCGCCACCTTTCTCGAAGTCCAGTGCGGACTGGAGACCCAGGACGATCCGGCTCGCACGGGTGAGGTGAAAGGATTTTTCAGCGATCGCCTTGCGGTTTATATGACCTTCCGCAACAGTCATGCTTTCAATTAATCCGTCCAGAAGCATCTGGACCAGTTGTGTCCTGTCAGCCCCCATAACTCCGGATTCGACCATTACTTCGCCATAACTGGCGTTCGCTTTTCTATTGAGCATCATGGAAATTATTCACTCTTAGATTTGGGACATTCCACTTTAAAAGTCGGCATTCATCGGCTAATCTTTAGCCCAATACACGGTATATCCGGATATTGCGAATCGTCTTCAGTTGGGGGCGTTTATGACACTTGCCGATTGGTGCAAATCCATCGTGAACTCTTCATGACTCGGCATTACGATGTACTTTCAGACTTGCACGTTGGGTGTTCACGGTTTCTGTTCGGTTCCCTCGGGGTTAGTCTGCGGCGTAAGCGCCGAATTTGCTTCGACGCCTGGCACCAGGAGCCGCGAAAGGCTTCGTGAAGATTTCATTCCGAGTTTTCCAAAAAGGTTCTCGGCCAGATTGTCCAGATTCAACCTGAGGGCATCCAGACGTTCGGCGGTGGCGCCGTTCCTGCCTTGGCCCAGATCGTAGATGGTGCGCGCATCCGTGGCCGGCAACCAGGACTCAATCTGGCCTGTGGTTGTCTTTATCCATCTGGATTCTGGCGGCTGAACATTTATATCTTGCTTCGCATCGAGCCAGCCTTCCTCGAATAACTCTTCGATGTGACGCAACAGGATAGGCTCGTATTGGCTTCGGAGGCTACGAACAAGGTCAGGATCTGTTCCAGATCCCTCGGATGCACTGAGCATCCTCCAAAGTGACTGCCCTTGGTTCTCCCCAAAGCGCTCATCAATAGGTAACTTGATGTCCCGGCCGCCCTGGCTCGGAGTGCCACTATTTCGCGATAAAGTTTCTATCGATTTAACTCGGTCGATGAGATAAATGATCATCACCACTATGCCGAGCAGGCCAATGAAGATTATCGTTAGTAGAAATGTACTCATTTCAGCCACCCCAATCGGTCGTAGCCAACGATCGTATTGTACTTTCCCCAGGCAATGGAAGTATTGCGCTTTTCCATCCAGGCGAACGATTTCACTTTTCGACTTCTCAATATGATCGTGTCGGAGTTTGTAACCGGGTTAATCGGCTTTGAAAGTTGTAAGTGAGCCACATCGGCTTTCCATGGTGAAAGGCCGTGATGCATTAGAGGTTAGTTTTTCTGATTCGCCCAAGCGGAAAACTGGTTTGCGAGAGACACCTTGAGACTGTTCATTTTTCCTACGATACTGTCCATGGCTGAGAATTGGTTCATGTATCGGCTTAGAAGATTCTGCATTCTCGATTCAAGGTCTGCTTGCCTTTGATTTTGATGGCTGATATCTGCGTTGCTGTTGTTGCTTGCCAGGAGAATTGGTCCCTGCGACGACATGAGAAATGTCA
>CANIEV010000247.1 GCA_947466535.1 Betaproteobacteria bacterium
GAACACTGTGGTCACGCCTTCCACCGCGATTTCGGTGAACTGGATGCGGCTGCTGGGGCGCACCAGAAAGGCATCGCGCCCCAGCACGAACACCATCTCGCCGCCGGCATCGGTGCGCAGCGCATCGCCCGGGCGGACGATCGTGCCCTGTCGCGCGGCGATGCCGTTCACATAGGCGTTGCCCTTCACGCTGTGCACGCCGAGTTCCACCGTGCCCGCGGCAAGCGAATCGGTGAGGCGTCCGAACGCGGCGGAGGTGGAGAGGGCGGCGGTCGTGCGCAGAAATCGTCTGCGTCCGGATGGACGATTGTTCATTTCGGCGAGTTCTCTCGTACGTAGCGTTCGCGCAGCCTGACTGGCTCGGCGCGCTTCTTGCGCAGCCGTATATTGAGCATCTCGACCGCGACCGAGAACGCCATGGCGAAGTACACATAGCCCTTGGGCACGTGATGGTCGAATCCGTCAGCCATCAACACCACACCCACCACGATCAGGAAGGCGAGCGCCAGCATCTTCACTGTCGGATGGTTGGAGACGAATTCGCCTATCGTTCGTGCGAACACCATCATCAGTCCCACCGACACGATCACCGCGGCGATCATCACCGCTACCTCGTCCACCATGCCCACCGCGGTGATGATGGAGTCGAGCGAAAACACCAGGTCCACCACCATGATCTGCGCGATCACCGAGGCGAAGGTTGCGCCGGCCGCGGCATTGGCGTCACCGTCGATACCTTCGAGCAGGTGATGGATCTCCTTGGTTGCCTTGACCAGCAGGAACAGCCCGCCCGCGATCAGGATAAGGTCCCGTCCGGAAATCTCGTTGCCGGCGATGGTGACGATCGGCGCCGTCAGCCCGACGATCCATGACAGCACCAGAAGCAGGCCGATGCGCATGAACATCGCCATGAACAGGCCGAGCCGCCGCGCCTGTTCGCGCTGCGCCACCGGCAGGCGGTCGACCAGGATCGAGATGAAGATGATGTTGTCGATCCCGAGTACGAGCTCGAGCGCAGTCAGGGTCGCAAAGGCGATCCATGCTTCGGGGGAAGAGAGCAGTTCAATCATGGGAAGCGGTGCCTTTCAGGGACGGCCATGAACCAGTTCTGTACGTAAATTGACCTCTTTCACGCACCGGTACTGGGCTTTCAGAATAAATGTTCAACTTTCCTTCTTTTCGACCGCTATCCGGCCGGTCTCAGGTCGGTGGCACGCGCTTTCAGTCCGGCATCCTCGCGCATCCTGAACTTGGCCACGCGGTGTGTCGGAGTGTGCGGCAGGTCCGGCTCGATTGCCACATAGCGCGGCACCTTGATCGGGGCGAGGTGCTTCGCGCACCAGTCGGCGATGCCCCTCGGGGTAAGCGTCGCGCCCGGCTTCAGCACTACCGCGATCAGGATTTCGTCCTCGCCCAGATCGTCGGGCACCGCGATCGCGGCGGCCTCCAGCACCTCGGGATGGTTCGATACCACCCGGTCCAGCTCCGCGCCGGAGATATTCTCGCCGCGCTTGCGGATGATGTCCTTCTTGCGCGCGACGAACCAGAAATAGCCGTCGGCATCGCGCCGGCCGAGGTCGCCGGTGAGGAACCAGCCGTCGCGAAAGGATGTCTTCGTCTGTTCCTCGTCCCGGAAGTAGCCGAGCATCACGATCGGCGTGCGCACGATCAGCTCCCCGGTCTCGCCGTCGGGCAGGTCACGGCCCTCGTCGTCCACCACGCGCATCTCGGCCAGGCGTATGTCGGGGTCGGGGTGCAGGCTGGGCTTGCCCATGCTGCCGACCTTCCGTAGTCCGTCGAACGGATTGCTGAGCACCCCGGGGATCTCCGACATCGCGTAGCCCTCTATCAGGTGCGGTACGCCGAATTCGTTCTGGAACACGTCGTACATCTCCTGCGTCAGCGGCGCGCCGTAGATCTTGCGCAGGGTGTGATCGGGCACGAATTCGTCGCGCGGCCGGCGCATCAGGATCGCAGTGACCGCGGCAATCGTGTTCACCAGCGTCGCGCGGGTCTCGGTCACCGATTTCCAGAAGTTCGAGGCGGAGAACTTCGGCACCGGGATGATCGTCGCGCCCGCGGCCAGGGCTCCCATGAGTGAATAGCACAGGGCATTGACATGGAACATCGGCAGGACCGCCATCAGGCGCTCGTCCGGCTGGATGTGCATGCGCCCGACAAAGCCTTCGCCCGCCATGACCACGCTGCGCTGTGCGTGCATCACGCCCTTGGGGAAGCCGGTGGTGCCCGAGGTGTAGATGAAAATGCACGGCGTCCCGGGTTCGCCGGCCTCCGGCGGCGGCACCGCGGAAGCCTTTGCGATCTCCTCGCCGAAGACGGGACCGGGCTCCTTGCCTGTCCCTTCGTTCAGCATCAGCCAGGGCGCCGGCTCCATACCGGCACAGGCGGCGCGAAGGGTGGCGAGCGTGGCGGGCGAGCCGACCACGCCGCACACCTGCGCGTGCGAGAGCACGTATTTCGCCTCGTCCACGCCGTAGTCCGGGTTCACCGGCACCATCACCGCGCCGAGCCGCGCGAGCGCGAAAAGCAGCAGTACTGTGGACGGATGGTTCTGACTCATCACGCCGACGCGGTCGCCCGCGCCCAGGCCGCGCGCGGCAAGCATGCTCGCCGTGCGCGAGGCCAGTTCAAGCACCTCGCGATAGCAAAACGACGATTCGCCGAAGACGATGAATTCCTTCTCCGGCACCGCCGCGGACCGGCTCTCGAGCATCGACCAAAGCGTGCCGCGATGCGGCGGGTAGAGGCGGAGAACGTCGAACGGGCTCAGTCCCGGGGTCGTGTCAGTGCTCATGCGATGCGTGTCGTGTCATGCGGTTGCGGGAGGGGGATGTTACTTGCGCCGTGTGGAGTGGAGCTTCGGTAGTTACCTGCGCCGGGTGGAGTGGAGCTTCGGTAGTTACCTGCGCCGGGTGTTCTTTTTCGTGAAGCGACCGCGCGTATGCGCGCTCGCCTCGTCCTCGACGCGGTGCCAGATCTCCATCGCCATCGGGTTGCGGCTTTCCTCAAGGATATGACCGACCAGTCCGACCGCGCGCGAAATCACGCCCAGGCCGCGAATGACGGTCAGCGGCAGGCCCATTTCGCAGCAGATCGCCGCCTTGGCGCCGGTCGCGTTCAGCGGGAGCACCTTGCCGTACACTTTCTCGGCGCGTTTTTGCACCAGCTTCACCAGCTGCACGTATTTGCCGGAAAAGCCGTTGGCGCGGGCGATCGCGAGCAACCGGGTGCTGCGCGGATCCACCGGCTTGTGAATCGGGTGCCCGATTCCGGGGATGATGCGTCCCGCCTTGTGGAATCCGTCCACGATTTTAGCGGCAAGCTGCGGCAGCGAAACTTCCGCCTTCGGGTCGGGAAGCGCGCCCTTGAGCATTTTCGAGGCGCCTTCGGTGGTGCCCACGAACACCGTGCCCAGCCCGAGCAGCCCAGCCGCCACCGCCGACTGCAGGGACTCCGGCGCGCCGGCCCAGGTCATGCGGGTGGCGATTGCCGAAGG
Source organism: Betaproteobacteria bacterium (assembly GCA_947466535.1). Classification (GTDB taxonomy): domain Bacteria; phylum Pseudomonadota; class Gammaproteobacteria; order Burkholderiales; family SG8-39; genus CAMBSA01. The sequence continues at coordinate 3,518 of CANIEV010000247.1, forward strand.
GACTATGCCGTGTTCCACCGAACTCACCAGGATCGCGTTGAACATCCGCGATTCCTTCTCGTTCGGCAGACGGCCGGTGATCTCCAGGAAGGACATGTCGCCCAGGTCCACCTTGCCGATCAGGTCGCGGACGAGGTCGTAGCCGAGCACGCCGATCTTGTCGTGCGTGCTCCAGCCGATATCCGAGCGCAGGGGTTTGGATTTGCGCGTTGCGCTTGCTTTTGTTGCCAAGGTGCCTTCCTCCTTTGATCGAACGACGTAACGGCGGGCGTCGTTCCGGCGACGCCGCGCCAGCCTTTTCTATCACACATCACGGCAATGACGGTCACAGGCACTTCTGTGATTGGACGCGGGGGTGTTCCGAAACTAAACTGGCTGACAGCCGGCTGCGATGCATTTCGTCGGCAAAACAATAATACGGAGGAGAAACCACATGTCAGCTGAATTCGATGCCGGCGGCCCGCTCGCGGCGCCGCTGGATCTCAGGGTGATCGACCGGGTCGCCGTGATGACCCTGAACCGGCCGGATGCGATGAACTCCTTCGATCCGGAAATGTTCACGGCGTTCAAGCAGGCCTGGCACCGGATCGCCACCGACGATGCCATTCTCGTCACGATCATCTCCGCTGCGGGCGACAAGGCGTTCTCCACCGGCTCCGACCTGAAGAAGACGATGCCGCCGCCGGAGAGCTTCGCCGAGCTCGCCTACGGTCATTCCGGCGCCGACATCATGGACATGTTCGCCGGTGTCGATGCCTCCAAGCCGCTGATCGCGGCGGTCAACGGCTACGCGGTCGCGGGCGGGCTGGAACTCGCGCTCTTCTGCGACATCCGGATCGCCTCGCCCACCGCCAGGTTCGGTCTTGCCGAAGTAAAGATCGGCTCGATTCCCGGTGCGGGCGGCACCCAGCGCCTGCCGCGAGCGGTCGGCCTGTCGGATGCGATGCTGATGCTCATGACGGGCGATGCGATCGATGCGCAAGAGGCGCTTCGCATCGGTCTGGTGAGCAAGGTGGTCGAACGCAGTGAACTCATGAATGCCGCGATGGCGATCGCCGGACGCATCAAGGCGAATGCGCCCCTCGCGGTGCGCGCCGCCAAGCGCCTCGCCTACGAGGGGCTGGAGATGCCGCTTGCCAACGGCCTGAAGATGGAACGCTATGTCTGGGGTACCCTGCGCGACACGCAGGATCGAATCGAAGGCCGGCGCGCTTTCGCGGAAAAGCGCCCGCCGAAGTACCGCGGCAAATAAAACAGAACCTCCTGCGCCACTACCAATACTGGAACGCACGCAGTGCGTAAGGTGCCGCAGACAGGGATCGGGTCGCAGAACAAACAAAGGAGGAGACACATGAACGCTGTCTTGCACAGGCGGTTCCGGTTCACGGTCGTGCGCACGTCGATCGCGGCGGTGGCGGTATGCGGCGCAGTCTTCTCGGGCGGGGCCATGTCCCAGGGACTGCCGTCGAACATCAGGATACTCGTGGGCGTGGCTGCCGGCGGGCCGAACGATTCCGCGGCGCGCATGATCGCCGAGCGCCTGCGAACCAAGAAGGGTATCCAGACGATCGTCGAGAATCGCGTGGGCGCGAACGGCCTCATTGCCGCCAACGTGCTCATGCAGGCCGCGCCCGACGGCCAGACGGTGATGCTGTCCTCGCAGGGGTTGATGACCATCAGTCCGCACCTGTCGAAGATGCCCTTCGATCCTCTGCGCGATCTCTCTCCCATCGGTGGCCTTGCGATCACCGATGTCGCCTTCTGTGCGGCCAACAAGGTGCCGGCGAACAACTTCCGCGATTTCATCCGCCTCGCGCGCGAAGCGAAGCCGCCGCTGTCCTTCGGCGCGGCGGGGCAGGGAAATGTCACCCATCTGCTGCTCGAACGAATCAAGGAAGTCGCGAAGATCGAGTACCTGCCGGTGCAGTACAAGGGGATAGCGCCTTCGCTGCAGGACGTCGCGGGCGGGCATATCGACGGATCGGCCTGCGCGCTGGTCACTGCAATGCCGCTGATTCAGGCGGGAAAGATGAAGGCGCTCGCGATCTTTGGCGATCGCCGCAGCAAAATATTGCCAGACCTCCCCACCACCGGGGAGCAGGGTTACCCGATCCTGGATGTGTCCTGGTACGCCTTCATCGGTCCGCCGAACATGCCTCGCGAGACCGCCAGCAATCTGTTCGCACTGATCAGGGAAGTCGTGTCCGATCCGGAGACGACCGCGGC
>CANIEV010000248.1 GCA_947466535.1 Betaproteobacteria bacterium
AGCGGCGCCAGGGGTTCTGGGTGTCTTTACCGCCGAGGACATCGGAAGCGACCTCGGCAGCCTGTCGATTTCCTTCAAGCGCTTGCGCCCCGACGGCTCGCCGATGTTCTGGCGACCGCAAAGTCCGCTTGCGCGTGAGCGTGTGCGCTTTGTGGGCGAGGGTGTTGTACTCGTCGTGGCCGAGACCCACGCGCAGGCGCGCGACGCGGCCGAGCTGGTTGAAGTGGACTACGAGACCGACGACTCGGTCACCGACATTCTCGGCGCCATGGAGGCGGGCAGCCCGCGTGTGTGGGAGGGGTGCCCGGACAACATCTCCAACGTTAGCGACACCGGCGATGCGGTCGCGACCGATGCCGAATTCTCGCGTGCGGCCCACGTCGTCAGGCGCCGATACACCGTGTCCCGGGTGCACTTCCAGTACATGGAGCCGCGCGGCGCGATCGGCGTGCATGATCCGCTTGCCGATCACTACACCTTGTACTGTGATGTCCAGACCCCGCATCTGCAGCGCGATCTCCTCGCCAATGAAATTCTCCGCATCCCGAAGTCGCGTGTGCGCGTGGTCACGTTCGACATTGGCGGCGCATTCGGCGGAAAGGCGCCGGCCGTGGAGCACGGTCTGGTCCTGTGGGCGGCAAAACGGCTCGGGCGACCGGTCAAGTGGCAGGCCGACCGGAGTGAAGCCATCCTCGCCGACGAACACGGCCGGGACAACGTGCACGAGGCCGAACTCGCGCTCGACGCCGAGGGGCGGTTTCTTGCGATTCGGGCCCGCTGGCTCGCGAACGTGGGGGCCTATATCAACGGCGACAGAAATTTCCAGACCAGCTTCATCAACGTGGCGGGAATGATCGGCACCTACGAGTTCCGCGCGGCGCACGTGCGTTCGATTTGCGTGATGACCAACACCGGACCGCTCGCACCGTATCGCGGCGCGGGACGCCCGGAAGCGACCTATGTCATCGAACGCCTGATCGATGATGCCGCGAACGAACTGGGTTTCGACAGGATCGAGCTTCGGCGCAAGAACTCGATTGCACCCGGACGCCTGCCCTTGCGGACAGCGCTTGGGTACCTCTACGACTGCGGCGAATTCGAGAAATGCATGAACATGGCGCTTGACCGCGCCGATTGGCCGGGATTCGCCGCACGGAGAGAGGCGTCCCGCGGGAAGGGGCTGCTTCGCGGCATCGGCGTGGCCAATCCGATCGAGCGCGCGGGTCCTGTCGGCATGGAGTACGCCGAACTCCGGTTCGACGAAGAGGGCAAGGCGGTCCTGCATATGGGAACGAAGAATCACGGGCAGGGGCACGAAACCACCTTCGCGCAACTTCTCGGCTCGCGACTGGCGCTGGATCCGTCCGACATTTCATATGTTGATGGCGACACCGATCGGGTCGCCGCAGGCACCGGAACGTACGGTTCGCGCTCGGCCGCCATCGGCGGGTCGGCTTTATTGCTTGTCGCTGACAAGATCATCGACAAGGGTCGGAAGATTGCGGCACACATGCTCGAGGCAGCTACGAACGATGTGATATTCGACGCCGGCCGTTTCAGCGTTGCGGGCACCGATCGCGCTGTTTCGTTGAAGGACGTGGCAAGGGTGGCGCATCAGCTGGCCAAACTCCCGCCCGGTCTGGAGCCGGGCCTGCACGAATCCGGCCGCTGGGCACCGGACGCGGTGACGTTTCCTTACGGGTCTCATGTGTGCGAGGTGGAAATCGATCCGGAGACCGGTGTCGTGCGCATGGACCGGTATTGCGTCGTCGACGATGTCGGGAACGTCATCAATCCGCATCTGGTCGATGGCCAGATACACGGTGGAATCGGGCAGGGCGCAAGCCAGGTGCTGTTCGAGCGCATTTCCTACGACACGCAGTCCGGCCAGTTGCTCACCGGTTCCTTCATGGATTACGCGATGCCGCGCGCGGACGATTTTTGCGATTTCGAAGTCGGAAATCTGGTGACGGTCACGAAAAGAAATCCGCTGGGCGTCAAGGGCGTCGGGGAATCCGGGGCGGTGGGCGCCTTGCCGGTTGTGATGAATGCGATCCTGGATGCGCTCGCCCCGCTGGGTGTGAAGCATCTGGACATGCCTGCCACACCGGAACGGGTATGGGCCGCAATACGGGCGGCGCAGTCAAACGGGGCAGTTGGACAGGCATGAACACTGATAAGCGTACGTGAACATGGGCAAGAGCATTCTCGTTGTCGAGCAATTCGCCGGCCAGTTCCACGACCGGATTGCGGAGAAATATCCGCAGCTCGAGGTTCGACTGGCCACGACCGACGCGGCGGCACCCGCGCTGGTCAGCGACGTATCGGCCTTGTTCGCCTTCGGGCCATCCCTCAACGAGGACCTGATCCGCAAGGGGGGGGAGCTGGAATGGCTGCAGTTCCTGTCCTCGGGCACCGACGCCCTGTCTCGGCTGCCGTCCCTTTCGCCGAACGTCGTGGTGACCTCCTGTCACGGCGTTCACGGTCCGTCGGTGTCCGAGATGGCGTTCCTGCACATGCTCGTGCTGGCACGCGACTACGCCCGTATCCGTCGCAACCAGGACCGGGGCGTGTGGGAGGAGTTCGACCAGGCGTTGCTGAATCGCAAGACGGTGGTCATCCTCGGGGTGGGGCTGATCGCCGAGGCGCTTGCGCTGCGGTGTAAGGCGTTCGGCATGACCGTGATCGGCGTGAGCAACGGGCGAAGTGAAGTTCCGAATTTCGACCGCATGCTTCCGCGCACGCAATTTGAGGAGGCGGCAGGCCTCGCGGATTTTCTGGTGTTGCTCGCACCCTTGTCCGCGGAGACCAAGGGCATCGTAGGCACGAAGGTACTCGCCGCGATGAAGCCGAGCGCGTTTCTGGTGAACGTGGCGCGCGGCGCCATCTGCGACGAACAGGCACTGCTCGAGGCCTTGCGCGAGCGCCGCATCGCGGGCGCCGGGCTCGATGCGCACTGGGCCGAACCGCTTCCGCCGGAGCATCAGCTCTGGACGATGGACAATGTCATGATCACGCCGCATATCGCCGGCAGGAACGATCGTTACGCGGATCTGGTCATGCCGATACTGCTTCACAACATCGGATGCTTTCTCGAAAGCCGGACCGGCGACATGCGAAACCTGAAGGTGCGCGGAGCAAGCCCGTCGTCCACATAGGCGTTGCCACACTTTTCATCGAACACTCGAATAACAGGAAAACACAATGACTGATCCGAACGGACGCATTTGCACGCCGCTGTCGAATGCCGAACTGCAACGCCGGTGGTCGGCGACGCGCAAGCGCATGGAGGAAGAGGGCGTCGATGCCTTGGTCGTGCAAGGTGCAAACAGCATGACGGGGGGTGGCGCCTATCTCCGATGGCTCACCGGGCTGGTCGCGCTGAGTTCGCAGCCCCAGGCGGTGATCGTTCCCAAAGAGGGCCTGATGACCCTGGTGGGCCACGGTCCGTTGAACGAGGAATCGACCCTTGACGGGACCAATCCGGAATCGCCCGGGGTCGGTCGTCGCGTTTCCACGCCGAGCTTTCCGTCGGTGGGATACACCGGGCGCTACGACGCCGAGTTGCTCGCGCGCGAGATCAAACGCGGCGGTTTTCGAACCGTCGGCCTGGTCGGGCCGAACAACATGTATTACGGCCCCATCTCGCAGATGCAGGCCCTGGTCGGCAGCTCGGCCAAGGTGATCGACGCCACGGATCTGGTGGACGGAATCATCGCAATCAAGAGCGACGAGGAGATCGCATTGATCCGGCGCACGGCCGACATGCAGGATAAGGTGTTCGCCAAGGTGCGCAAACACATACGTCCGGGGATGAAGGATTTCGAAGTCATGGCCTATGCCCAGTACGAGGGGCAGTTGCTCGGAAGCGAGACCGGCTATTACCTCGGCTGCTCCGCAGCGCCGGGTCAGCCGCTCGGTCACAGGACGCGGCCGTATCAGGGACGTGAGATCTGCGAAGGCGACCTGTTCATGTGGCAGTCGGAAACCACCGGGCCGGGCGGGTACTTTGTGCATCTCGCGCGCATATTCGCCCTGGGCAAGATTCCCCAGGACATCGCGGATGTCTACGGGGCCCTCATGGAGGCGCAGCAGTACACGATGAAGCTGCTCAAGCCCGGCGCATCCAGCAGCGAGATCTTCAAGGAGTACAACGCCTACATGAAGGCCCGCGGGCTTCCCGAGGAGTCACGGCTGCATTGTCACGGTCAGGGCTACCCGTCGGTTGAGCGGCCGCTGGTACGTTTTGACGAGACCATGCCGATCGCCGCGCGCATGAACATGGGAATTCACCCCTGCGTTGCCAACAAGCAGATGTTCGTCACGCTGTGCGACAACTTCCTCACGCATGCCGACGGGACGGTCGAGCGGCTGCACAAATGCCCGCAGGAAATCGTCGCCTTGTGATGCCGAGGGCACTGCGGCAGGCATGCGCGATTACTCGAATCGCAATCACTCGGGTTTCGCACCGGATAACCGGACGATCCTTCCCCAGACCTCGATGTCCGCGCGGATGAACTCGGCGAACTGATCCGGCGACATCGCGGCCGCTTCGGCGCCAAGCGAGCTGAATCGTTCGCGCAGTTCGTCCGAATTCAGGGCGCGCGCCGTCTCCGCGTTCAATCGGTTGATGATCGCGGGGGGCGTGCCCTTCGGGGCAATCAGCCCGTGCCAGGTGACGAGGTCGTAGTCCGGGTAGCCGGCCTCAGCCACCGTCGCCAGTGCGGGGGCGCTGGCAAGACGCCGCGCGGGCGTCACCGCGAGCGCGACAAGACGTCCCGCCTTCACCTGTGCCATTCCGGCGCCGATGCCGGTGAACATGAACTGCACCTGGCCGGCGGAGACTGCGGTCATCGCATCGCCCGCCCCCTTGTACCCGACGGCGACCACGTCGAGGCCGGCAAGTCGCTTGAACCATTCACCGGCAAGAAAATGCGGGCTGCTCAGGCCAGCGTGCCCGAAGTTGAGCTGCCCCGGCTTCGCCTTGGCGAGCGCCACCAGTTCCCTGACCGAGGTGACACCGAGGCCGGGCGGCGCGAGCAGGACAAACGGCATGTTGACCAGCTTGGTGACCGGGACGAAATCCCGCACGGTGTCGTAGGGCAGTTTCGGGAACAAGGTGGGATTGATCGCGAACGTGTTGGTGACCACGCCGAAGGTGAGTCCATCCGGTGCGGCGCGGCCGACGAGTTGCGTTCCAACGATTTCGCTGCCGCCGGGTCGGTTGTCGATGACCAAGGGCTGGCCAAGCGCCTGTTGCAACTTCTGGCCCAGGGCACGGGCAACGATGTCCACACCGCCGCCGGGCGGCTGAACGACGATCAGGTGAATCGGACGCTCGGGCCAATTCTGCTGGGCGAAGGAAGCCTGGTGCGGGAGAGCGAGCATCGCCGCGGCGCATGCGGCAAGTGTCACCTGCCAACTGTTGAAAGTCGAATCTGCAGAGTTCACGCTCATCATCGATCTCCATGTACGTGTCTACGTCTGAGCCGGAAAAGTATAGTGACGATTCTGAGTCGGCCAGTATGTCCAAAACCCGAGCATAACTTGCTCTTTCGCAAGGTCTGCTAATGATTCGGGCGCATACACGCCAGACAGACGATTGCCGGTCACGCATGCGACCAGGGCGGAAAAGTGCGCATCGGCTTTTGTCGAACACTCGGTGGCGGCGACTGCCGAGGGTGATACCGCGAATCATTTTATGGTCGTCGCTACAAAAACGGCGCGTGCAGAGGCA
>CANIEV010000249.1 GCA_947466535.1 Betaproteobacteria bacterium
AACCAGCAAGGAGCCCAAGACAAAATCAGGGCGCTTACTAACGAGCAAGTTGCATGGACGGCGCAGCACAAGGCAAAGGTAGAGAACTGGCTAAAGGATTCCAGTAGCAACAAAAGTATCTGCCCATAATGAATCTGCGGTTCCCCCGATCGCCACCCTACATGAGTAAGTTGCAAGGATGTAGCAAGGTAAGCTCTTGGGGGCCGCTTGCTGCCTCCAACCCTTTATTCATTTCAAGGGAAAATAATGGCAGTGTGGATATCGGCGGGCGCCCGACGTGGGCCCGGCTGAGGGGCAGTCTGAGGAAAAGTTGTTAGGGATCTTTAGCTTACAACCCATAAACGGCAGGTAGGGCAGGATTGAAAATCCGTGTGTCGGTGGTTTGATTCCGCCCTTACCACCACTGATTTCGTGCAACAGGCTCAACTTTCGCGTTGGGCCTTTTGCTTTCTGGATGCCAGAAGTGGCCCCGCAAAACAGGACAGGGCTATAAGTGGAGTTCTGCTCTAATCGGCGACGACGTCGCCAAGGAGAGTAGAAGCTGAGACGTCCCCGCCGGAGTCACTGACCACGTATAGATTCAACACTCTGCCCAACTGCGCGGGTCCACCTCTAAGAGCTGCCCCTCGTAGTCCTTATTCCCTTTGTAGCGTTGCTTCAGCAATTCCCGCCGCCTGAGCGCTATCGGCCGGGCGTCTTCGCATCCGCGTCGCTGCATAATCGCGTGTCCGCCGGGCGCCGCTCGCCCCCCGGCGGCCTATCCCACGGAGGAATCGCCAATGCGCCTAGCTTTGAACCTGCTCCTCGCCGCGGCCACCCTGCTCGTATCGCACGGTGCCGCCGCGCAGGCCTGGCCCAACAAGCCGATCCGCTGGATCTTGGGCTATCCGCCCGGCGGTGGCACCGAGTTCATCGCGCGCACTGTCCTCAATGGATTGTCCGAGCGGCTCGGGCAGCCGATTGTCATCGAGAATCGCCCGGGCGCAGGCGCCATCATCGGCGCCGAGGTGGCGGCCAAATCCGCGCCCGACGGCTACACCATCTTCATGGCGGATAACTCCACCTTTGTGCTGCACCTGGGCGTTTATCCCAAGCTGCCCTACGATCCGCTGCGCGACTTCATCCCGGTCGGTACCATTGTGCGCGGCTACATGATGCTCGTCACCAGCAGCGAAACCCGCGCGAAGACTGTGCAGGAGTTGATCGCGGACATCCGGTCGCAGCCGGGCAAGCTCAACAACGCCTCGAACGGCATCGGTACTGTGCATCACCTCGCGCTGGAGGTGCTCAAGCAGCGCACTGGGATCGACATTGTCAACATTCCGTTCAAGGGAACCGCGGCGGTCGCCCAGGAGGTGATCAGCGGTCGCGTAACCACCGGGTTCCTTGATCTGTCTGCCGCACGGGGCCACCTCGCAGGCGGGAAGCTGCGTGCGCTCGCCGTGGCTTCCAGGACGCGGCTCGCCGAACTGCCTGGCGTACCTACCTTCGCCGAGTCGGGCATCGACATGGAGGTGTTCTTCTGGCAAGGCATCGCCGTGCCGGCGAACACACCGCGAGATATCGTGAACCGGCTCTCTGCTGCGCTCCAGGACACCCTGCGGACCCCCGAGGTGAACAAGCGCCTCGCCGACGCGGGTCTGGAGATTGTGCCCACCACGCCCGATCAGATGGCTCAACTGGTGCGCAGCGACCAGGCCTTCTGGGTGCCTTTGGTCAGGAGCCTGAACATCAAAGTGGAATAGGCCCTCCGGCGGTGGTGACCAGGGTGACGTCGCGTCGCGTCCGTTCGACGCCGGCGGAAGGCTCGCCAAGCAGCACGTGGAGCAGGGCGCCAAGGCCCTCCCTGTAGCCTGGGGAGGAACGAGCAGTTGTCCCGTCGATGCCATTGCTCCACCACCAATTCAGGCAGACGGCTCAACTTCCGGGTTGGGCCTTTTGATTTCTGGATTCCGCTTTCTGCGACCTGCCAGAGAATCTCGATCCATACTTCGCACCTATGAGTCCGTCCCAACCGCGCAATCCGCTCCATGGCATCACCCTCGAGCAGATCGTCACCGAACTGTCCGAGGGGCTCGGCTGGGAGGAAATGGGACGCGCGGTGCCGGTTCGCTGTTTTACCCACGACCCGAGCATCTCCTCCAGCCTCAAGTTTCTTCGTCGCACGCCTTGGGCCCGGGCGAAGGTCGAAGAGCTTTATCTGCAATTCAAAGGCGGCTAACGCTGTCACGGCAACTGCCACGGCATCGGACAGATCACCACATGTCCGCGCGAATCTGGCTACGATTGGGGCAGTACCCCGGCGCAGTACCCTGACGGAGCAAGACCATCGCCCGCCACCGCCACAATGTCTATGTGGTCGAACTCTCCAGGAACGTTCTTTTCGAACCGCGCTTCAGTCGGGCCAACCCCGACTACGAGATCGGCAAGCCGTGCGTGTACGTCGGCATGACCGGACTCAGCCCCGACGAGCGCTTCGACAAGCACAAGGCCGGCATCAAGTCCAACCGCTTCGTTCGCGACTACGGCCTGCGTCTCCTGCCTGCACTGTACGAAACGTACAACCCGATGCCTTACGAGGGCGCACGCGAGATGGAGGTCGAACGGGCGATCGGATTGCGCGAAGAGGGCTACGGGGTATGGCAGGCCTGATCCGCGGCGTTGCCGAATGCTGGTTTCCGAACGTTGCTTTCTTAAGCCAGATCAACCCCGGCCTCCGAGGCGGGCTTTAGCCTTTCGCCATGGATGGAGCGTCCTTGCGGGGACGCGCCCACTGCAAACCGCCGAAGGAGGCTGACATGCCCGGGACTGGTCCCGAAACCATTCGCACTGACACTCGCCCGGAGCCGATGCACGACATCGCGCACCTCGGGAGCTTCGAATTGCTGAGCCCGAAGCCCGACCGGACACTCTGGTACTTCCGGGAGTTGCTCGGCATGGAGGTGGTGCATTCGGAGAAGGATTCGGTGTTTCTGCGTGGGTACGGTGATTACGCCACGAGCACCCTGAAGATCACCGCGTCATCGACCACCGGTCCCGGTTGCATTTCCTGGCGCACCACGAGTCCGCAGGCGCTAGATCGTCGTGTCCGCGCGATCGAGGCGGCGGGACTGGGCGAAGGTTGGGAGGAAGCCGGGGCGGGATCCGGTCGCGGTCGCGCCTACCGGTTCCGAGATCCCGACGGCCACCGGATGGAGGTGTATTTCGACGAGCAGCGCTATCGTGCGCCGGATCACCTGCGTTCCACGCTCAAGAACCTGCCGATGAAATTTGTCGGTCGGGGAGCCAATGTGCGGCGCATCGATCATCTCGCGCTTCTCGCGAAGGATGTCGGCGTGAACCGCAAGTTCGCGCAGCAGGTTCTCGGATTCCAGTTGCGCGAGCAGGTGCTGTTCAACGACGGCCGCGACGAGATCGGCTCCTGGCTGAGTCCGTCGCCGGTTCACCACCAGCTTGCCTATGTCACCGACGTGAAGCAGGCGCAGGGGCGCATGCACCACTTCTCGTTCTGGGTGGACAACCGCGAGGACGTGCTGCGTGCCGCCGACGTGCTGGCCGAGAACGGCATCTTCATCGAGGCGGGTCCGTCGAAGCACAACAACTCGCAGGGGTTCTATCTCTATTCCTATGAACCCGGCGGCAATCGCATCGAGGTGTACTCGGGAAGCTATCTCGTCTTTGCGCCCGACTGGGAGACGGTGACCTGGAACGAAGAAGAGCGGGGTACCGGGGTTTTCTGGGGGGCGCCGCTGCCCGAGAGTTTCATCAATTACGCCACGCCACCGGTCGACGCCGCTTCGGTTTCCACTGCGACGAAAATCCCGGCGTTCGACCCGTACTAGGGAGCCACTGAACAAGGGAGCTACGCCCCCTCGTAACTCCCCCATCTCAGAGGGAACGCTGAACCTTCAAGCCTCGACATTGGACTTGATCAGCGATTCCCTGGGTTCGTTTTCCTTCTTCGGTTTCCTTAATCGTTGTGTCCCGCGCTTACCGGCCTGCTCATTTTCAGACGCAATGTCGTCACGTGCGGGAGCGTATAGAATCTGCATCGCAATCACTACACCCTGAACGGAATGTCGCGGAATCCTGGCGTCATTCGCCGATCCAGGGGAGCACGAGGGGGCCATCCCCTGGATTCGAAACCGGTTCAATAGGAGGAGTTATGGGATTCCTGAATCTCCGAAAGGGCGCGCTGTTCGCCGCGCTCGCATTCGCGGCCACCGCCGCGTCCGCGCAGACCATCAAGATCGGCCTGGTCAACTCGACCTCGGGTCCGTTCGCCACGCTCGGCGACCAGATCGACAAGAGCGTCAAGCTCTACATGAAGCAGAACGCCGACAAGCTTCCGCCCGGCGTGAAGATCGAACTGATCGTGCGTGACGACGGCGGCCCGAACCCCGATAACGGCAAGCGCCTCACGCAGGAATTGATCGTCCGCGACAAGGTGAATTTCCTGACCGGATATATCTGGACACCGAACACCGCGGCTTCTGCCCCGCTGCTCACCGAATCCAAGACTCCGCTGGTCATCATGAACGCCGCCGCGTCGGTACTCACAACCATGTCGCCCTACATCGTGCGAGCCTCGCTCACGCTCTGGCAGAGCGGTTACGAGATGGGCAAGTGGGCCTCGACCAAGTACAAGCGCGCCTACACCATGGTCACCGACTTCGTGCCCGGGCACGACGCCGAGACCGCGTTCATCAAGGGGTTCCGCGACGGCGGCGGCGAAATCGTCGGCAGCGTGCGCATGCCGATCAAGAGCCCGGACTTCGTGGCGTTCATGCAGCGCGCGAAGGATCTGAAGCCCGAAGTCATCTTCAACATGGTCACCGCCGGTGCACCCTCGACCGCGATCATGAAAGCCTACGGCGAGCTTGGCCTGCGCCAGGCGGGCATTCCCTTCATCGGAACCGGCGACGCGGTGACGGAAGAGGAACTCGTCCATATGGGTGACGTGCCGATCGGTTACATCTCCGCCTGGAACTACTCGATGGCGGGCGACCGGCCTGCGAACAAGGCCTATCTCGCCGCCTGGGAACGGGAGTACGGCAAGACGATTCCCCCCGGCTTCATCGCGGTGGCGGCGTATGACGCAATGGACATGATCTACACCGCGATCCGCGAGCAGAAGGGCAAGGTCGATCCGGATGCGACGATGAAGATTCTTGCGAACTACAAGAATCCGAACAGCCCGCGCGGGCCGATCTCGATCGACCCGGCCACGCGCGACATCGTGCAGAACATCTACATCCGCGAAACGCGCAAGGTGGGCGACCGCGTAATGAACGTCGAGATCGCCACGGTTCCGAACGTGAAGGACCCGTGGAAAGAGCTCAACAACAAGCGGTAATTTGCGGCCATCCGGCTGGTTGTCGTCGGACTCTTCCTTACTGTAATCGACGGCGGGCTGCGGCCCGCCGTCTTCATTCATCATGCTGATCGGCGACATTCTCAAGAACACGGCTAACCGCTTCGGTGATCGCACCGCAATTATCAGCGCGGAACCAAGCCTGAGCTATGCGCAGCTCGATGCGCGCGCGGAACAGTTTGCAGCCGGCCTTCAGGCGGCCGGCATCAAACCGGGCGACCGGGTGGGCATCCTGCTTCGCAACCTGCCCGAGTATCCGGTGGCCTATTTCGGGGCGGCGAAGGCGGGTGCCGTCTCGGTGCATCTGCCGCTCCGGCTTGCTCCGCGTGAACTCGAGTATGTGCTCGGGAAAA
>CANIEV010000250.1 GCA_947466535.1 Betaproteobacteria bacterium
CGTGAGCTACTACGAAGCCGATGCCTACGCACGCTGGCGCGGCAAGCGACTGCCGACCGAAGCCGAATGGGAAACTGCGGCGGCGGAAAACGACGTGCAGGGCAACTTCGCCGATTCCGGCTTTCATCAACCGATGGCACAACCTGCGTGCGCGTTTCACGGCGATGTCTGGCAATGGTGCGCGAGCGCCTACCTGCCCTACCCCGGGTTCCGGACCCTGCCCGGGTCGCTTGGCGAATACAACGGAAAGTTCATGAGCGGCCAGATGGTGCTGCGCGGCGGTTCCTGCGCCACACCGCTCTCGCACATGAGGACAAGCTACCGCAACTTCTTCTACGCGCCGGACCGCTGGCAATTCATGGGCATACGCCTGGCTGAGTAAAACCCGGCCGAATAAGCCTCGCCCCATACCGCACCCGACGCAAATCCTGATTACGTATGATGCGTCTTTTACTCACGCCAGCGGAGCCGACATGCGCCTGATAACGAACGGTATCTTCGCCCTTGCATGCCTTGCGATCGCGTCGTCCATCTGTGCGCAGGGCTATCCGAACAAGCCGATCCGGATGATCATTCCCGCCGGCCCGGGGACGCTGGACATCGTCACCCGTGCGGTGTCGCAGAAGTTGAGCGAATCCATGGGCCAGCCGGTGGTGGTGGAAGGGCGCCCGGGCGCGACCACCGCGATCGGCGAAGAAGTGGTGGCGCGGTCCGCTCCGGATGGCTACACGCTGGTCACCTCGGGCCTGCCGCTGGCAACCGGAAAATTCCTCGCCAATCTGGGAAGCTACGATCCGCAACGTGACCTCGACCCGGTGTCGCTCATGGCGACTGCGGGCAATGTGCTGGTGGTGAACCCGTCGCTGCCGGTCAAGACCGTGCGCGAGCTGGTCGACTATGCCAAAACGCAGACCCAGAACCTGTTCTACGGCACGCCCTCGCGCGGCGCCACCGGCCACCTTGCCGCCGAGATGTTCAACCAGATGACCGGCACGCGCTTCCAGCAGGTGCCCTACAAGGGTTCGGCCCTGTCGCTGCAGGACCTGATCGCCGGCCAGATCCAGATGACCTTCGACAACATCCCGACCGCGGCAGCCTTCGTGCGCAGCGGCAAGCTTCGCGCGCTCGCGGTGACGTCGGCCAGGCGCTCGCCATTGATGCCCGATGTGCCCACCATGATGGAAGCCGGGCTTGCGGGCTACCAGATCAATGCCTGGTTCGGCATCCTCGCACCGGCGAAGACCCCGGTCGACATTCTCAACAAGCTGTCCGTGGAAACCGCGAAAGCCATCGCCAATGCCGACGTGAAGGAACGGTTCGCCAACCTCGGCTTCGAACCGATCAGCAGCACGCCCGAGGAGTTCCGCAGGTTCATCGCCGCCGAGGCCGCCAAGTTCGGCCCGGTGATCCGCGCCGCAGGCATGAAGCCGGAATGAGCAGGGAGACCACACCGAACATGTCCATCGACACATCGAAAATCGCCCGCGGGCTGGTCGAGCGGGCCTTCTACACCAGCGAAGACATCTACGAAGAAGAACAGAAGCGGATATTCGGCAAGACTTGGGTATTCGTCGCGCACCGCAGCGAGTTCCGCAAGCCGGGTGATTTTCGTACGCTGGACATTGCCGGCCAGCCGGTGCTTGCGGTGCTCGGCGACGACAGCCGCGTGCGCGTGTTCTACAACACCTGCAGCCATCGCGGTCCGCTGGTGGCAACCGAACCGCGCGGCAACAAGGCGTCATTCCGCTGCATGTATCACCATTGGGAGTACGACCGCCAGGGCCGGCTCGCGATGGTGCCGCGCGAGGAAGGCTATGCGGGCGCGTTCCGCAAGGAAGACAACGGCCTGATCGAACTGCCGCGCGTGGAGATCTTCGAAGGGCTGATCTTCGCGGCGATTACCGAGGACGTGCCTTCGTTCGCCGATTTCCTCGGCGTGGCGGCGCCCGATCTCGCGTATCTGGAGACCACCGGACAAGGTGCACTCGAGGTGCTCGGCTGCTACGACTTCCTCTACAAGGGCAACTGGAAGCTTCTCTACGAAAACACCCTCGACGACTATCACGCCCAGTACCTGCACGCCGGTGCCTACAAGATGCCGGAGTACGAATACGGGCAGGCCTACGCCTCTCAGGCGCTCGGAGGGCGCGGCCGCAGCCCCGAGGAATCGAACCGGCAGACGCGCGCAGTCGGCATGCACAGCGTGCTCGAATGGCGCGACGCACCCGAGACCCTCAAGTACCAGACCGAACGCATCCGCCATCTGCACGTGGCGATCTTCCCGAGTTTTCTCGGGCTGTACCACCCGGGATGGGATGTCACCAACTACCGGATCCTGCGCCCCGAAGGCATCGGCATGACCCGCGTGCATAACTATGTCCTCGGGCCGGCCAACATGGACCCGGAAGGCAAGCGTGCTCTCGCCGAGCGCTTCCACTACTCCTACGGACCGGGTGGCCGGATCGGCCTCGACGACGTGCGCGTCTTCGAGCACTGCCAGCGCGGCCTGCGGGCAAACGGCCGCGACCTCTTGCTCGCCCGCGGCATCGACAAGCCCGGTGACCAGGGCGGTGCGGCAGACGAGCACAACATCCGCAACTTCTGGAGCACCTGGAGCCGCTACATGTCGGCGCCTGATGTGAAAGGAGGGGCCCAATGAGTGCCTCAGTCAGCAACGAAGTGCGCGACCTGTTCGATCGCTACGTGCGCTTTCTCGACGACGAGCGCTACGACGAATGGCTGGACCTGTTTTCCGCCGACGCGTACTACGGCGTGATCACGCACCGTGACTGGTCGCAGGGCACCAACTACGTGATCGTGGGCGAACGCAAACCCAAGCTCGCCGAGCGGGTGCGTGCGGGCGCTCGGGAAGACATCTATCGCAAGATGCACCTGACTACCGCGATCACACCGATGTCCGGCGAACCCGGCGCCGCGGTGGCGAATTTCGCGCTGTTCAAGAACTCGGTGGCGACGTTCTGCGGGCGCTACCTCGTCTGGTTCGAGGGCACTGGCGAGGCGATGCGAATTGCAAAGTGGATGGTGATCCTGGACAGCGACACGGTGGTCGACACCGTGTTCCTGCCGATCTGAAAAAACCAAAAGGGGAGACAACAATCATGGCCGGACTCATCGAAGCGCGACTCAGGGAACTCGGACTCAAACTGCCCGACGCAGCCCCGGCGTTTGCAACCTACGTGCCCTGGAAAGTGCACAAGGACATCGCCTACATTTCGGGCCAGGGCCCGTTGATGGACGGCAAGCCGGTGGCGGAATTCTGCGGCAAGGTCGGGCGCGACATCACGATTGAACAGGGCGAGCGCGCCGCTGCGCTCACCGCGCTCAATATCCTTGCGCAGCTGAAGATCGCCTGCGGCGGCGACCTCGACCGCGTGCAGGGATGCCTGCAACTCTGCGGCTACGTGAACTGCATTGATGACTTCAAGGAAAGCCCGAAGGTGGTGAACGGCGCCTCGAAGTTGCTGGTCGACATCTTCGGCCAGTCCGCCCTCCATTCGCGGCTTGCGGTCTGCTGCAACGCCCTGCCCTTCGGCATCTCGGTGGAAATCTCGGCCAATTTCATCATCGGCTGATGAGTTCCACGGCGGGCAATGTCAGTTAAACGCCCGGAAAGCCGCATGGATACTGGGTGTTTTTTGCAGATTGTCAGGATATCCACGCCTTAGGGCTGTCATTGCGAGGCGCAAAGCGACGAAGCAATCTCACGGGTTCAGTCATTTGACATTGCTTCGCTGCGCTCGATCCATCTGAGATTGCTTCGCTGCGCTCGCAATGACGCCTGTTGAAGGTCATCGCGAGCGCGTGAGCCGAAGCCGCGAGCGAAGCGCTGCGGGACGCGATCTCACGAAGGCACAAGGGGCCAAACCTAGGCCGCCGCGCGCAATCTCTTGAACCCCGCTTCCATATCGGCGACCAGGTCGTCGATATGTTCCAGCCCCGCGTGAATGCGGAAGCACGGCCCGGGGTCGGGCCATTGCGTTGCGGAACGCAGCTTCTGCGGCGCGAACGGAACCACCAGGCTCTCGTAGCCGCCCCAGGACGCGCCGATGCCGTACAGCTCAAGGCCATCGATCATCGCGGCGAAGGCCTCGTGCATCACCGGCCTCAACACCACGCCGAACAGGCCGCAGGCGCCGCGGAAGTCGCGCTTCCATAGCGCGTGTCCCGGATCGCCCGGCAGCGCGGGATGCAGCACCCGCTGTACTTCGGGCTGGCGCGCGATCCACTCGGCGAGCTGCACGCCAGTCTGCCAGTGCTGTTTCAGCCTTACCGCCATCGTCCGCAGGCCGCGCTGCGCGAGGTACGCATCGTCCGGCCCCGCCGTCTGGCCGAGTTCGTTGGTGCCGGCACGAAGGCGCATCCAGTGCTCCTTGTTCGCGGTGACGATGCCCATCATCGCGTCCGAATGGCCGACGATGTACTTGGTCGCCGCCTGCACCGACACATCCACGCCGTGTTCGAACGGCTTGAAATAGAAGGGCGTGCCCCAGGTGTTGTCGATGATCGTCGTCACCCCGCGCCGGTGCGCGACCCCGGTGATCGCGGGCACGTCCTGCACCTCGAAGGTGAGCGAGCCGGGCGATTCGAGATAGATGACTTTCGTGTTCGGCTGGATAAGCGCCTCGATGCCGGCACCGATCAGCGGATCGTAGAAAGTGGTGCTGACGCCGAAGCGCTTGAGCAGGCCGTTGGCGAGAGACCGCGTCGGCCCGTAGACGCTGTCGGTCATCAGCACATGATCGCCCGCCGAAAGAAACGCCAGCAGCGCGCCCGAACACGCCGCCAGCCCGGAGGGATAAACATGCGCCTTGTATCCGCCCTCGAGCGCCGCCACCGCCTCTTCCAGCGCCAGTGTGGTCGGCGTGCCAAAGCGCCCGTAATACGTGCCCGGCTTGTCAGCCACACGCTCGCGGCTCTTCTGCTCGTAGTCCGCGAGCGAGTCCGCGAGGATGGTGGAGGCGTGATACACGGGCGGATTCACCGCGCCGTGGTTGTCGTGCGGATGCCGGCCGGCGCGGATGATGAGGGTTTCGTCTTTCATGCGGGTGACTCCGGCGGGCTTGAAGAGAATCCGATTATAGAAGCGGCCGCGTCGATCCAAGGAACCTCGTGACTCCCCGGGACTCGAGAATTTCAGCGCACTCCGAATACCGAATCAATCAGGCGCGGTGACGCGCAGCTCAAGCCAGCCCGGGGCAGCGATTGCCCTGATACGGTTTCTCGCGTCGCCCGATTCGGCACCGGCAATTTTCAAGGCGGGACTCGCGCCCCCGGAACGCAGGTAGCCCGCGACCCGCAGCCTACTTGACGCTTAGCGTCCAGACTCCGTTCCAGTCGGCGGGAAGCGGTCGCGCCAAGAGCTCATCGCATCGCGCCAGAAATACCCGGGTCGGCGGGTCCTCCGGAGCAATCCGTGCACACGCCTGCCAAAGCGCGCGCGCGGCGGCGATATCCCCCGCGCGATAACGAACGAGCGCCGCTGCAAACGCGTCACGCATCTCCCCCGTCTCGGCGGTGATCCCGCCCGCCACGCCGAGCAACTCGAAGACGCTGACGGCATCGGTCTTGCCGACAACGCGTATCCGGTCGAGCTCCCGGACCTCGATCGCGTCGCCCGCCTGCGCACGCGTTTCCTCGGAGAGAATGATGTTGACGCCATACTGCTTGCAGGCCGTCTCCAGGCGCGCGGCAAGATTCACCGTATC
>CANIEV010000251.1 GCA_947466535.1 Betaproteobacteria bacterium
CAAATACCTGGCTCACCCGACCGACGGCCTGGGAACCACCGATCTCAGCGGGCGGCACTTCGTTCGAAGCGGCCTTGTCCGGCGACTCGGCGCGCAAGACCGGACCGCCACCGCCCGGCAGTTGGTTGCTGAATATCGGGCCAGCCGCGGTCGGCGGGAGATCGTCAAGCAAGGCGCCCACGACGACTGTATTTCCTTTGTCGGGAGCGGTCAGCCCGAACGAGGACACCGCCAGCAGCAGAGCGAGCGACAGCAGAGAGGCCCATTCGGTCATACGGCTGCGCATCAAGGTTGTCGCTCGCTCCAACGGTGGGTAGCCTGCCGCCTCGGTCAAGGATGTTGCCGGGCGAAGTGTCTGCCAGAGCAGCTTAGACACCCCGCGAAGCGCGAAGCCTTCGGATTAACGGGTGTTTTCCATGCCTGCTCGAACGTTTGACGCAGCCCACCGCCCGGAAGCCTGATGAAGAACGAGTCCCGATAGCGATAAACCGCTCCGATGCGACCGCCGCTCAGCGGGGAGCGTTTTTCGGCAGATCTGATTTGGCGGGATCGAACACGGGGTATAGCCCTCCCCGTTTGGAACCGCCCTCAGGAGTCCGCGTCGTGCGCGTTGCGCTTGAGAGCGGCGAGCGGCACGTAGTTGAGCACGTTCGCGTGGGTGGACTCGAGCACCACCCTGGGCGGGCTGCCCGCCTCCCAGGCTTCGACCCAGCGCAGCACGTGGAGGCACCAGCGCTCGCCGGGCTTGACGCCGCGAAACCGCATCTCGGGGCGCGGGGTGGACAGGTCGTTGCCGCGCTCGGCGCTGAATTCGAGGAATTCCTTCGTCGCCAGAATGCAGACCAGGTGCGCCACCCCGCCTTCGCCGTGCGTGGAGCACCAGCCGTCGCGGAAGTAACCGGTGAGCGGCGAGTAGCTGCAGGCGAGCAGCTCGCTGCCGAGGACGTTTTTTTCAGGGGAAATTTCGGAGGCCATGGGCCCGATTCTAGCGGACCGGGCCTCCAACGATACCCACAAAAAAACTGGGGAATGGCGCCGGGCCGATCCGCGTGGCGCGCAACCGCATTGTCCTGTCGACGCAGGCCTACGAGGCGAAGGTTCGCTCGTTCGCCATTCGGAAGATCTTCCAGGCGCCTGCGGACTGCCGCAGTTCCGCGGTGCAGGTGCTGATGGTGGACACGCCCTTGAGCGGTGCCGCGCCCGTGATGGCAGCGCCGTCGTCGTGACGAAAAACGACGAGATAGCCAAACAGGTTCGCAGACGCCCCGTCGGATGGGCAATCGACTCGAATGTTCATGAGCAGATGATGGATGCGCAGCGTCGCGGAGCGCTCGTTCATCGCCTCCATCACCTGCTGCGCGCCTTTCAGGTCCTTTCCCTGCCGCGACCAGATGGCATCCGGATGCAGGCGGGCGAGAAGCCCGGGATAGTCGCTCTCGTCCAGGCACCTGAAGAATTCCAGCACCGCCTTCTGGCACTGCCACTCGATCATCGTCGTATTTTCAAGGCTCATTTTCCACTCCCTCGGTTTCATCCAGTGAATGAACGTGCATCAAACAAGGCCTGTGTATCGCGGGGGTACATGCCGCGGGAATCCTGGGGAATCGCTGATCAAGTCCAATGTCGAGGCTTGAAGGTTCAGCGTTCCCTCTGAGATGGGGGAGTTACGAGGGGGCGTAGCCTCCTTGTTCAGTGGCTCCCTAGGCGGTGTGACTTTCAACGAACCGCTTCACCGCGCCGGTATCCGCATCCATCACCTCGAAGCGCTGCGGCAGGCTCTCGATGTTCTCGAACCCGGCGGGACGTTCGGGGTCAAGGCCTAGAGCCTCGCGGATGGTTTCGGCGAATTTCACCGGCAGCGCGGTCTCGAGGCATACCAGCGGCACGCCGGTTTCACGGTAGTCGAGGCCGACCTTCACGCCGTCGGCGGTGTGGGTGTCGATCATTACCTGATAGTCGCGCCAGACGCGGCGAATCGTGTCCAGGCGCGTTGCGTGGGTGCTGAAATCGGACACGAAGCCGGTGTCGTCCACCTTCTTCCAGTACGCGGACGAGGACAGGTCGAACTGCCCCTCGGTGTCGAGCTTTTTCCAGAGTTCGCGCACCCGCACCGGGTCCTGGCCAACGAGGTCCCAGGCGTAGCGCTCGAAATTGGAGGCTTTCGAAATATCCATCGACGGGCTGGTGGTGGCGAACACCTCCGCGCCCTTGCGCGGGCGGTAGACGCCGGTGCGGAAGAACTCGTCCAGCATGTTGTTCTCGTTGGTGGCGAGGATCAGCCTGCGCACTGGCAATCCCATCTGCTTTGCGATCCAGCCGGCGCAGATGTTGCCGAAGTTGCCCGAGGGGACCGAGAAGGACACCGGCGATCCGTCCTTCAGGCCATCGGCCTCGATCGCCGCGAAATAGCCCTTGAAGTAGTACACCACCTGCGCCGCGACCCGCGCCCAGTTGATCGAATTCACCGTACCGATGGAGTGCTTCGCCTTGAAATCGGCGTCAGCACCGACCTCCTTCACGATGTCCTGGCAGTCGTCGAACACACCGCGCACCGCGATGTTGAAGATGTTCGGATCGGCGAGCGAGAACATCTGCGCGGTCTGGAACGGGCTCATCCGGCCGTGGGGCGAGAGCATGAACACGCGGATATTGCTCTTGCCGCGCATCGCGTATTCGGCCGACGACCCGGTGTCGCCCGAGGTCGCGCCAAGGATGTTGAGATGGCGGCCGTTCTTCGCGAGCACGTACTCGAACAGGTTGCCGAGGAACTGCATCGCCATGTCCTTGAACGCAAGCGTAGGTCCATAGGACAGTCCGAGGATATGGACACCCGGCTCGAGCGTCCGGAGCGGCGCAATCGCGTCGCTTCGAAACGCCTTCGCGGTGTAGGTTTTTTCGACGAGAGCCTTCAGGTCCGCCGGAGGCAGATCGTCGGCAAAGCGCGAGAGGACGGCATAGGCGAGTTCCGGGTACGACCAGCGCCGCATCGCCGCGAGTTCTGCCGGCGTGAAGTGCGGATAGGCCTCGGGCACGAACAGGCCGCCGTCGGGCGCGAGGCCTTCGAGCAGTATCTGGGTAAAGGTCTGCGGCTGTCCGCCGCCTCGGGTGCTTACATAACGCATGGGTGCGATTTCTGAAAAATCAAAGAGCGATCAACTGTGCTGGACGCGTCATTGCGAGGAGCGAAGCGACGCGGCAATCTCCAGTCGCGCTGGCGAAGGGGATGGCTTCGCTCGATGTGACGGAGATTGCTTCGCCTCGCTCGCAATGACAGGTCCAGCGCCGCATCGCCGCGAGTTCGGCCGGCGCAAAGCACGGATAGGCATCGTGCACGAACCGGCCGCCGTCGGGCGCAAGGCCCT
Organism: Betaproteobacteria bacterium; assembly: GCA_947466535.1. Classification (GTDB taxonomy): domain Bacteria; phylum Pseudomonadota; class Gammaproteobacteria; order Burkholderiales; family SG8-39; genus CAMBSA01. The sequence goes on from CANIEV010000251.1 coordinate 3,363, forward strand.
CGAGCAATATCTGGGTAAAGGTCTGCGGCGTGCCGCCGCCTCGGGTGCTTACGTAGCGCATGAATTTGAATTCTGAGTATTCAATGATCGGTCAACGGCCCGGCCTTGTCATTGCGAGGAGCGAAGCGACGCGGCAATCTCCCGTCGCGCTGGCGAAGGGGATGGCTTCGCTCGATGTGACGGAGATTGCTTCGCTTCGCTCGCAATGACAGGTCACGAATCAGGCTTTGCCCAGTTCTTCCAGCCGGATCCGCGTGACCTTGCCCGCCACCACCGCCAGGGCCTCGATCTTCACGATTGCGGCGTTCACCTGCTTTTCGCGTGTCTCATGGGTGAGCATGATGATGTCGACCTGGTGTTCGCCCTCGGAGGGCTCCTTCTGCACCATCGCGTCGATCGAGATCGAAAGGTCCGCGAGGATGCGCGTGATGTCGGCAAGAACGCCCGGGCGATCCTCCACCCTCATGCGCAGATAGTAAGAGGTGACGACCTCTTCCATCGGCAGAACCCGCGTATCGGCGATGCGATCGGGCTGGAAGGCCAGATGCGGCACCCGGTGATCCGGATCGGCGGTGTGCAGGCGGGTGATGTCCACGAGATCGGCGATCACCGCGCTCGCGGTCGGCTCGGAACCGGCGCCCGCGCCGTAGTACATGGTCGCGCCCACCGCGTCGCCCTTGACCAGCACCGCGTTCATGACACCTTCGACGTTGGCGATCAGCCGCCGCGTCGGGATGAGCGTCGGATGCACGCGAAGTTCGATCCCTTCGGGCACGCGCCGGGTAATGCCGAGCAGCTTGATCCGGTAGCCGAGTTGCTCGGCGTAGCGGATGTCATCGCGGGTGAGCTTCGAGATGCCTTCGGTGTAGCAGCGCTCGAACTGCATCGGGATGCCGAAGGCGATCGCCGACATGATGGTGAGCTTGTGCCCCGCATCCACGCCCTCGATGTCGAAGGTGGGATCGGATTCGGCATAACCGAGTTCCTGCGCCTGCTTGAGCACGACACCGAAATCCAGGCCCTTGTCGCGCATCTCCGACAGGATGAAATTGGAGGTGCCGTTGATGATGCCGGCGATCCACTCGATGCGATTGGCGGTCAGGCCCTCGCGCAGTGCCTTGATGATCGGGATGCCGCCCGCCACTGCGGCTTCGAAAGCCACCATGACCTTCTTTGCCTGGGCAGCGGCGAATATCTCGTTGCCGTGAGTCGCGAGCAGCGCCTTGTTGGCGGTGACCACGTTCTTGCCGTTGGCGATCGCCGCGAGCACGAGGTCTTTGGCGATGGTGTAGCCGCCGATGAGTTCGATGACGATGTCGATCTCGGGATCGCGCACGACTTCATACGCGTCGGCCGTGACCCGCACGTCGCCGCCGGTGATGCGCTTGGCGCGCTCGGTGTCCTTGTCGGCCACCATCGCGATCTGGATTTCGCGCCCGGCACGCCGACTGATTTCCTCGCGGTTGCGGCCGAGCACCGTCCAGACACCGCTGCCCACGGTGCCGATACCGAGCAAACCCACTTTTATTGGTTTCATTTCAGACACTCACTTCAAACGCTTCGCAAATTTGAACGCGCGGATGTTCATCCGCTCGCGGAAATAAAATCGGTGCGCCGGCGCGTTGCTCACCGCCGAATCGAGCGTGAGCCAATTGCAGTCGAGCGAGCGCGCCTTGTGCTCCAGCCAGTCCATCAACAGGCGGCCGACGCCGGATGACCTCTTATTATCGTCGGTTACGAGGTCGTCGACGTACAGGTGCAGGCCGTTCACCGTGTTCACATGAGCGCGCCAAACCGCAACGCCGGTGACCGTCTCCCCCTCCGCTGCCACGCACATGCGCCCGCCGCCGGCGAACACTTGCTCGAGGATACCCCGGTAGTCGGCCTGAAGCTCGTCCCGGAGCTGCGATGCACACGCTCGGCCCTCGCCATCCATTCAGGCGCCACGACCCTGCCCTCTGCGTCCGTGATTTCGTGAATTTTCAAGGGTTCGGCCCTCGTTAGTCCGCCGCGGCAAACAGCACGGTCTCTTCGTGATGGATCGTGTAGTGCTCGAGCCAGAACCGGTAACCCAGGTCGAGCCGATTGATCCAGACCGGAATCCGCGCCAGATCCGCCGCACGATGATAAAGAGAAATTGCCAGGCGCGGCCGGTGCCGGATGAGCGTCTCCTTCGCCCCGAGCAGCGCATCCATCTCCGCGCCTTCTATGTCCATCTTGATGAAATCCACTTTCCCGAGCTGCCTCGCATCGGCATAGGCATCCAGCGTGGTCACCTCGACCGGTTCGCCGCCGGGATCCGCCCTCACCTGCGCGCCCGGACCGCTGCCGTATCGGTACAGGGTGCCC
>CANIEV010000252.1 GCA_947466535.1 Betaproteobacteria bacterium
AGGACCTGCAGCGCGAGATGAGTTCGCTGTCGGACGCGATCGGCAACCTGCTCTCGCGCGGCCGCGTGGCCGAGCAGGACAAGATCGTCGCCGACATGCGCGCCGGCCTGGGCAAGCTGCGCGCCGACCACGCGCAGGCGCAGCGCGAACTGCAGCGTCGCTTTCCCGACTATGCCAACCTGCTCGAACCGCGCCCGGTGGGTGTGGCCGAGCTGCAGAAGCTGCTTCGCCCGGACGAGGCGATGATCTCGATCTATTCCGGCAGCGACCGCACGCTCATCTGGGCAGTGCCCCCGAAGGGGCCGGTGGCGTTCGCGGTGGCGCCGATCGGATCGGAAAAACTTGGCGAGATGGTGGCGAAGCTTCGCCGCACGCTCGACCCGGCGGACGTCGCGATCGAACGCATGCCGCCCTACGATTTCGAGACGGCGCACGAACTCTACCGCGCGCTGCTCGCCCCGGTGGAAGCCGGCTGGAAATCCGCGAAGGAACTCATCATCGTGCCGCACGGCAATCTCGGCCAGCTCCCGTTCTCGGTGCTCACCACCGCGCCGTGGAAGAGCAGCGGCGGCGCAAGCGCCGTGCCTTTCGCGGATATGGCCGAGGCGCCTTGGCTGATCAGGCAGGTGGCGATCTCGCAACTGCCCGCGGCGGTGGCGCTCTCGGCGTTGCGCAGCCGCCCGTCGGTCGGCCGGCCAACCCGCGCCTTTCTCGGATTCGGCGATCCGGTGTTCTCGCCGCTCGCTTCCGCCGCCCCCGCTGCCAGTACCCGCGGCATCGGCCGTCGCAACCTGGTCATCAATGCCACCGAGGAAAAGAAGAACGACATCGCCGCGGCAATCGACTTCAGCCTGCTCTCGCAACTGCCCGACACCGCGGCGGAGATTACCGAGGTGGCGAAGATCCTCGGCGCCGATGTCTCGCGCGACCTCTTCCTGCAAAAGCGCGCCTCCGAGAACAACGTCAAGACCATTGACCTGTCGAACTACCGCGTGGTGATGTTCGCCACCCACGGCCTGGTGCCGGGCGAAATGCCCGGCCTGATGCAACCTGCGCTCGCGATGACCAACCCGGCGGTGAGCGGCGACGGCGGTGACGGCATGCTGACGATGGAGGAAATACTCGGCCTCAAGCTGCGCGCCGACTGGGTAGTGCTCTCGGCGTGCAACACCGGAGCCGCGGGCGGCAACGGCAGCGAGGCGGTGTCCGGCCTTGGCCGTGCGTTCTTTTACGCGGGCGCCAAGGCCCTGCTCGTGACGAGCTGGCCGGTGGAGACGGTGTCGGCGCGAATGCTCACCACCGACGCCTTCCGCCGCCAGTCGGAGAGTCCGTCGATCTCGCGCTCGCGTGCGATGCAGGAGTCCTCGCTTGACCTGATGAAAAAAGCCACCGGCAGCTTCAGCTACGCGCACCCGCTGTTCTGGGCGCCGTATGTGGTGGTGGGCGACGGGGGCTAGCGCCACCTCAAGCCACCGACCCGACAGTCACTATTCGACTAGCGCCCCGAATCCCCGACGAGCGCGTAGGGCGCCCAGAACATCGGGTGCGCGTAGGAGTAGATCTTGCGACCGCGTTCGTCGTTGAACGAATCGTTCATCACCGCGATCATCGCGCGGCGCAGGGCTTCGGTGCGGCTGAGCGAGCCGTCGGCGGCGTAGCGCTCGAACACGCCCGAAACAAGCAGCCTCGCCGAGCGCGAATCCACCGGCCAGTGCGTCACCAACAGCGCGCGGCTGCCGGCATAGAAGAATGCCCGGCCGAGGCCCGAGATCGCATCACTGCCCTTGCCATCGCCCGCGCCCGAATTGCAAGCCGAGAGCACCACCCAGTCCGCATCCAGCTTGAGGCCGAGTATGTCGTCCATCGTGAGCAGCGCCGAGCGCGGGTTCGCATCCGCATTTCCGCCGGGCGCGGACAGCGCCAGCGCCGGCTGGTCGATGCCGGGAAAGTCACCCGGCAGCAGGCCATGCGTGGCGAAGGCAAGAATCTTGCGCCCCGACAAATCGGTGCCTATGACCTTTTCCTTCGATGCCTCGCTGCCGAGGAACACATCACTTTGCAGATTCGCATCCAGCGCCTTCGCGATCGCGAGCAGTTCGTCGCGCGTATCGGGCAGAGGCGCAAGGCTGCTGTAGGGCGTCCAGTTGACCGTCTGCACCTGTGTCACCGCCGCGTCGGTGACTCGGGTCACCGCGAGATTTCGCACCAGCACCGGCCCGGCGGAACGCGTGCTGCCCGCCTGAGCAAGCCCGCCTCCGAACACCGGGTCACCGAATCCCGCAAAGGTCTTGCGATCTTCGCGGCCGGCGCGCATCGCACGCAGGGTCAGCAGCGAATTCACCGAGGGGAGCTGCGCCACCGCATATCGCTTCGCGAGCCAGGGCACGTCCTTGTAGGCTTCGAACAGCAGTTCGCCTTCCTTCAACGCCACCGGTTCGGTCGGCAGCACCGAAAACGGCAATTGCGAGAGCGGCCCGCTTACCGTGACCAGCAGCGACTTCGCATCCTTCCATGCGGACTGCACCGGGGCCAGAAGTTCGCGAAAGATGCCGTGCGCCATTGCGACATCGAAAACCGGGAAGCTCTCCAGCGGGACCGTGCCCACATCCAGCGCCTTGCGAAGCGTCGCGACGCGCCGGCCGAGCTCGGCGGTGGTCAGCGCGCTCGAATGAAACGCGGTCGCGCCGGTTTTCGGAATTGCCCAGACGAAACTCGCATCGGCGGTGGTGAGCACGCTCAGCAGCACCTCGCCCTCGCGCAAACCGGCACGCACCTGCGCAAGCGTCGGCGACTTCGGGTTGACGAAATCCGCGTACGCGGGAAAGCGCGTCTGGATTTCCTTCGACACGGTGCGGCGCTCGGCATCGATCGCGGCGATGCGGCTTCGCATGTCGGCGATCACCTTGGGCAGTTGCCGCTCGGGCGGCGCCGAGAGCTGTTCGATCAGGAATCGGTACAGCGCCTCCACTTCCTGCGTGAGATCCTGGTCCTTGCGGATCAGGGCTGCCAGCTGCGGCGAATCCGCCGCAGCGCGTGCAGCGGATGCAGCCACCGCCTGCAGCACCACCTGCCCGCGCACCAGGTCGCTTACGCGGAAGGCTTCCGCCGCGGCGTCGATCCGGTTCTGCGCCTCCAGCGGCGTACCGCGCATCTCGGACAGCAGCTTGATATAGGCGCCTACCACCAGCGCAAGGCGCCTCGTGGCGGCGAGGCTGCGCCGGATGTACTCGACCTGCCCACCGTCGGCGCCGGTCAGCGTTTCGATGCCGGAGCGCAGTTCGCGATACGCGGCGGCCCTGTCGCCCGCTGCCGCATGGGCCATCCCGAGAAAGGCACGCGCAAACGCTGTATCCACGTGCGCCTGACCGAGAACCTTCTCGGTGCGTTCAACCGTACCTCGCAACATGTCGACCGCCTGCGCCGCGCGGCCGGTCTTCATCAGGGCGTACGCCCAGACCCGGTTGCCGGCGCCAAAGCGCGCACGCAGTTGCGAATCGGCGCCCACGCTTTCGCGGATCGCCTCGTACTCGCGCGCGCTGTCGGCGTACCGGCCCACACCGGTGAGCAGCCCGGCGTGTAATTGATGCGCCCAGAGCGAGCTGAGCCCCTTTTTCGGCACGCCGAGTTCGTCGAGCATGCGCACCGACTGCGCGGCTAGCTGCAGTGCTTCGAGCGTGCGCCCCTGATCGGACAGCACACCTGCAAGCGAGCGCAGGTTGTCGGCCACGCCAATCGAGCCGCGACCTGTGCGCGACAGGCGCACCTTCAACAGATCGCGCAACATCAGCTCAGCTTCGTCCAGCCGGCCCATGCGCTGCAGGGTGAGGGCGAGCACCTGCGTCGCGGACTCCCGGTAACCGGCGATATCCGCCTCCGAGCGGACATCGGCGCCGCGCGCCCTCGCATCAGCCGCCGAACGCTGGGCTTCGTCGGTGAGCGCGATCACCGAGCGGAACAGCTGCTCCGACTCCGCCAGCTTGCCGCGGTCGCGCAGGTTATAGGCCTTCGCGTATTCGACATAGGACCGCATTCCCGCGCCGTAGACCGCATAGTCGCGTCCCATGCGGGCCGACACAAGCGCGCTCTCGGCGCGCGCGATCATCTTGTCGGACGCTTCGTACTCGCCAAGCGACGTCAGGTAGTTGGCGATTTTGGCTGTCTCGCCGATGTAATAGCCGCCCGCATTGTTCGTGGTCTTGAGAAGCTCCTCGGCGTAGGCAATCGCCTTTAGATAGTCGCGTGCGCCCCAGGCGTTCGACAGGTCGGACAACACGCGATCGAGGTTCCCTCCGGCGGCGCTCGAACGCAGGTTGGCACGGCGCGCATGCGGCAGCGCCTTCTCCAGCATGTCGATGCGTTCGTCGATCAGGCCGAGCGCCTGGGCGTCGCGGGCGCGCGAATGGTAATGACGCGCCAGCACCGCGGAATCGGTGGTCTCCGGCACCGGCGTGTTGAACGCCGCAAGCCGCTTCGCGTAAGCCTCGGCATCCGGTTTGTACTGGTCGAGCTGCTGCAGGATATCCGCGACGGTGCGAGAGACGGCTGTCTGACCCTGTGCCGTCGCGTTTGCAACCGCGAGGAGGCATCCTGCGAACAGCGCAATGCGCACCCATCGGCTCATGAAATGCTCCCTGATCAACCGGGCTCGGCGCAGGTCGGTCTGCGGCGCCCCGGTTGCATATTGTTACGCTTTTTTCGTGATACCGCGCATAAGCTGGTGTACAAGGAATACACGCTCAGGAGGACGCGGAGATGCATTGGCTCAAGACCGCAATGGTCTGTTGCGCGGGAGTTCTGCTCGGCGCATGCGCGAGCTTGCCACCGGGTCCGGGCTATGCCTCGGTGTCAGCAGGCACCGCGGTTTGCACGGGTTATCCCTGCCCGCCTGCCTACCCGTATCGCGGGCCGGGCGTCTACGGTGCTCCTTATTACTACGGTCCTCCGTATTACGGACCGCCCGTCGGGTACGGACTCTCTCCGGGCTTCGGCGTGTATCGCGGGCGCTCCGGCCGCTTTCGCGGATTTCGCTGAACCGCCCGGGTCTCACCGAAAATCAGTCCAGCTTGATGTTCGCCGCTTTCACCGAACTCACGTAACGCGCACGATCGTTGTTGAGTTGTTGCGCGAGCTGGTCCGGCCCGAGATTGAAGGGCTCGAGGCCGACGCCGGTGATGTACTTTTCGCGGAACTCGGGTACCCCGACCACGCGCCCGACATCCGTCGCCACCTTGTCGACCACCGGGCGCGGAATGCCGCTTGGCCCGACCAACCCGAACCACGAGACCCCCACATACGGAATACCGAGTTCTGTGAAGGTCGGCACATCAGGCAGCACCGGCGAGCGCGCGGTCGCGGAGATCGCCAGCGCCTTGAGCCGGTTCTGCTTGAGCAGGGGAATCAGCGGCGAGATTCCCGAGAGCGCCGTTTCGATCTGGCCGCTTGCCACCGCGGGCAGCACCTCGGCGATGCCCTTGTAGGGAATGTGATTCAGAGAGATTCCCGCCAGGCCCGCCATCGTCTCGCTATCGAGGTGCGTCACGCTGCCGATGCCGAAGCTGCCGTAGTTGATCTTTCCCGGCCGCGCCTTCGCCGCCGCGACGAACTCCGCCCAGGTGTTGATGTTGAGCGAGGGGGCCACCACCAGCGCGTTCGCGGTCTGCATGATGCC
>CANIEV010000253.1 GCA_947466535.1 Betaproteobacteria bacterium
CCCGGGCGCCGTCCATAAGCTATTGTCCGGCTTCGTTTTACCGGTGTTTTTTCGCCGGATTCCCCGAGCAAAGACCCATCGCGCAAAATGCGCGCATCCTGATGCCCAAAGCCGCCAAACCAACCGTTGACGACCCTGAAACTGCTGCAACACCGGTGAGCTTCGAAGCGGCCGTCGACGAACTCGAAAAAATCGTCGAACGCATGGAAGCGGGCGAACTGACCCTCGAAGAATCCCTTTCAGCCCACAAGCGCGGACTGGAACTCGCGCAATACTGCCAGGGCGTACTTGCCAAGGCGCAGCAGCAGGTCAAGGTACTCGAAGACAATGTCCTCAAGAGCTTCAGCGTCGACGCCGACGAGTGACTTTCCGTCGTGGATGGGGAGTGTCCTCGATCGTGTCGAGTCGGCACTGGAACACGCGCTTCCCCGACCCGACGTCGCACCCGCGGGCCTGCATGACGGCATGCGCTATGCCGTGCTCGGGGGCGGAAAGCGCGTCCGGCCGCTGCTGACCTTCGCCGCGGGCGACATCGCGGGCGCGTTGCCTGAACGACTCGAACTCGCGGCCTGCGCGGTCGAGTGCATCCATGCCTACTCACTGGTTCACGACGACATGCCGTGCATGGACGACGATGTCCTGAGGCGTGGGAAGCCGACGGTGCATGTCGAATTCGACGAGGCGACGGCCCTTCTCGTGGGCGATGCCCTGCAGTCGCTTGCCTTCCAGATGCTGGTGGGCGCGCCGGTGGCCGACGATGCGGCGACGCAGGTCGAAATGGTGCGAATTCTTGCAGCCGCCTCGGGAAGCCGGGGCATGGCGGGCGGACAGGCGATCGATCTGGCCAACGTGGGTGTGATGAGCATCAGCCTGCCCGAGCTCGAAATGATGCATATCCACAAGACGGGTGCGCTTATTCGCGCCGCGGTGGCACTCGGGGCGCGGTGCGCGGGCGGCCTGTCTCCCGCCGATCTCGAACGGCTGGACAGCTATGCAAAGTGCGTCGGACTCGCGTTCCAGGTGGTCGATGACATACTCGATGCAGAAGGCACGACCGCGAGTCTCGGGAAAACCGCCGGCAAGGATGCCGCGCAGAACAAGCCGACCTATGTCACGCTCATGGGCGCGGATCGGGCGAAGGAGTTTGCAGCACAACTTCGCGCCGAAGCGCACGCCGCGATCGCGCCGTTTGGCACGCGGGGCCTCAGACTTGGGCAGTTGGCGGATTTCATCGTGCTCAGGAAGTTCTGAGCCATCACGACGCGCACAAAGGCCTAAACTACTCGCATGAGTTCGGTCAGTGGAGCATCCGATCTTCCCGGCGGCAGCACGGGACATCCCGACGAACGGTCGACGGGCGCGCCCAAATACGCGCTCCTCAAGTCGGTCAACGAACCGGCGGACCTGCGCAAGTTCGAGCGCAGGGAACTCAAGCTGCTCGCCGATGAACTTCGCGCCTTCATTGTCGACTCGGTGTCGCAGACCGGCGGGCACCTCTCATCGAACCTTGGCACGGTCGAACTGACCATCGCGCTGCACTACGTGTACAACACACCCGAAGATCGCATCGTCTGGGACGTGGGGCACCAGACCTACCCGCACAAGATACTCACCGGGCGGCGCGAGGGAATGTCCCGGCTGAGGATGTTCGGCGGCATGTCGGGCTTTCCCCGGCGCGCCGAAAGCGGGCACGACACCTTCGGCACCGCGCACTCGAGCACGTCGATCTCGGCGGCACTTGGCATGGCGCAGGCGGCAAAGCTGAAGGGCGAGGACAGACGTGCGATCGCGGTGATCGGCGACGGCGCGATGTCGGCCGGCATGGCCTTCGAGGCGATGAACAACGCCGGCGTGATGGACGCCGACCTGCTGGTGATACTCAACGACAACGACATGTCGATATCGCCCGCGGTTGGGGCGCTCAACCGTTATCTTGCGAGGCTCATGTCCGGGCGTTTCTACGCGGCGGCCAAGAAGGCGGGCGAGCGCGTGCTCGGCACGGTGCCCACCGCACTCGAGTTCGCGAAAAGGGTCGAGGAGCATGTGAAGGGCATGGTGGTTCCCTCCACGATGTTCGAGGAGTTCGGATTCAACTACGTCGGGCCGATCGACGGCCACGACCTCGACGCACTCGTGCCCACGCTCAGGAACATGCGCGAGCTCAAGGGCCCGCAGTTCCTGCATGTGGTCACGCGCAAGGGGCAAGGCTACAAGCTGGCAGAAGCCGATCCTGTCCTCTACCACGGTCCGGGCAAATTCGATCCGGCCGAAGGAATCAAGAAATCCAGCGGCGGCAAGCCCACCTATACGCAGGTGTTCGGCGACTGGCTGTGCGACATGGCCGAGGCCGACCCGCGCCTGATCGCCATTACGCCGGCGATGCGCGAAGGATCGGGCCTTGTGCAGTTTTCACAGCGCTTTCCGGAGCGTTATTTCGACGTCGGGATCGCCGAGCAGCATGCGGTGACCTTCGCCGCGGGGCTCGCCTGCGAGCGGCTCAAGCCGGTGGTCGCGATCTATTCGACTTTCCTTCAGCGTGGCTATGACCAGCTGGTTCACGATGTCGCGATCCAGAATCTTCCGGTCGTGTTCGCGCTCGACCGGGCCGGACTGGTCGGCAGCGACGGTGCCACGCACAACGGCGCATTCGACATCGCATTCATGCGCTGCGTGCCGAACATGGTGATCATGACGCCTTCGGACGAGCGCGAATGCCGGCAGATGCTGACCACTGCCTACCGTCTCGACGGGCCAAGCGCAGTTCGGTACCCGCGGGGCAGCGGCCCCGGCACGGCCGCGGGCAAGGATTTCGAAACGCTTCCGGTCGGGCGCGCGGAGTTGCGGCGATCGGGCAAGGGGATCGCATTCCTCGCCTTTGGCTCGATGCTCGCGCCTGCACTCGCCGCGGCGGAAAGCCTCGACGCAACGGTTGTCAACATGCGGTTCGTGAAACCGATCGACGAGGCGATGGTGCTCGATATTGCGCGTACGCACGATCTTGTCGTGACCGTCGAGGAACATCAGATCATGGGTGGCGCGGGTAGTGCGGCGGCGGAGTGCTGCGCGGCGCACGGCGTGTCCACGCGGATGCTGCATCTCGGTCTGCCGGACAAGTTCGTGGATCACGGCGACCAGGCGACTCTGCTCGCGTCGGTGGGGCTCGACGCCGCCGGGCTGATTGCAGCGGTGCGCGGGCGTATCGACGGTGCCGGCGGCGGCTGATTTTCGCGCCTATCGCCCTGAACGGAATAGGGTATTCGCGCTTGCGCGCGACCGAAGTTGCGTCAAACTGACGTGCTAAAATTCGCCGACCCGATGCAGCGTCGGGCACATCCAGCCGCGATGCCGCCTTCGAGCGGAGTCCCAACAGACCGCGCGACTCAGAAAGGTCAATTGCAATGAACACGCGCGACACCTCCGCCATCCCCGATGTCCAGAGTTCCGAGGACACGCGCCGCATCGCCATCGACCGGGTCGGCATCAAGGCGATCCGCCACCCGATCAAGGTCGCCGAGCGTGGAGGCGGGACACAGCACACGGTGGCGATGTTCAACATGTACGTCGGGTTGCCGCACAATTTCAAGGGCACCCACATGTCGCGCTTCGTCGAGATCCTCAACGCGCACGAGCGCGAGATCTCGGTCGATACCTTCAAGCTGATGCTCGGCGAGATGATGGACAGGCTCGAAGCGCAGTCGGGCGTGATCGAGATGACGTTCCCGTATTTCATCAACAAGGCGGCGCCGGTATCAAAGGTGCAAAGCCTGATGGACTATGAAGTCACCTTTTCCGGCGAGGTCCGCGACGGACGCAAGATGTTCACGATGAAAGTCGTGGTGCCGGTCACGAGTCTTTGCCCCTGCTCCAAGGGCATCTCCGACTACGGCGCGCACAACCAGCGCTCCCACGTCACGATCTCGGCGCGCACCAACGGTTTCGTCTGGATCGAGGAACTGGTCGAGCTCGCCGAGAAGCATGCATCGAGCGAACTCTATGGCCTGCTCAAGCGTCCCGACGAGAAGTTCGTCACCGAGCGCGCGTACGACAATCCGAAGTTCGTCGAGGATCTGGTGCGCGACGTCGCCGCCGAACTCAACCGGAACGACCTCATCGAATGGTATGTGGTGGAGTCGGAGAACTTCGAATCCATCCACAATCACAGCGCCTACGCGCTGATCGAGTGCGACAAGCTGAAAAAAGCCTGAGTCGCTAGAAGCGTTTGGTGAGGGTCATCATCTGGCCCTCGCGGCGCATCTCGGTGCGGTTGAGAAAACTCATTCCGAGCAGCACCGGCATCGTGCCGCCTTCCATCACCACCGCGTCGATCCCGTTCATGGTGATGTTGCCCACGCGGACCGTATCCAGCTTGACCTTCCACGCCGCCGCGAGCCCGTTGGCGGTGCTCATGCTGGTCTCTTCGCCCTTCTTGTAATCGATGCCAAGGCGAATCGCATCGTTGATCGGAATCGCGATCACGGTGGCGCCGGTATCGACCACCATTCGCACGCTGCCGCCATTGATCTGGCCGTTGGCGAAAAAGTGTCCTCTGGAATCGGCGGAAATCACCGCGGTCGAGGCGGTGTCCAGCGTGCCTGCGCGCGAGACCTGCTGCTGCCCGAGTTTGAGCGTACGACGCTTGCCGTCGATCTCGAACACAGCCGATTCGCGTTCGGACGACAGGAGCAGCACGCCCTCCTGTTTCTGGCCCGCGGTGAGCGTGCGCGGTGCGCCTCCGTTGATCTGGACCACCGCCTTGTTCGGAAACAGTCCGACCACGTTCAGGTCGGTGGCGAGCGCCGGCGACGCCGCGGTCGCGAGCAGGACGCCTGCTATAGTCATCGCTTTCATTCCTGTCTCCACCGATGAAGCCGGTTGCGATATTCCGTCACAGTCCTACCGAAGGACCGGGTTATTGTGCCACGTACCTCGACGGCAAACAGATCCCCTGGACGCAGGTGGCGCTCGATCTCGGCGAGCCGGTTCCGCGCGATCCCAGGTCCTATTCCGGCCTGGTGCTCATGGGCGGGCCGATGAGCGTCAACGATGAGCTGCCGTGGATTCCGCCGGTGCTCGACCTCATCCGTGCTGCGGTCGGGGCAGATGTGCCGGTGCTCGGGCATTGCCTCGGCGGACAACTGATGTCCAAGGCGCTCGGCGGCACCGTCGGGCGCAATCCGGTCAAGGAAATCGGCTGGGGCGAGGTGACCGCCGCGGACCACCCGCTTGCGCAACACTGGCTGGGCGGGATGCGCAAGTTTCTTTCGTTTCACTGGCACGGCGAAACCTTCAGCATTCCCGCCGGTGCGACGTGCATCGCATCGAGCGCCTGGTGCCCCAACCAGGCCTTTGTGCTTGGTCGTCACCTCGGCATGCAATGCCATGTGGAGATGACGCACGAACTCATCCGCGCCTGGTGCGAGGATTGGGAGGCCGAGGTCGCCAGTCTTTCCACCCGCACCGCCTCGGTACAGCCGCCGGGAGAGATTCTGCGTGACCTCGACGCGCGCGTGGCCGAGCTCAACGCCGTCGCCGCGAAGCTCTACGATCGCTGGATCGAAGGTCTCGCCGATTGAGACGAGCCCGTGTCATGACGGATTTGCTAACCGCCAAGGTGCCATGAGCGCCAAGGACGCCAAGAAAACCAGAATGGGTCGACTACGAACA
>CANIEV010000254.1 GCA_947466535.1 Betaproteobacteria bacterium
GCAATTTTTCCGGGAAGCCACGCAAAAACTTCCTTGTCCAGAGGATATTTGCACTCGCATTTCATCTCTCGAGAGCCGGCAGTCCCTCACTTTTCGCATTGGTGATCCATGCCGCAATCGACATCAAATCGGTGAATTGACCGCATTGGCACTCTCGATCATGATCGCGACCTCAAATTCAACCACCCACATTCACCCCTCTGGAGAAATACCTGATGCGTATCGTCCGATTCGCCCGCGAAGGCAAAGCCGCGCTGGGCATCCTGAACCGCGACAAAGTGGTCGATCTGACCAGCCTGCGCTCAGGCGCACCGACTGACATCGGCGAGGTGCTCGAGGCATACGGCAGCCAAGGGCTCGAAGCACTTGCCGCCGCCGCGGCATCCGCCCCCTCATCGGCAACCCGCGCCGTCGACGGCCTCAACTTCCTGCCACCGGTTTCGCGTCCCGGGAAGATCGTTTGTCTCGGACTCAACTATGTGGATCACGCAGCCGAAGGCGGTCACGCGAAGCCGACGTATCCGAGCTTCTTCTATCGGGGGTCAAGCTCACTCATCGGCCATCGCGCACCGATCGTACGCCCACCGTGTTCAACGCAACTCGATTACGAATGCGAACTCGTCGCCATCGTCGGACGCAAGGCACGTCATGTGAAGCAGGCGGATGCGCTTGCCTACATAGCGGGGTATTCGTGCTTCAACGATGCGACGATCCGCGACTACCAGCGCAAGACCGGCCAGTGGACCATAGGCAAGAACTTCGATGGCACAGGTGCATTCGGTCCGTGGTTCGTGAGTGCGGACGAACTGCCGCCCGGAGCAAACGGACTGAAAATCAGCACCCGCCTAAACGGACAGACGATGCAGTCCGCAGTCACCTCGGACATGCTTTTCCCGGTCGCGGAAACGATCGCGATACTTACCGAATGCATGACGCTTGAGCCCGGCGACCTGATCGTGATGGGAACACCCGCCGGCGTCGGTTACGCGCGCAAGCCGCCCGTATGGATGAAAGCAGGCGACGTTGTGGAAGTGGAAATCGAAAACATCGGCGTACTCAGCAACCCGATCGCCGACGAGGCCTGATCGCTTCGTCGCGCGTGCCGCCGGGTCTGCAGCTTTGTCGGCGCGCGCGGGCCTCAGTGCAACTGGCGCTTGCCCGAGCCACGCGGAGGGCGCTCCGCCATCGTGGTTTCGGAGGTCGCACCGCGTTCGGCCCAGCGCCGCTCGAACAACTGATTCACGAGAGACGTGACCTCGCTGATCTCGGCGTCACCGAAATGCCTCGACAGCAGTGCCTGCAGATCCTCGATCATGAATCCGCGCTGCGCTGCCTCGATCGCCTCCGACGACGGCCCGACGAAGACCATCCCGCGCTCGTCGCGGCCATCCTCGTGGTAATAGGTAATCTCCACCCCCGCCGCCTCCTCTGACAGCGGACCAAGCGCATCGAAGGTCGTCGCTAGCGCCTTCTGAAAATTGCGTCCCACCCAGCCGGTCCAGCAGATTTCCAGTGCTCGACGCCGCTTGTCAAACACGATCCCGGGCTCGTCCTCGCGTGCGCTTTTCGCCTCCGCCAGCCCGTCGATGTCGACGTAGCCCAACCACGCTTCGAGAGTCTGCTCGAGCTCAGCCTGCGTCACCCCGCTTCTGACGATGACTGTTCCGTGAACGTGAACTTCGGTGTGCATGCTGTTTCCTTCTTCGACCCGGGCCCGCAAATCAGACCCGTTCGATGATCAGGGCGATGCCCTGTCCAACGCCGATGCACATGGTGCACAAGGCATAACGGCCCTTGATCGCATGCAGCTGGTTCACCGCAGTCGTCACCAGCCGCGCGCCCGAGGCACCCAGCGGATGGCCGATCGCGATTGCGCCACCGTTTGGATTCACATGCACTGCATCGTCCGGCAAACCGAGATCACGAGTGACCGCAAGGCCTTGCGCCGCGAACGCCTCATTGAGTTCGATCACATCCATCTGTTCGAGCTTCAGCCCGGCCTTTGCAAGCACCTTGCGCGTCGCAGGCGCGGGGCCGATACCCATGATCCGCGGCGCGACGCCGGCGGTCGCCATCGCCACCACCCTTGCACGCGGTACAAGTCCGTGTCGCTTCGCCCCCGCATCAGAGGACAGAATCAGCGCACATGCCCCGTCGTTCACGCCCGACGCATTGCCCGCGGTCACGGTACCGCCTTCCTTCACCACGCCTTTGAGGCGCGCCAGCATTTCGATCGTCGTGTCCGGGCGCGGATGCTCGTCGGTGTCGACGATTTTCGGGTCGCCTTTCTTCTGCGAAATAGTGACCGGCGTGATCTCGCCGGCAAAGAATCCCGCCTTGTGCGCGGCAGCCCAGCGTTGCTGGCTGCGCAAAGCGAACGCGTCCTGATCCGCGCGGTTCACCTTGAAATCCTCGGCGACGTTCTCCGCCGTCTCGGGCATCGCATCGACTCCGTACTTCGCCTTCATCAGCGGGTTCACGAAGCGCCAGCCGATGGTGGTGTCCTCGATTTTCGCGGTACGTGAAAACGCACTGTCGGCCTTGAGCATGACGAACGGTGCACGCGTCATGCTTTCGACACCGCCCGCGATCATCAGTTCGGTCTCGCCGGTGCGGATCGCGCGGGCTGCGGTGCCCACGGCATCCAGTCCCGAGCCGCAGAGACGGTTCACCGTCGCGCCGGGAACCTCAACCGGCAGGCCGGCGAGCAACAGCGCCATGCGTGCCACGTTGCGATTGTCCTCGCCCGCCTGGTTCACGCAACCGTAAATCACGTCATCCAGCGCGCCCCAGTCGATCTTCGGATTGCGCGCCATCAGCGCCTTGATCGGGATTGCGGCGAGATCGTCGGTCCGGACACTCGCAAGCGCCCCTCCGTAACGGCCAAACGGGGTGCGTATCGCGTCGCAAATGAAGGAATCGGGCATGGCAAGCATCCGCAAGTCAGGTTGACAGGTCCAAAAGTATAAGCCAGCATGGCCGCCCCCGACGAAAGCGATAACGCGCGTTAAAACTTGGGCTTGCGCGTCCCGCGCTTCCCCACGCCGTTACGGACACCCACCCACGAGGACCCCGATGCTCAACGATCAGGCACTTGACACAATATTCCGCACCGCGCGCTCACAGAACGGATGGCAACCGAAGCCGGTGGGCGAGGACCAGATCCGCGCGATCTATGACCTGATGAAAATGGGCCCGACCTCGGCCAACTGCTCGCCCGCGCGCATCCTGTTCCTGCGCACCCCTGAAGCCAAGGAGCGGCTCGTTCCCGCGCTGCTCTCATCCAACGTCGAGAAAGTGCGCACCGCCCCGGTGGTCGCGATCATCGGCCATGATCTCAAGTTCTACGACTCGCTCGCCAAACTTTTTCCCCACAACCTGAGCGCCCGCAACTGGTTTGCGGGCGATGCCAACAAGGCGGTTGCGGACGGAACAGCATTCCGAAACGCAACACTCCAGGGCGCCTACCTGATGATCGCGGCGCGCGCGCTTGGACTGGATTGCGGCCCCCTCTCCGGTTTTGATCCGGCGAAAGTTGATGCCGAATTCTTCGCTGGCACGGACGTCCGTACCAACTTCGTCACCGGCATCGGCTACGGTGACCCGTCGAAGGTAATGGCGCGAAACCCCCGACTGGAATTCGACGAGGCCTGCAAGTTCCTCTGAGCCCCAGACTGCGGCTCGCATCGAGTAGGGGACGGGGTCACCCCCGTCGCCCTCTCACACCACCGGACGTGCGGTTCCGCATCCGGCGGTTCATTGAACACACTGGAGTCGTCGCATTGTATCGAGCAGCGACACCAGACCTAAACGATCAAAGAATGACTTCGGGAAAGCCTGGTTCATGTGGCTTGCGCCACTATTCCACCACGGCCCACGTTGGTTGAAGGCCGAGCGAAACGCCCGTTCTTCCGTCAGCCCCGCCTTCATCAGGTTCTTGGCGCGAGTATAGGGACGTTTCCACTGTCGCCACAGAGTGCAGCGCAGTTTGTGCCTGATCCAGCCATCCAACTCTTCAAGAACCTTCTTGGTCTCGGTCAGCTTGAAATACGCCATCCAGCCACGAAGGATCGGGTTGAGTTCGGTGATGACCGTCGTCAGGCTGCGTCCTCGCGCGCCTTGGAGTACTTCACGGATTTTGTCTTCCAGCCGTTTCAGGCTGGTCGGCGCGATCCTCAGTTTCGGGGCCTTGTGCCACGTCAGACTGTAGCCCAGAAACTTCCTCTTCCACGGACTCGCCACCGCGCTCTTGGCTACATTCACCGTGAGCTTGAGCGTGTCCGCCAGAAACCGGGTGATGCTCGCCATGACTCGTTCCCCAGCCTGCTGGCTTCGGACGTAGATGTTGCAGTCGTCGGCATAGCGGCAGAAGGCGTGGCCCCGGCGTTCCAGTTCCCGATCCAGGTCCGTCAGCAGGATGTTCGACAGCAGCGGACTGAGTGGCCCGCCTTGCGGCGTGCCTTCCGTCCGTTGGGATACCATCCCGTCTGCCATCATGCCCGCTTCGAGATACCGGCGGATGAGGCGCAGTACTCGCCCGTCACTGATCTTCTTCGAGAGTTTCTCCATCAGCAGGTCGTGATTGACGCGGTCGAAGAATTTCTCCAAGTCCATGTCGACCACAATCCTGCGGCCTTCGGCGACGTACTGCTTGGCCGCCTTGACCGCCTGATGGGCGTTCCTCCCCGGTCGGAAGCCGTAGCTCGATTCGCAGAAGGTCGCCTCGAAGATCGGCGAGAGCACCTGATGCAACGCTTGCTGGATCATGCGATCCGTCAGCGTCGGGATGCCCAGTGTCCTCGTTCCGCCTTGCGGCTTGGCGATAT
The DNA here is from genome assembly GCA_947466535.1 of Betaproteobacteria bacterium. GTDB lineage: Bacteria > Pseudomonadota > Gammaproteobacteria > Burkholderiales > SG8-39 > CAMBSA01. The sequence continues at coordinate 4,827 of CANIEV010000254.1, forward strand.
CCACCCGGCGCCCGGCGTGAGGCATGTACTCCCCCGCCAGCAGTTTGGCCTTGATCGTCGGCCAGTGTTGCTTGAGGTGGTTGTCGAACTCGGCGATACCGATGCCATCGACGCCGGCAGCACCTTTGTTCTTGACCACCCGCTGATAGGCGAGTTTCAGGTTGTCGCGTTCGCACACGGCGTCCATCAACCCGCTTTCCCGCTCCCACTCCGCTTTGGTCCGCGAACGGGTCGTCACGTCAGTCTCGGCGCCGCGCAAAGTCCCCTCGGGGTTCTGCCCCGATTCCTCCTCGCCGGTATCCGCTTGCCGCGAATCTTCTGCCTTCATCGACTGTCCGTGTGGTCCCGCCGCCTACTTGCGGCTTTCAATGTTCGGCCCTTCAGTTCGTACGGACACCTACTATGGCCTCTGCTGACTTCTGCATGGGCTTCCCGGCACCTCTCGATGTCGGTAGCACGGAGGTTCCCCTCGGCACCCTTGCAGATCTCCCCGGGTATGACGCACCCACCTTCACGCTTATGCCTGTCGGATATACGTCACGGCGTTCCGTACAAGTTTCGGGCTTCGCAGATATTTGCCTGCTCACCCCGCCGTGCCGCCTCATATCCGCTTCCTGTTCGTCAGGCCAGCGCTTTGCCTTCAGCTTCCTCCAGATTTCCAGTCGCCCAGAACACCCTTGCCGTTCAGCTAACTCTTCCCCTTGTCGGGCGAGTAGAGGACTTCCACCTCCAAGTGAGTGCACCCTGCCGGGCGCACAAAAAAGAACGCCCGCATTGCGCGGGCGTTTCGTGATTCGTGCAGCGTCTCCGAC
>CANIEV010000255.1 GCA_947466535.1 Betaproteobacteria bacterium
CCTTCTGGGGGCTCTACAACTGACGCGTCAGGCGTCAGTTGTTCCAGGACAACTACAACTGAGGGGCACTAGGCGTCAGTTACTGCAAGATCGTTGCAATCGATGCGCGTAGCGCCTCGATTGCATTTGGCTTGGAAGGCGCCTATTTCATCTTGCATAGCTTGGCGAAGCTGTCGCCGTGGTTGGTCAGCACCGTGCCGATGGTCTTGTTGGTCACGCGCCCCTTGGAGTCCTTGCCGATGACCCGCAGGTAGTAGTTCTGGATCGGGTAGTGGTTGTTGCCGAGCTTGAAGTCACCGCGAACCGACTGGAAACGCGCCGCGCGCAGGGCGCGGCCGACCGCATCCTTGTCCTCGATCTTGCCCTTCACGTCCCGTACTGCGGCGTCGATCATGAGCGCGGTGTCGTAGGCCTGGGAGGCGTAGGCCGTGGGCAGTCGCCCGTATTCCTTCTCGAAGGCGGCGACGAATTTCCGGTTGGCGGCGTTGTCGAGGTCCGCGGACCAGTGCGAGGCGTTGAACAGCCCGATGGTGGAGTCGCCGGTGGCCTTGATCAGGTCTTCGTCGGAGGTGGCGCCGGTTGCGATCAGCGTAACGTCCTTGCTCAGGCCGGCTGCGACGAACTGCTTGATGAAGTTCACCCCCATCCCGCCGGGCAGGAAGAAATACACCGCCTCCGGCTTCATCGAGCGGATCTGCGCGATCTCGGCAGCGTAATCAAGCTGGCCCAGCTTGGTATAAACCTCGTCGGTCGGTTTGAGTGTGTAGAAGCGCTTGAAGCCCGCCATCGCGTCGCGCCCTGCGGGGTAATTGGCGGCGAGAAGATAGACATTCTTGAAGCCGCGGTCGAAGGCGAACTTGCCCGGTGCCTCGTGGATCACGTCGTTCTGCCAACTCGCGGCGAAGAAATACGGGTTGCATCCCTCGCCCGCGAACTGCGACGGGCCGGCGTTGTTGCTGATGTAGTAGGTCTTGGCGTCAAACGCCACCGGTCCGACCGCGAGCATCACGTTCGAATAGATGATGCCTGTCAGGAAATCCACGCGTTCGCGCTTGACGAGCCGGTCGGCGATCTGCTTGCCGGCTTCCGGGTTGATCTGGTCGTCCTGCATCAGGATCTCCGCGGGCAGTCCGCCGAGCTTGCCTCCGTTCAACTTGAGCGCGAGGTTGAATCCGTCCCGAGCCTCGATGCCGGGGGCGGCCTGCGGACCGCTCAGCGTGGTGATGAATCCGACCTTCACCTTGTCGGCGGCCTGGACAAACGGTGGCTGGAAAATCGCCGCGATCGTCAGTGCTGTGAGCATTCGGGTCGTCATCATCTTCTCCTGTGTCCTGTGAAATTAAATAATCGATTCGCCTGGGTGATCCGACATCAAACCGGTGTTGCGAGCAGGGTCTGAACCCTGGAGGTATCGAATACCGCATGCTTTTCGCGAAACCGGAGCCGGTTGCCCGACCACACGACCTCGTCGATGTACCGCCCCGCCTGGTAGACGCGTGTTTCGCCGTCCTGCAGCGTCTGGAACACGACGTAGTTGCATTGCGACCGGACCTGCTTCGCGCTGCGCTCGAGGATGCGCGTGCCGCTGACGATGTGGCGGTACTGATGCGGCTGGTAGATGTTGGCGGTGCGAAGCGAGGTGACGCGATCGATGAGCATCCCGCGGTTGTCGCAGAAGATCACCGACGCGGGCAGGCCGCGGTCGAAGTTTTCCTTCGGAATGATCCGGTACAGGCAATCCTCGGTGAAGAATTCGGGCCACTCTTCCAGCCGGCCGTCGTCGATCGCGAGGATGTAGTCGGTCTGCAGGCGTTCGAGCAGATAGTGGAGATCGCGCTCGGGCATCGAGTCGAAGGCGGGAGCCGCAATATCCGCTGTGTTCTTGCTCGCTGTGGTCTGCATCAGGCTTCCTTTGAATCGCTGGCGTCCATCAGCTTCCGGTAGCCCTGCCACATGCGGCGCACCAGCTTCTCGCTGATGAGCGAGCCTTCATCGTCGGGGGCGTCCTTCGCCATGCCGATATACGAGGTGCCGCGCCCGTCGCTTGTGATCACCCTCTGGATCAGCTCGGTGGCCTCGGTGTCTTCCATTGATATGTATCCTGCCGGTCCCACCAGGTTCATCTGCCGGATCCGCATTTTCCGCAGTTCGGGTGTGTCGTCCGCGTAGCCGAAGAAGTGGAAGTTCAGTTCGAAGGAGCTGGGTCCCTTGGGCAGAAGCTGGCGGCACACAAGGGTGTTGTGGATCTGCTGTATGACCAGGCTCGGGAAGATCGACTGGATATGATTGGTCGTATCGAGTTCGTATTCCCGATGCGTGTCGAGCAGCGTCGGGTCTGCGAGTTTCACGCCTGCGTTGAAGCTGCGGATCTTCTGCTCTCGATAGCCCTCGGTGTTTTCTTCCTCGCTTCTCACCACGATCAGGCTGGAGTGCAGGCCATGCCGACGGTCGGCGATGAGATGCGTGTCCATTCCTACGCGAGCAATATTGAACGTGGTGTGGAACAGATGCAGCAGGCTGGCGTGGTAGGGATCCTTGACGTTCTCGTAATAGAGCTTCCAGTTCGACTTCGAATACTGTCGCGTCACGCCGAGGTACTCCACGGGCTTGTGGAGAATGCGCTGGATCAGCGGGCGGTTCTCCTCGCCGAGATAGTCCTCGAGGCTGCCGCTTGATTCGCTGAAGCTGCCGAACACCAGACCGAAGTAGGAGTCGACTCGAATCCGGGGCAGGCTGAAATTACGGATGTCGAAGTCCGCCGGCATGCCGGACATGCCCTTGTGCCCGCGACGGAACGGAACGCCTTCGAGCTGACCTGTCGGGGCATATGACCACTGATGATAGGCGCAGGTGTGGCTTTCGGCATTGCCGTACGGCTCCCTGCATACCATCGCGCCGCGGTGCGCGCACTTGTTCACCCATCCGTGCAGATTGCCACTGGCATCGCGGGTCACCACCACCGGGGCGTCGCCGATGAACGTGGACTTGAAATCGAAGGGCTTGGGGATCTCTGCTTCGAGGCCGAGGAAGGACCAGGTGGGGCCGCGGTAGATGCGTTCCTGTTCCAGCCGGTAGATGTTCTCGTCGGTGAACAGGTGGTAGGGAACAGCTGAGCCGTCGGGCGATGGCCATCCGTCAGCGCACGAGCCTGATTCGGTTTCCGGGATACCGCCGATGCGGTCGTTCATGGGATTCACTCCACGGTTTGCGGATCGTCGCGCGCGGTCGGTGGCGATTCGCTCGGTGACGGTTCGTCTGCTTTGCGCGAAGGACTATTATGTGACCGCGAAACGATCTGCGCCAGTGCTGTTCTCAATGCTGAAATCTGGGTTGCACTGAGATTGCGCAGCATCCGGTTTTCATGCTCTTTTGCGGTGCGGATCAGGTGCGCGGCGATCGCCCGACCGCGTGGCGTGATGTGAACACGGGTCCTGCGCAGGTCGTCGGCGTCATCTTCGCGCAGGACAAGACCGGCGCCGTCGAGGCGCTTGATCGCCTTGGTCTGCGCGGGTTGAAGCGACACGACCTTTCGGCACAACTCACCGACGGTGAGTCCGTCACCGCCCTTGTCGGTGAGCGTGGCAAGGGTTCGCCATTCCAGGGGCGAAAGTCCGGCGGCTTTCACGTCGTCGTGGAAGTCGTGGTTCATCACATGGCTCGCAACGCCAAGGAGATAAGGCAGGTAGCCGTCGAGAAACGGTTCCGGCTCGGGTTCAGTGGCGGAAGCGGATGATTGCCGGCGGATGCGCGGTTTCGTGACCACGGCTCAGGCCTGTTTTGCGGCCGGCGACACCGGGCGGATCGCGGGGCGGGTCGCCGCGCGCAATTGCGCATCGTCGGCATTGGCGCGTTCGGCCAGGCGGAACGCCTGGTCCTTGCCCGCGTCGTACTGGATCGGCCAGCGCTGCGGGGTGTAACCGTAGTGCGCCGCGGCGAGCAGGGTGAAGTGCGGGTTGGCGAGGTGCGGTCTTGCGAGCGCGACAAGGTCGGCCCGGCCCGAGGCGACGATCGTGTTCACCTGGTCGGCGCTGACGATGTTGCCCACCGCGATCGTGGCGATGTTGGCGTCGTTGCGGATCGCATCCGAGAACGGCGTCTGGAACATGCGCCCGTACACCGGCTTCGCGTAGCTCGTGGTCTGCCCGGCGGACACGTCGACGATGTCCACGCCGTGCGCAACCAGCAGTTTCGCGACCTCCACCGCGTCCTCGCCGGTGAGGCCACCGTCCTCCACCCAATCGGTGGCGGAGATGCGCACTGAGATCGGCTTGGCGTCGGGCCAGGCCGCGCGCACCGCGTCGAACACCTCCAGCGGGTATTTCATCCGGTTTGCAAGCGATCCGCCGTATTCGTCGGTGCGCCGGTTGGTGAGTGGGGAAATGAAACTCGAGAGCAGATAGCCGTGCGCCATGTGGATCTCGATCATGTCGAAGCCGGCCTGGTCGGCCATCGTCGCCGCGCGCACGAACTGCTCGCGTACCCGCGACATCTCGGCGCGGTCGATCTCGAGCGGGACCTGGCTTTCGGCGCGAAAGGGCAGGGGCGAGGCGGACCAGATCGGCCAGTTTCCACCGGTGAGGGGCAGGTCCATGCCTTCCCAGCCGCGACGCGTCGACCCTTTTCGTCCGGCATGTCCCAGCTGCAGGCAGATCTTTGCATCGCTCGATTCGTGGACGAAATCGGTGATCTCGCGCCACGCGGGTATGTGTTCCGGCTTGTAGATGCCGCAGCAGCCTGGCGTGATCCGGCTCTCGGGCGAGACGTGGGTGGTCTCCACCACGACGAGGCCGGCGCCACCCATCGCAAAGCTGCCCAGGTGTACGAGATGAAAACGCGAGGGTGTGCCGTCGTTCGCGGAGTACATGCCCATCGGCGACACCACCACCCGGTTGGCAAGCACCGTGTTGCGGATACGGAAGGGCGTGAACATCGGCGGTGGCGGGCGATCGACCGGGATGTCGAAGCCCTTGGCGCGTATCTGCTCCGCCCACCAGCGGTCGAAGTTGCGGATGTAGGCGGGGTCGCGCCGGCGCAGGTTCTCGTAAGTGATCTGCTTGGATCGGGTGAGCAGGCTGAACGCGAGTTGCTGCGGCGGGAGCTTCCAGAAGCGCTGCGGCGGCTCGTACCAGACGAGGCTCGTGTCCGCCGCGTGCTGGGTCTTTTCCACTTCCTCGCGCCGGGTGCGTTCGAAGTGCGCGAGGCCCGCCTCGACCGTGTCGTTTCCAAGCAGCGAGTCGCAGAGCGCGATGCCGTCTTCCATCGCAAGTTTGGTGCCCGAGCCGATCGAATAATGCGCGGTGTGCAGTGCATCGCCGAGGAGCACGATATTCCCGTAGTACCAGCGCTCGTTCTCGATCATCGGGAAGTTGCGCCACACCGACTTGTTCGATATCAGCCGGTGGCCGTCCAGTTCATCGGCGAACAATTGCTCGAGATAGGCCACGGTCTGTGCTTCATCGGTCTTGTCTAGCCCTGCGTTGCGCCAGGTGGTCTCGGAGCATTCCGGTACCCAGGTGCTCAAGCCCCTCTTGTACTGGTAGGTGCCCAGTATCCATACGCCGTGTTCGTTC
>CANIEV010000256.1 GCA_947466535.1 Betaproteobacteria bacterium
AGCTCCTGAGGGCTCATCAATTTCGATAAAGATAGTTTATTGACTTATATTTTGTTTGTCAATATAATGTTTTCAGTGCAACCAATAAGGAGTCCCTCCGCATGGGCGACACCCCGATGAATCTGGCGGCAGTCCGCGAATCCGCCGACACCGCATGCCGGCTGATGAAAGTGCTCTCCAACCCCGATCGCCTGTTGCTGCTCTGCCAGCTCGCGCAGGGCGAAAAGCGGGTGGGCGAACTCGAGGAACTCGTCGGCGTGGCACAACCCACGCTGTCGCAGCAACTCGCCGTGCTCCGCGACGAAGGCGTCGTCAGCACGCGCCGCGAAGGAAAAAACATCATCTACCGCATCGACAGTCCGCAGACGCTCGCGGTGATGAACGTGCTCTATCAACAGTTCTGCGGTGCAGACAAGGAAAACCACTCATGACCATCGACTGGAACCACTTCACGCCCTGGGCATCGCTCTCGGGCGGCATCCTGCTCGGACTCGCCTCGTCGCTGTTCATCCTCGTCAACGGGCGCATCCTCGGCATCAGCGGCATCCTCGGCGGGCTGTTGCGCCCGGTGAAGTGCGACGCGGGCTGGCGCATCGCCATCATTGCGGGAATGCTCGCCGCGCCGCTGCTCTGGCTCGCGTTCGCGGGAGCAAGCTCGCCGCGCATCGACGCCGGCTGGGGCACGGTGATCGTGGCCGGCCTGATGGTGGGTGCCGGCACGCGCTTCGGCGCGGGTTGCACCAGCGGTCACGGTGTGTGCGGGCTGTCGCGCCTGTCGCCGCGCTCGCTTATCGCCACCCTCGCCTTCATGGGCGCGGGTTTCGTCACCGTGTTCCTCGCGCGTCATGCGCTGGGCGCCTGAGAACAGTCAAAAGGAACAAACCATGAACGACAAGACAGCAGGACTTCATCACCATCGCCTCTCGGAATTCGGCGTCGGCCTCCTCTTCGGTATCGGCCTCATCCTCTCGGGCATGACCGATCCGGGCAAAGTGATCGGCTTTCTCGACCTGTTCGGGATGTGGGACCCGTCGCTCGCCCTGGTGATGGGCGGCGCCATCCTCGTCGGTGTGTTTGCCTTCGCGCTCGCGAAAAAGCGCACCCGAAGCATTCTCGGAGGCGCGATGCACCTTCCCTCGTCACGCGACATCGACCGCCGCCTGGTACTCGGCAGCCTTGCGTTCGGAGCAGGCTGGGGCCTTGCCGGCTTCTGCCCGGGCCCGGCGATCGTTTCGCTCGGCGCGGGCCAGCCCAAGGCGGTGGTGTTCGTGATCGCGATGATCGCGGGCATGGCGCTGTTCGAATTCGCCCAGGGAAAAACGCAAGGGCGCACGCGCAAAGCCGCGTGAAATACCTCCCCGACTGGCTGCTTCGCTATCGCCGTGCCTGGTTCGCGGGCGACCTCACCGCGGGCGTGATCGTCACGGTGATGCTGATCCCGCAAAGCCTTGCCTACGCGCTGCTCGCCGGATTGCCCCCCGAGGTCGGGCTGTACGCAAGCATCCTGCCGATCGTCGCCTACGCGTTGTTCGGCACCAGCATGGCACTCGCCGTCGGCCCGGTGGCGGTGGCATCGCTCATGACCGCGAGTGCGCTGCAGCCGCTCGCCGCCGCAGGGTCGGCCGAATACATCGCGCTCGCGGTGCAGCTCTCGCTCCTCTCCGGCGTGATGCTGCTCGCCTTCGGCGTGATGCGGCTGGGTTTCCTCGCCTACTTCCTCAGCCATCCGGTGATCAGCGGGTTCATCACCGGCTCGGCGGTACTCATCGCGACCGGGCAACTGAAGCACATCCTCGGCGTGAAGGTGGCGGGCTCGGACATGGCCGACGTCGTCACCGGCCTCTTACACGCGCTGCCGCAGACCCGGCCGGTGACCCTGGCGATCGGCGTGGGAAGCCTGCTTTTCCTGTGGGCGGCAAAGAATTACCTCTCGCGGATTCTCGTACGAATCGGCGTGCCCGCGGGCGCCGCCGACATTTCGGTAAAACTCGCGCCGATGTTCGCGGTCATCGCAAGCACCGCGATCGTGGCGATATTCAGGCTCGACGAAACCGCGGGCGTGAGCGTGGTGGGCGTCGTTCCCTCCGGCCTGCCGCAGATCGCACTCGCCATTCCCGGCGCGTCGACGATCGGGCAACTCTGGCTGCCGGCGCTGCTGATCTCCCTCATCGGCTTTGTCGAGAGCGTCTCGGTGGCGCAGTCGCTCGCGCTCAAGCGCCAGCAACGCATCCGCCCCGACCGCGAGCTGCTTGGCCTGGGCGCCGCCAACGTGGCGAGCGCGCTCTCGGGCGGCTATCCGGTCACCGGCGGCTTCGCCCGCTCGGTGGTGAACTTCGCCGCCGGCGCACAGACGCCGCTTGCGGGCGTTATCTCGGCGGCGCTGATGGCGGTGGTCATCGCCTCGCTCACCGGGCTGTTCCACTATCTCCCGCACGCGGTGCTTGCCGCCACCATCATCATCGCGGTGACCTCGCTGATCGACACCGCGACCCTAAGGGAAGCCTGGCATTACGACCGCGCGGATGCGCTGTCGCTGATCGCCACCGCGGGCGGTGTCATCGTGCTCGGCGTGGAGGCGGGCATACTCGCCGGCGTTGCGCTGTCGCTGGGCGTACTCGTCTGGCGCAGCAGCCGGCCGCATATCGCGCGGATCGGCCGCGTCCCGGGCACCGAGCATTTTCGCAACGTCGCCCGCCACACGGTGGAGACCGTGCCCGGGCTGCTCGCCCTGCGCGTAGACGAGAGCCTCTACTTCGCCAATGCGTCGGCCTTCGAAGACACGGTGGAAGCCCTGGTCGCCGCCGATCCGGCGACACGAAACGTGTTGCTGGTCTGTTCGGCGGTCAACCAGATCGATGCCACCGCGCTCGGCGTGCTCGACCAGCTGGAACAAAGCCTGGCGAAACGCGGCATCCGCTTCATGCTCGCCGAGGTCAAGGGTCCGGTTATGGACCGGCTCGCGCACACGGCCCTCGGCCAGCGGCTGCGGGACCGGGTGTTCCTGAGCACCCACGATGCGTTCACCCGGGTCGCCGCGGACTGAGTGTTCCTGCACCGGGAAAAATCCGATAAATATTGAACATTTATCGTAAAACACCAGCACCGGCGCCTGAAAGCGGTCGCTTAACGTACATAACTGATTCACTTCCCCGCAAAACCGCTACTTTATCCAGCCGCCCCCGAGTGCCTTGAACAGATCGGCGATTGCCACGCGCTGCAGCCGCAGCGCGTCGATTCGGCCCTGCTCGGCGTCCAGCACTTCGAGCTGGTTCGCCATCCCGTTGTCGTAGCGCAGACGCACAAGGCGTAGCGTTTCGCCGAGCGCACGGGCTCGATTGCCTTCGGTCTGCAACTGCTCGCGCGCCGCTGAAGGAACACCGCACGTAATGCCGTCTTCTCCCGGTCACGTTTCCGGGAGAGAATGGCGAACTCATTTTCAGGAGAAGTTCCCATGTCAGGTGCAGGTCATATCGATGCGTCCAACAAGAAAGTCGCGCTGCTGATCGCGATTCTTGCCGCAGTGCTCGCGCTGTCCGAAACACTCGGCAAGAGCGCCCAGACCGTCGGACTCAGCCTCAACATCGAGGCATCCAATCTCTGGTCCTTCTTTCAGGCCAAGACCATCCGCATGACTTCGGTGCGCGTGGCCGCCGAATCCGCCGAAGTGGATCTCGCGCGCACCACCGACGCGGCGACGAAGGAAATCATCCAGAAACGAATCGAAGACTGGAAAAAGACCGCCGCCCGCTACGACTCGGAGCCCGAGACCAACGAGGGCCGCAAGGAGCTCGCGGCACGCGCCAAGGCAGCCGAAGGCAAGCGCGATGTGGCGCTTGCCGCGTATCACCACTACGAAACCGCCTCGGGCGCCCTGCAACTGGGCATCGTGCTCGCCTCCGCCACGGTGATCACCGGCGCGATATGGCTCTCCTTCGTGGCGGGCGGGCTCGGGCTGCTCGGCATCGTTTTCTGCGCGATCGGTTTCTTCGCTCCCACGTCGGTGCATATCTGGTGAGCCGCCGGCCGTCACGCCGCTTCACGCCGCGCAGTTTCACGATGTACGCGCTTTGAGCTCGCTCCCGAAGCGAGCCACCCGCGAGATGCTCGGCCTCACGCCGGGTGAATTCCGCACCCTTGCGCGGCTGAACACACCGCGCAAGATCCAGGATTTTCTGGATGCGATACCGCAGAACTTCGAACCCGACGGCGACACCGTGCTGTCGGTGCGCGAGGTGCTCGCGCAACGCCGCGCGCACTGCATCGAAGGCGCGGTCGTCGCGGCCTGCGCGCTCTGGATCAACGGCGAGCCACCGTTGCTGATGGACCTTACCGCCACGCGCGACTACGACCACGAGATCACGCTGTTCCGAAGAAACGGCGCCTGGGGCGCCTTCTCCAAGACCAACGCGGTGTACCTGCGTTACCGCGAGCCGGTGTATCGCACCCTGCGCGAACTCGCGATGTCCTACTTTCACGAGTACTCGAACAAGCGCCACCAGCGCACGCTTCGCACCTACTCCAAGCCCTTCGATCTGCGACGCGTCGACCCGAAACTCTGGGTGTGCGGCAAGGACGCCTGGGAAGTCGCCTACAAGGTTTGCGACTGGCCGCACTACGACCTGCTCACCCGGCGGCAGGAAAAGGCCCTGATCGTGCGCCCGAAGATCGAACGCGAAGGCTCGAAGCTCCTGCAGTACCCGCGCCCGGAGAAAAAGTAGCGGCTGCGACATTGACCTTGCCGGGACGGCAGGCTATCGTCAGGCCGTCGGGATGCAGGCTCCCGGCCGAACAAAGACGGTGTCCCGTCCAAGCTCTGCGAACCCTTGGAGAATGTCATGGACACCGCTCGCCCGAACACCGCCCAGCACCCTCAACACCCCTACCTCGCTGAATTTCGCCGCTCGCTCGGCCTTGCAGCCACCGGCAGTTCGCTCTGGATCACCCGCGAGCGACCCAAGATCGACCGCATCGCCTGCCCGTGGATGGTCAGGCGCTTCATCGACCCGAGCGCGGTGTTTCTCTATGCACCCACTCCTGAGGTCCTGCAGATCGCGGGCAAGCACGGCGCGATTGCCTACGACATCCCGGGCGGCGCGATCTCCCACGACGGCGAACTCTGCTCCTTCGATGTGCTGATGCGTGAATTCGACCTGCGCGATCCCGCGCTCGTGGCGCTCGCGACGATCGTTCGCGGCGCGGATACCGACCGGCATGAGCTCGCACCCGAATGCGCCGGCCTGCTCGCGGTATCGCTCGGGCTCGGACGCCTGTTCGACAACGACACCGAACTCCTCGAGCACGGCATGATCGTCTATGACGCGCTGCATGCCTGGTGCCGCGACGCCCGCGGCGAGACCCACACCTGGAACCCCGGAGCCACGCAATGACGCAAGCGCGCATGAACCCGCCTGCGCCAAACGAAAAGCCGAATCCGGTTTCGTTTGCCGAGGCCTTCCGCTTCTGGCTCAAGCTCGGCTTCATCAGCTTCGGCGGTCCCGCCGGGCAGATCGCGATCATGCATCAGGAGCTGGTCGAGCGGCGGCGCTGGATCTCCGAGAAGCG
>CANIEV010000257.1 GCA_947466535.1 Betaproteobacteria bacterium
GGAGCGGTAGCAAGTACCTGAGTTTCATTGAAATTCCCTCCGGTTGGAGGGTACGGTGGCGGAAAACGGCTATATTTTAGTTTGAACCTGCAGGCGGCGTACCGAGGCGACCGTAGAACTTTGCAGGGCCGTGATTGGAAATTGGAATCAGGAACAGGAAACCGGAATGAACGACAAATTGATTGATGCGACGCAGCCGTACTCGGGCTATTTGAGAAAACCTGCGACGCAGGAGAACGTGGAACTTACGCACGTGGACAAGGGAACGCCGTGCGGGGAGTACCTGCGGCGCTTCTGGCAGCCGGTGGCGATGAGTTCGGAGTTGACGGACATCCCGGTTGCAGTAGACCTTCTGTGCGAGAAGCTGGTGCTGTTTCGCGACAAGTCGGGTCGGCTCGGACTGTTGGACCGGCATTGCAGCCATCGGGGAACATCGCTTGAGTTCGGACTGATTCGCGAGCAGGGCTTGCAGTGCTGCTACCACGGCTGGCACTACGACGTGGACGGGCGGATTCTGGACATACCGGGAGTGCCGGAGGGAGAGGACTACAGGAAGACCTTTTGCCACGGCGCATACCCGGTGCGGGAGTTCCACGGAATCGTGTTCGCGTATCTCGGGCCGCCGGAGAAGATCCCGGAATTTCCGGTGTACGACTTTCTCGCGTTTCCGGAGCAGGACCTGCACCCGGTGCGCTGGGACTCGCCGTGCAACTGGCTGCAGGTGCGGGAGAATACCCAGGACTCGATACACACGAGTTTCCTGCACACCATGTTCGGGGTGCCGCAGTTCGGTCCCTGGTATTACCAGTTGCCGGTCATTCAGTGGACCGAGACACCCGTCGGGCAGGTGACTGTCACCACACGCGATACCCACGGGCGCCTGTATGCGCGGGTCAATGAAATCATCCTGCCGAATTTCGCGCGGGTTCCCGAGGGCCACAGCGCGGGCGGCGACAAGAGCGGAAGCTATATGCCGTCGCCACGCGGCCGAGGAATGTCGCTGTGGGTCATCCCGAAGGACAACGTGAACTGCAGCATGATCGGGTGGTTTCACTTCACGCCCGAGCAGAGTCCCGAGCTTCGGGCCTGGATACTCAAGAACACCTCGCTTGGCCAGTACGAGGACAGGCCGCTCGAGGAGCGCAAGCGCTACCCGGGTGATTACGACGCCTGGGTATCGCAGGGAAAGATATCGATCCAGGCCAATGAGCACCTGTGCAAGAGCGACGGCGCGATTGCGCTCTATAGGGTGCAATTGCGCAAGGGCATACGCGCGGTGCAGGAAGGCAAGGACCCGAAGGGCGTTGTACGCGGAGCGCACAAGCCGATACAGACCTACGCGAACAACATGTTCGAAGCCGGCAATGCGGGAAAGCAAGAGGACGACGCAAAGCAGAAAATGCTGTTTGACTTCGGGCAGCGGGCGATGAAGCGCACACTCGATTGCGAGTTCGACGTTAGCGGCAATTCGACCGAGACCAAAGCGGCGGGGGACTGAATGGGCATGCGCACTTGCTGGAAGGTTTTGCTGTCCGTCGCTTTCTGTCTTGCAGCGCTTGGCGGAAACACGGCCTCGTCGCAGGGATTCCCGCGTGGACCGATCCGCATCATCGTGCCTTTCCCCGCGGGAGGCGCGACGGACGTGCAGATGCGTGCGCTCGGTCAGAAACTTGCGGAATCCTGGGGGCAGGCGTCCATCATCGACAACCGACCTGGCGGGAACATGGTGATCGCGGCCGAAGCGGCGGCAAAGGCGCCGGCGGATGGCCAGACGCTCGTGTTCACGACCGATTCGATGATCTCGATTAACCCGTACCTCTATTCGAAACTGTCGTATGTACCGGATCGCGACTTTGCCCCGGTGACGCTGATCGGTTTTACGAACACCAGTTTGATGATCAGTGCCGATCTGCCGGTGTCGAACGTGCGCGAATTCATCGACCTCATGAAGTCCCGCCCAGGCAAGTTCAACTACGGCACCTTTGGTACCGGCACGAACGGGCACTTCGCGGCAGAGATGTTCAAGGCGGCCACCGGGACAGACCTTGTGCACGTGCCCTTCAAGGGCGGTGCACCGATGTTGCAGGCGCTTGCCGCCAACGAGGTGCAGGCGATTTTCATCGGGCCGGGCACCGCGATCCCGCTGATCCGCAGCGGCAAGATCAAGGCGATCGGTATCTACAGCGACCGCCGGCATTCTCTTCTGCCGTCGGTTCCGACCATGACCGAAGCAGGTTACGGGCACATTGACGGTGCCAATGCATGGTGGGGAATCATGGCACCCGCAGGCACCCCGCGAGATGTCGTCCTCAAACTGTCCGATGAAATCATCCGGATTTTCAGCGCAGCGGATTTTCGCGAGAAGTACCTGATCGGATTCGCGCTCGAGCCTGCCCTGTCCGGGCCGGACAAGTTCGCGGAACTGTTGCGCGCCGATCGGGAGAAATGGGCTCGCCAGACGCGGGCGGTGAACATCCGCCTCGACTGAAGCTGGGCGTGATTCAGCCCTTGCAGAGGGAAGGGGCGGGGCAGTGCGTACCTGCGGTTGCGCGCGTCGAGCGAATCCGGTCGATCAGTTCGCGCCAGAGATTACGAGTGTCTTTGCGCATTGCGATCTCCGAGCTTGGCCTGACGACCAGCCAGTCCCTCCGTGCGATTTCGGCCGCGAGCTGTCCGGAAGCCCATCCCGAATAGCCGGTGAACAGGCGCATGCCTACGGGAGGTTTCGCGAGCAACTCTTCGATCGTGCCCGGTTGGGTGGTTAGAAACAGCCCCGGCAGGATCGCAAGGGCTTCACCGGGCGCTTTCTCCGCCTGGAACACCGCCACGAGGGTGGTGCGCTCGACCGGCCCGCCGATGTGTACAGGGTCGCGGAAATTGCGAAAGCGTTCGGTGGGCAGCAGCGTGGACAGGGACTCGTCGGTCGGGCGGTTGAGAATCACGCCGATCGTGTGGCGCCCTTCGAGGTGGCTTACCAGCAGTACGGTTTCGCTGAAATTCGGATCGGGCATGCCCGGACGCGCGACAAGGATGTAAGACCGCAATGCTTCCTGCGCAAATGCCGGAATCGAAAAACCGACAGCCAGCAGGAGCAGAACAGCTGCGAGTCGGCTCGGCAAGAGCGGGGGCTTCGGGGATTGGATTGGCAATTACCTTTCCTCGTCGCCGGGGGGCGATCGCAGGTCAGTGAATTGCCGGAACGAATCGGTCCAGCGGTCCTGCCTGAGCGGTAACCGCACGCGCGAGGCGCATCATTTCATCCCAAAGCCCGTTGGTGTCCTTGCGGAAGATGATGTCGGTGTCCGCGTTCACCACATGCCAGAGCTTGCGGTCGATCTCCAGTCGCAATTCACCCGGCCGCCAGACGATGTAGCCGACGTAGTAACGCGCATTGTTTGGGGTCTCCTCGATCACCTTGTCGACGATGTTGACGGTCATCGCGAGGAACATCTCCTTGGTCAGGCTGATCGAGCCGCGTCCGGGATCCTTCTCGGTCTTCACCACTGCGATCACTGCCCCGCGGGACATAGGACCGCCGAAGTACACCGCTTCGACGACCTTCTTGGACGGTTCATGTTCCGGAAACAGGCTGGACAGCGTGCGCCGGGTGGGGCGATTGACGATCACGCCGAGATGGCGATTGCCTTCGATCGGAACCGCGATGACCACTGCCTGCCGGTAGTCCGGGTCGCGCAAGGCGGGAGCGGCGACCAGAACCACCGCGTCATCATTGTCGGCAGCTGACGCCGGCGGCATGGAGGCCGCGGCGCCGATCGCGGCAAATACCCAAAGAAGTTTTTTCAACATGACGTGCCCTCGCCGTGCTTATTCGCTGGTCTTTCCGAGCTTGCGTTTCGCAGGACGGGAAGCGGATTCAGCATACCGGAAACAGGAAACGATGTGGTCGTTGACCATGCCGGTTGCCTGCATGAATGCATAACAAATAGTGGACCCGACGAAGCGGAATCCGCGGCGATGAAGATCCCTGGACATCCGGTCTGATTCGTCGGTCTTGGCCGGCACTTCGGACAGACCGTTCCAGTGGTTCTTGTGCGGGGCACCGCGTCGCGGTCCGCCTGCGAATTGCCATACGTAGGTGTCGAAACTGCCGAATTCCTTCCGGATGTCGAGAAAGGCCTTTGCGTTGCTGATGGTCGATTCGATCTTCAAGCGGTTGCGCACGATTCCGGCGTCGTTCATCAGTCTCGCGACATCACGTGCACAAAAACGAGCCACTTTCTCGGGATCGAAGCCCGCGAACGCGCGACGGTAGTTCTCGCGCTTGTTCAGAATGGTCGACCAGGACAAACCGGCCTGCGCGCCTTCCAGGGTGATGAATTCGAACAGCACGCGATCGTCATGAACCGGTACGCCCCATTCCTCATCGTGATAGCGCATGTAGGCCTCGCTGCCGAGACACCACGGGCAACGGACTTTTTCGGCGGATACCGTTTTTGCTCTTCGCATGGCGGGATCATAACCAATGCCGAGGCTTGAATTTGCGCACTGCTTTGCTTACCTTACCTTTGTGTCGGGGCTTCGTCATGGGGGACAGGCGGATGAGCTTGCGACCCGAGCGGCCATTTCGAGGGAGGGAACGACATGAGCAGTCCGATGCGGCTTTTTCAGATTTACACGAAGATCGTCGAGACCGGGACGGCAAGCGCGGCGCATCTCGCCGAAGGGCTTGGTGTTTCGGAGCGCACGATCTATCGCGATATCGAGCGACTGCGCGCCGCGGGAGCGCCGATCGAGGGCGAGCGCCGCTCCGGTTACAAATTGCGCGAATGGCCGGAATTTCCCGCGCTGTTCCTGAACCGGGAGGAACTCGGGGTGCTGGTGGCCGGTGCGCGCGCGACCAAGGCGGGCAGCGACCCGGTACAGGCGGACGCGGCGGAATCACTGCTTGAAAAAGTTCGGGAGGTGGTGCCTGCCGCAAGCCACGCGCGACTCGGGCTCAGGCGCTAAATGAGTTGCAGGTTCGCGAAGGTCAATGTCAGTTAAACGCCTGCTTTGCCGCGCCAATGCTGGGCTTTTTTTGCAAATTGTCAGTATATGCAGTGCCCCGGCGGGGCGTTCCGTAGTCTGATCAGACGACGTCGCTTGGCGCCAGTTTGCACGCTGCGGTCCCGTCCCCGCATTCGATCTGAAGGGTCGGATGGCGGATGCCGAAGTGTTCCTCGAGACCCGCCGAGAGCTCCGAATAGAACAGGTCGGCGGGTCGTTCACCCGGGATCACGAGATGCGCGGTCAGGGCGATTTCGGTGGTGCTGATCGCCCAGATGTGAAGGTCGTGTACCTCGGTGACGCCCGTGCGGGAGGCGAGCCATTCGAGAACAGCCGCCGGTTCGATCGCGGGTGGCACCGCCTGAAGCGCCAGTCGCGCCGAGTCCTTGAGCAGTCCCCAGGTGCCCGCAAGGATGACTGCCACGATCACCAGACTGATTGTCGGGTCCAGCCACAGCCAGCCAGTGGTGAGCACAAGGGCGCCCGCGACCACTACACCGAGCGAGATCGCCGCGTCGGCGGCCATGTGCAGGA
>CANIEV010000258.1 GCA_947466535.1 Betaproteobacteria bacterium
CGTGCGATCAGGTCGCCGCTGGTGCCGGGCGGATACGGCACGACGAAGCGGATCGCGCGGCTGGGCCAGTCCTGCTGGGCGAGGACGGCGTGGGTGGCAAGGATGCTGCACAGCGCGAGCGTCGCGCCGGCAAGGGTGCGCAGTTTCATCGAAACTCCTCCTGTGTGCCCGCCGCTGCTTTTTTGTATCGATTTCCCCGCGGGCGGGCATTATCTCCCGGAATTCCGGGAGATGGAGAAGGCGGGGCGGTGCAGCCTCAGGCCGCGCTGCGCAATTTCGACGCTGGCATCAGACCCGCTTCGGTCATCGCGCGGCCGAGGCGCGCGATCTCGTCGGACGAGAGCTTCATCAGCGGCGGGCGCACCGCGGCGCAACGCAGCTTGCCCATCAACACCAGCGCTTCCTTCATGCGGTTGTGCATGTTCACCTTCGGGTCGGCGTAGAACACGCGCGAGGTGGCCGACACGCGGTGATGCAGTTCGGTGGCGGTGGCCATGTCGCCCGAGCGCACCGCGCGGTAGAGCCGCGCCTGCAGGTCGGCGATCACGCTGCCCGAGCCCGACAGCAGGCCGTTGCAACCCATCACGAGCGAGCTGTAGAGCCAGGCGCTGTGGGTGGAGAGCACGTTCACCGGCCGGGGCAGGGACTGCAGCGCACGGATGTGTGCTTCGTGCTGCTCGGGGATGCCGCAGCCGTCCTTGATCGCGCGCACCGCGGGCACCGCTTCCATGATCTTCAGCAGCGTCGGCAGCGGGTAGCCCATGCCGCTTGCGAGCGGGTACTGGAACAGGATGATAGGCAGGCCGCTCGAATCCGAGATGCGGCGGAAGTGCTCGATCGCCATCTCCGGCGTCTGGCCGTAGCGATACACCGTCGGCGGAAACACAAGCAGACTCGATGCACCCTTTTTCGTCGCCATCGCGGCGATGCGCGCGGCTTCCAGACTGCCGTCGGAATACACGCCGTTGATGATCGGGATACGGTCGCCCACCGTCTCGAGCGCGATGTCGAGCACGCGTTCCTGCTCCTCGAAGGTGCAGGAGGAGACTTCGGTGGAGTGCGCGTTCAGGGTGAGCGCGTTCAGGCCCTCGACCGAGGCCACATCGAGCAGGTGCGACTTGAACGCGGGCGCATCGATCGAGAGGTCTTCCGCAAACGGCAGCAGGACCGCCGGGATCACGCCTTCGGGCGCGTAGTTCTTGAACTTCGCCATCTGCCTTCTCCTCGTGTCGTTGCGATCTCCGCGCAACGCGGAGATCAAAATGCTACCCGATCAGATATCCAGCTGCAGCCCGAGCCGCTTGATCACGCCGCCCCAGACTTCCGCGTCGCGCTGGTAGATGGCGGTGAATGCCTCCGGGCTGCCCGCATCCGAGGTGAGGCCCACGCCTTCGATGCGCGCACGCACGTCGTCGGCGCGAAAGGCAGCGATGATCGCCGCGTTCAGGCGCTCGATCACCGGGCGCGGCGTCGCCGCCGGTGCCACCACGCCGTACCAGAAGTTGGCGGTCATGCCGGGAAAGCCGGCTTCCGCGAACGTGGGCACGTCGGGCAGCGCGGGGGAGCGACGGTCGCCGGTGTGTGCGAGTACACGCACCGTGCCCGCCTTCACCGCGCCGACGGTGGTGTTGATCGAATCGAACATGTACTGGATCTCGCCCGCGATCACCGCGGTGAGCGCAGCACCCAGGCCCTTGTAGGGCACCGGCACCGTCTTGATGTCGGCAGCGAGGTTCAGCATCTCGCCAAGCAGTTCGTTGGTGTTGCCGCGCCCCGGGTTCATGCCGTGGAACACCTGGCCGGGCCGCGTTTTTGCGTAGGTGATGAATTCCTGCAGCGTCTGCGGCGGCAGGTTCTTGTTGATGGTCATGGTGAAGGGCGTCTTCACCATCATCGACACCGGTGCGAAATCGGTGACCTTGTAGCGGATCGCCTTGTACAGGAACGGGTTGATGCTGAGCGTGGTGACGCTTGCCACCAGCAGCGTATGGCCGTCGGCGTTGGCACGCGCCACGCGCTCGGTGCCCACCATCGTGTTTGCGCCCGGCACGTTCTCCACCACCACTGTCTGGCCAAGGCTCTCGCCGAGCTTCTGTCCGAGGATTCGGGTCACCGCGTCGGTGGGGCCGCCTGCCGCGTAGGGCAGAACGAGGTTGATGGTGCGGGACGGCCAAGCCTGCGCAAACGCGCCGCCGCTTGCGATGAGTGCCGCGCTTGTTGCGGCAATGAAGATGCCCGATCCCCGTGTCATGCTGATCTTCTCCTGTTCACGTCCGGCGTTTTGTTGTCCGGATCGCGACTGCTTGTTCGCGCCTCTGTTTGCGCAATGTTCGACCATCGACCTTGAAAGCCGCCGCAAGCATACCTGCGGAGTTGACACCGCGGAAGTCAGCTTGTACGGTAGTTTGAAAAGGTTTCCGCATAGTAGAACATGCAACAATGCGGTTGCATGCGTACTGCGGGTGCCGCATTTCAGGTACCCATCCCAGGATCAGAACGACAAAAACGGAGTGGCAATGGCAGGAGGAGGTGGTTCAGGCGCGCCCGCATGGCGGGAATCGGCGCTCGAGTTGGGCGGGGCAAGCACGAAGGTTCTCGAAGCAGGTGACGGTCCGGCACTTTTGTTCTTGCACGGCATCGACGGCCCGAGGGATTTTTCCGAGGAAGCGCTGCTCGCGCTTTCCAAACGCTACCGGGTGATCGCACCCTGGCATCCCGGCTTCGGCCCTTCGCTTCGGCCGGAGGCATTTCGCAGCGTCTCGGATATTGCGTACTTCTATCTCGATCTGATCGATGCATGGAAACTGCGCGACGTCACGCTCGTGGGCGCTTCGTTCGGCGGCTGGATCGCAGCCGAGATCGCGGTGCGCAACTGCTCGGCACTCGCGAAGCTGGTGCTCTCCGGACCGGTGGGCGTGAAGGCGGGTGATCGCACCACGCGCGACTATCTCGACTTCTTTGCCCTGCCGCGCAAGGAATGGATCAATCTCGCTTTCGCCGATACCGCGAAAGCGGTGCGCGACGTGGCGACCCTGAACGAGGCCGAGCTCACGAACATCGCGCGCAATACCGAAGGTGTGGCCTTCTACGGCTGGAAGCCCTTCCTGCACAATCCGCAACTGGCGCACTGGCTGCACCGGGTGAGCGTGCCGACGGTGGTGATCCGCGGCGTGCAGGACCAAATCACCCGGCGCGAGGTCCACGAGCTGTACGCGAAGCTGATCCGCGGTGCGACGCTGAACCTGATCGAGGGCGCGGGCCATTACCCGCATGTGGAACAGCCGGCGGCGTTCGTGAAGGCCGTGGGATGAGGCGAAAATTAAAGGCGTCGGGCAAACGCCCGCGCATCAGGCAAGGCGAGGTGTTGCAATGAAGGTCTGGTACTTTTCCGAGAATCCCTATCCCGCCGCGTGGACGGCGGATCCGAAGAATCTTCGGGTAACGCTGCCCAACCGGATTTTCGATCCGGAAGAGGGCGCGAAGTTGCTCAACCGCTATCTCGACGAGTGGCAGCTCTGCGACGAGCTCGGCATGAACATCATGATCAACGAGCATCACAGCACGCCGACCTGTCTCTCGGCCTCGGTGATGATGCCGCTGGCGATGCTCGCGCGCACCACCAAGCGCGCGCGGCTTCTGACGCTCGGCGTGCCGATCGGCGTGCGCGCCGATCCGCTGCTCGCGGCGGAAGAGCTTTCGTATGTGGATGTCGTCACGCGCGGGCGGCTCGAGATGGGTCTGGTCAAGGGTTACCCGACCGAAGTCGCGCCGGCCAACATCAGCCCGCCCACGATCACCAGCCGATTCTGGGAGGCGCACGACCTGATCATCAAGGCGATGACCACGCAGGACGGCGCGTTCAACTGGGAAGGTGAGCACTTCCAGTTCCGCCAGGTGAACATCTGGCCGCGGCCGTACCAGCAGCCGCATCCGCCGGTGTGGACCACCGCCTTTGGCGTGGCGGGGGTGAATCCGGTGGCCGATCGCGGCTACCGGCTCTGCGCCGGCTTCAACGCGCTCAGCGGCAAAGGCATCTTCGATACCTACCGCCGGCGCTACAAGGAACTCGGTCGTCCGGCGCCCGATGCAGACCGCTTCGGTTATCTCGCGGTTCTCGCCGTCGGGCACACGCGCGAACAGGCGTTCGAGCGCGCGGCCAAGATCCGCGGTTACTTCGAGAGTTCCGCCCAGACGAGCGAGGCCTACACCAACCCCGCGGGCTACGCGCCGGTGGAGGCAAACGTGGCCGCGGCGCTGCGCGGCCAGAAGACCGGCGTGGTGCGCGCACCGTACTACCAGCGCGACGGCGTGACGCCGGTGAACAACGTCAGCTCGCCCACGGAGGAGCTCATCCGCTCGGGAGCCGTGTTCGCCGGTACGCCCGACGAGGTGTACGAACAGCTGCGCGACTTCTATCAGTACATCGGCGGTTGCGGCCATCTGTTGCCGATGATGCAGGGCGGGTGGCTGTCGCACGAGGACACGGTGGACAGCATGACCCTGTTCGCGAAGGATGTGCTGCCGCGAATTGCCGAGTTCGGATCGATGCAGATCGAGCCGCAGGCGGCGTGATCGTCTGAACCCGGCAAACGGGGCCGGGCGACGGAGATTGCTTCGTCGCTGCGCTCCTCGCAATGACGACGGTGGATGCGCGTCATTGCGAGCGAAGCGAAGCAATCCCCCCGGTGGTCGTCATTGCGAGCGAAGCGAAGCAATCTCCCGCGTAACGATGCAGAGATTGCCCGATCGTCTATTGCTTTGCCTGCGGCTGCTCGCAATGACCGGCGGGGGCCGCTGAACCTTACTTCTTCAGGTCGGCTTTCAGCTTGGCTTTGTCGGTCGCGACCACTTCCCTTTCGCGCTTGACGTTGCGCGTGTCCCGGGCAACTTGAGCCGAGTCCTTGGACTCCGCCGCCATCTTGCCGGCTGTCTTGTCGGACTTCATCTGCGCCTTGTCCTGCTTGACCTCCGGCGAAGCTTGGGCGATCGCGCCGGTGGCGGCAAACGCAAGTGCAACTGCGGAAACGCATATTGTGTAGTTCAGTTTCATCGTGATACCTCGTGATTGTCGGCGGCCCAGCCACTGAAATTTCGCAGGCGTGAAGGCGACTGACGGAAGCCTAGGGCGCGTTGCGCGCGGCGTCTGTTCGGCAGATCACACAAGGAGACAATCACGCGGCCGGGGCGGCCGGAACCGGGAGGCCTATCCTGGCAATCTGCGAGAAACCTCCAGCATTGGTGCGGCTCTGCAGGCGTTTAACTGACATTTGGACGATGCGCCGGAGGAGATTGCTTCGCTGCGCTCGCAATGACCCCGGTGGCCGTCATTGCGAGCGCAGCGAAGCAATCTCCGTACGGTCTGGCTTGGACGATTGGCCGAGATGAGATTGC
>CANIEV010000259.1 GCA_947466535.1 Betaproteobacteria bacterium
ATCCGTTTCGGCTCCTACGGCGCCGGCGGACTGCTGCACCTGATCGGCGAGATGCTGCGGATCAAGGCAGGGATAGACATCGTGCACGTCCCGTACAAGGGTGCGTCGGATGCCGCGACCGCGGTGGTGTCGGGCCAGATCGAGATGGGCATCATGGGAATTTCAAGCTTCCACACCAACGCCGCGCGGCTTCGCGCACTCGCCCAGACCGGCCCCAATCGTTCTCCCGCGCTCACCGACGTGCCCACAACGAAAGAGGCCGGCATGCCCGAGGTGGCCGCGGTGAACTGGTTCGGCATCGTCGGCCCGGCAGGCACGCCGGCGTCCGTGGTGACCCGGCTCAACACCGAGGTCAACACGCTCCTTCGCCAGGACGATACCCGCCAGCGAGCGTTGCGGCTTGGCGTCGAACCCGCGCCGATGACTCCGGCGGAATTCGGCCAGTACATCGCCGACGAACTCAAGGTCTGGACAGGCGTAGTCAGCGCCGCCGGTATCACGAGGCAGTAAGGCAGCCGCTCACAATCCCATCACTGGAAAGCACATCGATCATGACTTCTCCCGCCACGCTTGCCGAACTCGCTCCGACCGGAACCCTTCGCGTGGGCATCAACTACGGCAATCCGGTCCTGGTGCAACGCGACGCAAAGACCGGCGAACTCAGCGGCGTTGCGCCCGCGCTCGCGCGCGAATTCGCCCGCAGCCTCGGGCTACCGATCGAGATCATCGCCTACGACGGCGCAGGGAAAATGGCCGATGCGGTCAAGGCGGGCGCCTGGGACGTGGCCTTCCTCGCCGTGGACCCGCTGCGCGCAGCGGATATCCGCTTTACGGCACCCTACGTGGAAATCGAGGGCGTGTACATGGTAAAGGGCGACTCGCCGATCAAGTCGGTGGAGGACGTCGACAAGACGGGAGTCCGCGTAGCCGCAACCGCAAAAAGTGCCTACGACCTGTACCTGCGTCGCAGCCTGAAGCAGGCGACGCTGGTGCACTCCGAGGAATACACCGGCTCGGTGGAATCGCTCGTGACGGGCAAAGCCGATGTGCTTGCCGGCGTGAAGCAGCCAATTCTTGAGACCGCCACCAGCCTGCCAGGATCTCGGGTGCTGCCCGGCCGCTTCATGGCGATCCTGCAGGCCTCGGGCGTGCCGGTCGGGCGCGATGCCGCAGGACGCTGCCTTGGCGAATTCATCGAAAAAGCCAAGGCCTCGGGTTTCGTCGCGAGCGAACTTGCGAAAAGCGACAACGCGAACGTGTCGGTGGCACCGTCTTCACCTGTGCTCTGACCCGCACGGCGGGTTGCTCCCGCGGCATTTACTCGGACCGCATCTACTCCCGCCTGAGCAGAAGACCCTTTAGGTAATCCCCTTCGGGGAATTCGAGCAGCACCGGATGATCCTCGGAGGCCGCGAAGCGCTGCAGGATGGTGGCAGA
Organism: Betaproteobacteria bacterium; assembly: GCA_947466535.1. Lineage (GTDB taxonomy): Bacteria > Pseudomonadota > Gammaproteobacteria > Burkholderiales > SG8-39 > CAMBSA01. The sequence goes on from CANIEV010000259.1 coordinate 1,438, forward strand.
CACGCCGGCATCCGCCGCCGCGCCCGCAACGATACGCTGGAACAATTCCGCCGAAACGCCGCCCGAGCAGGAGAACGTGGCAAGCAGACCACCCGGGCGAAGCAGCTTCAGAGCATTGAGGTTGATGTCCTTGTAGCCGCGCGAAGCGGCCTCGGCGAGCTTCGCCGTCGGCGCGAATTTCGGCGGGTCGAGCACGATCAGGTCGAAGCTACGCCCCGCGTTGCGAAGGCGCCGGAGTTCCACAAACACGTCGCCTTCCAGCCACTGTGCGGCATCGCCCGAAAGACCGTTGAGGTCCGCGTTGGCGCGCGCAAATTCGAGCGCCGGCCCGGAACTGTCGATCGACAGCACCGACTTCGCGCCTCCCGCGAGCATATTGAGACTGAAGCCGCCGGTGTAACAGAAGGCATTGAGCGATTCGCGGCCGCGCGCGAGATCTCCCACGCGCCTGCGGTTGTCGCGCTGGTCGAGATAGAAGCCGGTCTTCTGCCCGGCCGCGATGTCGACCCGGTAACGCAAGCCGTGCTCGCTGATTTCCACCGGGCGATCATGCTTCTCGCCCGCCAGCATGCGCACATGCGGCGGCAGCCCTTCGAGACTGCGCACTTCCGCATCCGATCGTTCGTACACCCGCGGACAACCGCTGACCTCCGGAAGCATGTCGGCGAGCAGATCCCGCCAGCGCTCCGCGCCCGCGGAAAGAATCTGCACCACCAGCGTGTCCGAATAACGGTCAATGATCAGGCCGGGCAGGCCGTCAGCTTCCGCATTCACAAGTCGCGTCGCGTTGTCCGAAACATCCCGCCCGGATTCCCGCGCAAGCGCGAGGCGCCGTCCGACCGCGCGTTCCAGTTTGCTGCGCAGCCAGGCCGCACCGGGCTGCGCGTTGCGATCGGTCTCGAGCAGGCGGCCGCGAATCTGCGATGTCGGGCTGTAGGCCGCCCAGCCGAGGAATCCGCCGTCGTAGGCGAGCACCGCGATCACGTCGCCTGACGCAGGCTCGCCGTCGATCTGCGCGATCGCGCCCGAGAATATCCATGGGTGACGCCGCTGGATCGAACTCTCGCGGCCTTCCTTGAGCACGAATGCGGGCTGGCCGCCGGGCGCACCGCGCACCGGCTCGGTAGGGTGCGGCGGCGTCGCACGTTCGTTTCGCGCCGGACGATTGTCTCGTCGCTGCATGCCGACGCCAGGACGCGACGAACCGCCGCCGCGCCCGTCCTTGCGTTCCGATTTTCGTTTTCGCGAGAGAAATGCCATATCAGACCCATCCCAACAAGCCGGCAATCGCGCCGGCGACGATCCACCACAGGGGATGCACGGACAACTTGAGCATCGCCACCGCTGTTGCGATCGTAATCGCAATCGACACCGGACCGCGAGCGGCACCGAGCGTGATGATCCAGCCGCTCGCAAGAATGAGGCTCACGGTGATCGGCGCCAACCCCGCCTGCACATATTTCTGCCACGGCGCGTCGCGATGCAACTCGAGCCAGCGCGTGGTGAAGAACGCCAGCAGACAGGTTGGCACACAACTCGCAAGAATGGCCACCAGCGCACCGAAAAATCCCGCCACCTTCCAGCCGATCAGGCTCACCACCAGGACGTTCGGCCCGGGCGCGGCCTGCGCCAGCGCGAACAGTTCGGAGAATTGCTCGCCGCTTACCCAGGCATGGGACTCGACCACCAGCCTGTGCATCTCGGGCAGCACCGAGTTCGCCCCACCGATCGACACCAGCGACAGCAACGCGAAAGCGCCGGCGAGTTCGAGCAGGATGCTCATGATCGCGCCACACGCATGCGCTTCCACGCCACGAACACCGCGCAGGGCCCGAGAACCGCAAGCGCAGCGATGAGCGGCAAGCGGAAAATCGCGACCAACAGGAACATCGCGCCACCGAACAGGGATACCGGATTGCGCAGACGCGGCGAACTCGCGAGGCGAAAACCCGAGGCAAGCAGCAGGCCCGCGCCGACCGCGGACATGCCGCGGAACGCCGATCCTACCTGCGGGATCTGTCCGTATTCGGTGTAGATGATCCCGAGCGCAAGCACGATCACGAACGGCGCAAGCATCAGGCCGCCGAAACAGGCGATCGCGCCGCGTGCACCGGCGTATTTCGCGCCGAGCGATACCGACATGTTGACGATGTTCGGTCCCGGCAGCACCGAGCACACCGACAGCGCGTCGGTGAACTGGTCATCGCTCAGCCAGCGGCGCTTCTCTACCAGCACCCTGCGCGCCCAGGGAAGGACGCCGCCGAATCCCGAGACGCCGATCTGGAAGAACGCCCAGAAGAGCTCGCTCACGCGCGGAACGGGCGCCGTCTGCGTATCGCCGCCGCTCATCGTCAGGACTTTTTCTTGGCGCGCGGGTGGGCGGCGTCGTAGGCTTTCGCCAGGTGCTGGAAATCCAGATGCGTATATACCTGCGTGGTCGAAATGCTCGCGTGGCCGAGCATTTCCTGCACCGCGCGAAGGTCACCCGAGGATTGCAGTACGTGGCTTGCGAACGAGTGGCGCAGCACGTGCGGATGCACCTTCGCATCGACACCCTGCTTCAGTCTCCAGCGCGACAACCGCGCCTGCACCACCCGGGGCGAAATACGCTCGCCCCGCGCACCGACGAAAAGCGCGCCTTCGTCCGGCCGTGCAAGTTGCGCTCGCACTTCCAACCAGCCGGCAAGTGCATCGAGCGCCTTGCGGCCAACCGGCACGGAGCGCGTCTTGCGGCCCTTGCCGACGACGGTGACTTCCGCGTCGGCCCGCATTCCGCGGGCCGACGCGGCATCCAGCCCCACGAGTTCCGCAAGACGCAGGCCGGACGAATAGAACAATTCGAACATCGCCTTGTCGCGCAGTTCCTGCGCATCCTCCGCAACGCCTTCGAGAAGGCGGGATACCGCGTCGGGCGAGAGCGCGTCGGGCAGGCGCTTTGCGCTCTTCGGCGCACGCAGGCCCTCGCAGGGATTGAGCTTGAATCCGTGATGCTTCGCGAGCCAGCGATAGAAGCTTCGCCAGGCCGACAGCATCCGCGCGATCGACCGGCCGTCGAGTCCTCTGCCGTGCAGTTTCGCCACCGCGCGACGGATATCGATCGCCTGAAGGCGCTCAAGCGGCGTTGCACCGATCACCTCGAACAACCGCGCGATATCGCGCGCGTAGGCAACGCAGGTGTGCCCGGAGAGGCGTCGAGCATTCGCAAGATCGGCAAGGAAATCGGCTACCCGCGGATCGCTCCGTGGCGGGCTCGACGCTTGACCCGCTGCGCCTGGCTCTCGTTTCATCACCGCAGTCCCCGACGGGTTGCGGGGCATCCGTTCGTGGTCATACGGCCGGAACACACCGCGCCACGCACACGGTTCACAGGATGCGTGCCAGACCTGCGCTGACGAGTTCGGCCAGTCGCTCCTGGTAGAGCGTGTCCATATCCGACTGGAAGCGCATCCGGTCTTCGCTTCCGAGCGCGAGCAACCCGATGCAGGGGCGATCCACGCCGCTGCCGCCGGCTCGAAGCGCGAGATGCCCCACCGAGCGCACATGCGAGGCCGCATCGCCGAACAGGGATGCCGCCTCGACGTTGCCGCTCGGGCCGCAGTACGGATGTTCGAGACCCGCGGCGTAATCCTTGAGTGCATCGCTCACCGGCTCGAACTCGGCGCGCCCCGCACCGTCTCGGTCAGACTCCTTCCAGACGCGGACCGCCACATGGGGAACCGCGAAGTCCTCCCGCAAATGCAGGTAGAGCGAGGACAGGAAAGCCGCGAGGTCGCGCGCCTGCATGAGCGCGACCGCGAGCCGCTGCAGCTTGTCGCTGCGGTTCATGTTGTCTTCGCCGAAGTCGATGACCTCCTTCAGCTTGGCGGCGAGC
>CANIEV010000260.1 GCA_947466535.1 Betaproteobacteria bacterium
TCATCAACCTCCTCGGCAACGCGATCAAATTCACCGACCGCGGAGAAGTCGAGGTGCGGATAAGGCCCGTACCTGCAGCAGAACCGCAATTCCTCGAATTCGCGGTTCGCGACACCGGGCTGGGCATCCCGCGGGAAAAGACCGAGTCGATCTTCAAAGCCTTTTCGCAGGCCGACACTTCGACCACGCGGCGCTATGGCGGCACGGGACTGGGACTTGCGATCTCCTCGCGCCTCGCACACCTGATGTCCGGCGAGATCACGGTCCACTCCACGGTCGGCACCGGCAGCACCTTCATCCTGCGACTGCCCCTGACCGTAGTGTCGGCCGCGCCCGCGGTCACGGTGTCGCTCGACGGAAAGAAAGCGCTCGTCATCGACGATCATCCCGGTGCCCGCGCGCAGATGTCGGCACTGCTCGTCGCGCGCGGTGCACAGGTACAGTCGGTCGCCGGTGTCGCTGCTGCGCGACGCGAAATCGAGCTCGCCCGGGGGGCGGGCGCAAACTACGACTGGATATTCATCGATTTCCGCCCCGGGGAAACGACGGAACCGCTGCGACTGATCGGGGAATGGTCTCAGTTTTTTTCTCAGCGCGTGCTTATGCTTGAGGTAAGCGCAGCCGTGCCCGCAGCGGATACAACGGTGCGAAGCCTGCGCAAGCCGATTGTCACCCGCGAACTGGATGCGCTGCTCGACGGGGGCGGTGGACGACATGCGCTTGGCGCCGGCGCCAGCGGCGGGTCGGAACCGACCCCGGGCGCATCCATCCTTGTCGCGGAAGACCATCCGGTGAACCAGACGCTGATACGCCTGCTGCTCGAGAAACGCGGACACGCGGTGACGCTCGCGACGAACGGCAGACTTGCGCTGGAGGCACTCAAGGAAAAGCGCTTCGACCTGATACTGATGGACCTGCAGATGCCCGACATGGGCGGGCTGGACGCCACCGAGAAAATCCGCGAGGCGGAGGAGATCAGCGGCGGCCACATACCGATCATCGCGCTCACCGCACGCGCGATGGAGGGCGACCGGGAAAGCTGCTTTGCAGCCGGAATGGATGACTATCTCACCAAACCGATCGATCCGGATGCGTTGGATCGCGCCTTGGCGCGCCTCTTGCGAAACGACGCGATCTAGGGAGCCACTGAACAAGGGGGCTACGCCCCCTCGTAACTCCCCCATCTCAGAGGGAACGCTGAACCTTCAAGCCTCGAAATTGGACTTGATCAGCGATTCCCTAGGGATAGGCTGAACAAGGGGGCGGCGCCCCCTTGCAAGTCCCCCACTCCAGGGGGAAGCCCGTCACGAAGTCAGGCATTCGGGCAATCAATAAGAGCTTCCCGAGCCGTGCACCGGCGATCCGCCGGAGTTCAGGCCTTGGGCAGGTCGGTCGTCATCGCGGATACCCACGTCGGATCGAAGTCCGGCATCGTGGCGAGCTCCTCGGTGGCCTTCGCCTGCGTCTGCAGCACGCTTGCGATCACCGTCGGCGCCTCGCCTGCAACAGGCTGCATGCATGCCTCGATGCGGATGCCGTCGGGATCGTAGAAGTAGATCGACTTCAGGCCGGGAAGAATGTCGACCGGCCCGCTGAAATCCACCTTGTGCGCTTGCAGCCGCGCCATCAGCGCATCGAGCTGCGCGGGCGTCACCGCGAGCGCGAGATGCTGCATGCCGCCGAGCGCGTCGCGCTTGGCCTTGGGTTCGAGCTCGGGCGATATCTCGAAGAACGCGAGCAGCGAGTCGTTGCCCATGTCGAAGAAGTAGTGACGAAGCCGCTCGTAGGGCGGGTTGCCGCGGTTGAGCGGACCGACGCCCACGCCGGCGGGCACCTTCATCGCGTGCACCAGCGGCAGGCCCACCACGTTCACATAGAACTCGGTGGTGCGCTTCATGTCCGCGCAGGTCAGCGCGAGGTGATGGACGCCCCGCGTACCGGAGAGTCCCTGGTAGCCCGCGGCTGCGGCGGGCGCGTTCTTGAAGCCTGCATTCATGTCGCCTCCTGCAATCAAGTTACGAATTCCCGATTTCGTCCTGCGCCTGCCTCGTCGCACGCCTGCGCGGGGCATCCCGCGGCTCTGCGATCACGCCTGGACGGCGGCGAGATCAAAGTAAAGCGTCGTGAGATCCGCGCGGTGGGACAGCGCCTGCGTGGTCTCGTGCAGCTCGACCCGACCCTTGATCATCACGTAGGCGCGTGACGCAAAGGCGAGCGCTATGTCCAGTTTCTGCTCGACGATCAGCAAGGTCAAACCGGAATTGCGAAGCATGTCGAGCGATTCGCGGATTTCGGCGACGATCTTCGGCGCCAGGCCGAGAAACGGCTCATCGAGCAGCAGCATCCTCGGCGCAGACATCAGCGCACGTCCGATCGCCACCATCTGCTGTTCGCCACCGGAAAGCGTGCCGGCGAACTGCGCGCGGCGTTCTCTCAGCCGCGGAAACAGCGTATAGACGTATTCGTAACGCTCGACAAGCGAACTGCCAGCGCGTGCGCTCAGGCGCACCGCGCCGAGCCGCAGGTTGTCCTCAACCGTCATCGGCGCGAACATCAGCCGCCCCTCGGGGACGAGCGCTATCCCGGCCGCGACGATGTCATGACTCGGCGCACGCGAGAGGTCGGTGCCATCGAGCAGGATCGTGCCGCTCCGGCGCGGAACGGTGCCGGTGATCGCGGCAAGCAGGGTCGACTTGCCAGCACCATTGGGGCCGAGCAGCGCCACCGTCTCGCCCGCCTCAACCGAAAGCTCGACGCCGCGGATCACTTCCGCGGTGCCGTAGCCGGCGCGCACCCCCTCAAGCCTGAGCATGCGAGCCCTCCGCCACCGAGGCGAGCGCTCCCGCTTCGCCGAGATAAGCCTCCACCACCGCGGGATCGGCACGGATCGCCTCGGGACTGCCGTCGGCAATCTTGCAGCCGAAATTCAGCACCACGACGCGCTGCGCAAGCCGCAGCAGGAAATGCATGTCGTGCTCGATCAGCAACACCGCGATGCCGCGCGCCGCGATGCTGCGGATGATCACCGCCAGGCGCACGCATTCTGCGGGCGTGAGGCCCGCCGCGGGTTCGTCAAACAGCATCAGTTTCGGGTCGCCGGCGAGAGCACGCGCGGTCTCGAGCAGGCGGCCCTGGCCAAAGGAAAGCGAGGTCACATCGGTGCCGCGTTCGTCCGCAAGTCCTACGAATTCGATGAGTTCCTCCGCCTTCGCGCGGGCACGGGCCTCGGCCGCGCGCGCAGCGGGCGTATTCGCAAGGACCGACAGCAGACCGACGCCGGACTTCCCGCCGCTCAGGCCGCAGTGCGTGCCCACGAGCACGTTGTCCGCCACCGACATGCCGGCAAACGGCATGTTGTGCTGAAAGGTGCGCATGATGCCGCGCGCCGCGATGCGGTGCGGCGGCACGCCATCGATGCGCTCGCCGTCGAACGTCATGGTGCCCTCGGTTGCGGTGTGCGCACCGGCGATCAGGTTGAAGGTGGTGCTCTTGCCTGCGCCGTTGGGGCCGATCAGCCCGAGGATCTCGCCCGGGTAAAGATCGAAGTCCAGTTCCGACACCGCGACCAGTCCGCCAAAGCACTTGGTCAGTCCGCGCACCTCGAGCAGCGGTGTCCGTCCGGCTGCGCTCATTTCGGCGCTCCGGACGATGCGGCACGCGCACGCCGCGCGCGAAGGCTGTCGTACACGCCCACCAGGCCCTTGGGCTGGAACAGGATCGCCACCACCATCAGGAGACCGAAGACGATCGCGTGATGATGGCCGATGATAGGCGACAGGACGAAGGGCAGCGAATACAGCAGCACCGCGCCGATCACCGAGCCGAGATGCCGCCCGGTGCCGCCCACGATCACCATGAACAGCAGGAGGAACGCGTTCTCGAGGCTGAAGATCGCGGGATTCACCGTGTTGTCCACGAACGCGTACACCATGCCAGCTACCCCCGCGAGCGTGCTCGTGACCACGAAGGCAATGACCTTGATCCGCGGCACATCGACGCCCATGGCCGCCGCCGCCTGAGGGTTGTCGCGAATCGCGCGGCAGGCACGGCCGAACCAGGAATTGTCCAGTCGCCAGAGCAGTGCAAGCGTGCCGAGCATGAGCACCACGATCACTGCCGTGTACCAAGGGCCGTCGATCGTCTGACCGAACACCGGCGGAAGCGTGTAGTTGGCAATGCCGCCGTTGCCGCCGGTCACCGAGCCCCCTTCGTTCAGCACGACGATGAACAACTGCGCGAAGGCAAGCGTCGCGAGCGCGAGGTAGAAGCCCTCGAGGCGCGTGGCGGGAATCGCCACCGCGAGTGCAAGCACGATGCAGATCAGGATGCCGGCCGCCACCGCGAGAGGCAGCGGAAGATTGGCCTGAAAAAGAAAGATGACCACGGAGTAGGCGCCCGTGCCGTAGAACGCAAAATGCGACAGGGCAAGTTGCCCGACGACGCCAAAGAGAAAATTGTAGCCAAGCGCGAGCGTGATCCAGAGCAGCAGCTTTCGATAGACGTCGTTCTGGTAGTCACCGAGCAGGAAGGCGGCGCCCGAAAGCACCACCACTGCCCCGAGCCAGCGCAGCAGCGACTGCATCAGCGCGACTCCTTGGCGCGCAGCAACCCGGTCGGGCGCACCAGCAGGAACACGATCAGCAGGATGAGCGGCACACCCTGCGCATAGCCCGAGGGTATCGGCGCATAGCGGGCGGTAAGTTGTTCGACCAGCGCAAGCAGTATTCCTCCGAGCAGCGCACCTTCAACACGACCAACGCCGCCCACCACCAGTGCGGTGAATCCCTGGATCGCGAGCGGAATACCCATCAGGTAATGCGCCGAGATGTTCGGCCCGACCAGCATGCCTGCGAGACCTGCCACGCCCGCACCCGCCGCGAACGCAAGCGCGGTGACCCGGGAGAGGTTGATGCCCATCAGCGCGGCGGCGCGACGGTTGATCGCCACCGCCTCGAAGCACTTGCCCCAGAAAGTGCGCTCGAAGAAGAACCAGGTTGCGAGAAACACCGCGAGCGTGGCGCCGATGATGAAAAAACTCTGATACGACCCGGCAAGGGTGAGTTCGCCTCCGAACGGGATTTCCAGCCGTCCGAAGCCGAAGGGATACGGCACCGCCTGGGGATCGGGCCCGAAGATCAGCGACACGCCTTCGCGTATCAGCACCAGGACGCCGAGCAATGTCAGGATGGGCGCGAGTTCGGGTGCGCCGCGCTCGACCAGCGGGCGTACCGTAAGTCGCTCGATGATCCAGCCCGCTAACAGCATCAGGGCGATGATCAGGACGAGTCCGACGGGATAGGAAA
>CANIEV010000261.1 GCA_947466535.1 Betaproteobacteria bacterium
GGACTGTTCCGTACGAAATACGAGGGCAGCACGCTCAGGGAGAACCTCGGGCTGCCATGGCCGGTGAGCCGGTATGCGAAGGCGGGCGTGGCCGTAGCGTCGGAGGCGCGTTGAGCATCAGCCGCAGGGGCTTCGTTGCCGCGTTGGGTGCAGCGATGGGCGCCGCCGTCGTTTCGACTGTGGCGCGAGGGCAAGGGCGAACCTATCCGTCCAAACCGATCCGGGTGATCGTTCCGTTCGCATCCGGCGGCGGCTCGGACACGTTCATGCGGCTGATTGCCGCCCGCTTGTCCGAGTCGCGGCGGTACGTGACGGTGATCGAGAACCGCCCGGGCGCCGGCGGCAACCTTGGTGCAGAGATCGCGCTTCGCGAGCCGGCCGATGGCTATACGCTTCTGGTAATTTCGGGAAGCTACGCGGGCAATGCGGTGGTGAGCAAGCCGGGATTCGATCCGATCAATGCCATTCAGCCGGTGATCCAGTTCACCCGCGAGCCGATGATGGTGGTCGGTTCGGCGAATGCCGCCGCGGACACGCTTGCCCGGGTAATCGACAAGGCTCGCGCGGCACCGGGGACGGTGACCTACGGATCCTCGGGCGTGGGCGGGCTGATCCATCTGTCTACCGAATACTTCGCCTCGGTGGCGGGCATCCGCATGAGCCATGTGCCCTACAAGGGGACGGGCGCGGCGCTGAACGATCTCCTCGGGGGACAGATCGAGTTGCTCTTCGGCGGCACGAGCACGCTGCTGCAGCTTGCAAAGGCGGGCAAGTTGCGGCCTCTCGCGGTGGAAAGCCCGCAACGCCTCGCTGCGCTGCCCGGCATGCCGACGTTCGCGGAAGCGGGCGTGCCCGGATTCGATGTCGATCTCTGGCACGGCCTCGTGGTGGCGAGGAGCACGCCACACGATATTGTCGCGACCCTCAATCGCGACATCAACGCGGTGCTCCGTTCGCCTGCGATGGGCAGCCGGTTCGCGGCCGACGATGTGGAACCCGCGGGTGGAACGCCGGAGGCCTTTGGTGCTTCGATCCGCAAGGACATGGAGCGCTGGCAGATGCTGGTGAAAGCAGGAAAGGTCAAGATCGACGGGTGAGTGAACGGCTTGCCCTCACGCATCGCGCGGTCGGCATGCCCTCACGCATCGCGCGGTCGGCATGCCGGGTCCCGCGCCCGTTGGTGCGAGCCGTACTAGAACGGCAGACCGGTGTAGTTCTCCGCGAACGATCGCTTGGCCGCGTTCGAGGAAAGCAGGTATTCGAGTTCGGTCTGCTGGAGTTTCTGTTCGTAGCTGATCGAGTCGGGATAGGTGTGCAGCATGTTGGTCATCCACCAGGAGAACCGCTGCGCCTTCCAGACACGGGCGAGTGCCTTCGCGGAATATTGCTCCAGGCCGGTATCGTCGCCTTTTTCGAAATGCGCGATCAGCGCGTGGTAGAGGTAATAGATATCCGATGCAGCGCTGTTGAGTCCCCGCGCGCCGGTGGGCGGCACGATGTGTGCCGCGTCGCCTGCAAGAAACAGGTTTCCATAGCGCATCGGCTCGGCGACGAAGGAGCGCAGCGGCGCGATCGATTTTTCGATGGATTCGCCGGTGATCAGCCGATCGGCCACTTCACGCGGCAGGCGGCGCTTGAGTTCGGTCCAGAACGCGTCGTCCGACCAGTCTTCGACCTTGTCGGTCAGCGGCACCTGCACGTAGTAGCGGCTGAGCACCTGGGAGCGCAGTGAGCAGAGTGCGAACCCGCGTTCGTGCCGGGTGTAGATGAGTTCGGGGGATACCGGTTTTGTGCGCGAGAGCACGCCCAGCCAGCCGAACGGGTAGAGCTTCTCGTGCTCCCGGAGCACATCTTTCGGGATGGACTTTCGGCTCACGCCGTGAAAACCGTCCGCTCCAATGACGAATTCGCAATTCACACGGACCGACTCACCGCCGACCCGATACGTGACGTACGGGTGATCGGAGCTCACATCGTGCAGCTGCACGTCCTCGGCATCGTGGATGACGATGCCCTTCATCCGGTCGCGCGCCTCGTAGAGATCGCGGGTGAGTTCGGTCTGACCGTAGACGATGACGGAGCTGCCGCTGTGCTTGTGCAGGTCGATGCGGTCGAGCCGGCCTTCGTGTGCGATGAAGATGCCCTCGTGAATTTCACCCTCGCGATCCATGCGCTCGCCGCACTGCGCGGTGCGCATCAGGTCGGCGAAGCCGTGTTCGAGGACACCGGCGCGGATGCGGCTCAGCACGTATTCGCGGCTCTGGCGCTCGAGCACCACGTTATCGATGCCCTTGAGATGCAGAAGCTGCGACAGCATGAGGCCGGACGGACCGCCTCCGATGATGCAAACCCGGGTCTTCACGTTCTCCTCCTCATTCTTGTCGATATCCGACCACTAGTTGCGTGACACGTCGAGCAGTTCGATTTCGAACTTCAGCGTGGCGTTGGGAGGAATGACGCCTCCGGCACCGCGCTCGCCGTAGGCGATCGCAGGCGGGCAGACAAGGCTTGCCTTGCCGCCGACTTTCATCAGCTGCACGCCTTCGGTCCAGCACTTGATCACGCGGTTGAGCGCGAATTCGGCGGGACGCCCGCGCTGGTAGGAACTGTCGAACTCCTGCCCGTCCATGAAAGTTCCCTTGTAGTGGACACGGACTGTATCGGTTGCGCTCGGGCTGGGGCCGGATCCGTCCTTGATCGACTGGAAGGACAGGCCGGTCGCGGTGAGGGTCGGCGTGGAGGGGGCAGGGGATTGAGCCGATGCGAGACTGTAACAGGCAAGAACGGCTAGGGCGACGGCGTACTTCACGGTTCGTGGTTTCCTTGGGTTGTTTGATTGAATTCAGGCCGATACCGCTTCCGGCGCGGGAAAGCCGTTGCGACCGGGGAACTCGGGCGCGAGCTTACGTGCGTTGGGCATCTTGAGCCAGAGGCGGAGCATTTTCCTGTGGAGAGCGGGAGACGTATCGTCCTCGAATTCGGTACGCGAGTGCAGGACGGCATAGTTGTTTGCAAACTGCAGATCGCCCGGCTCGAGCATCATGTCCAGTCGGATATCCGGCCGATGCATGATCGAATCGAAGAGATCCAGCGCTTCGATTTCCACACGTGACAGAGGCAGGCTTCGGATCTCGTGGCCGAGTTCGAGGTATTGGCGCAGGTAGCGGCAACTCAGCTTGCCTTCGTTGTGGCTGAAGATCGGCGACAGGCTGGGCATGGGCTCGCACAAGTGCGCGAAGTACATCGGCCGGTAGTAGAGGCCGAGATACTCGGGATGCTTTTCCAGGATTTCGTTGTAGATGGCCGCCACGCTGACCAGGCTGCTCAGCCCACCTGACCTTGCTTTTCGCACGCAGAGCAGGCCGACGACATCCGACGGGTCCGAATGATAGGGAAGGTACAGGTTGGTCTCGTAGACACGGGTCTTCTTGTCCTTGGGATCGCCGACGTTCATCACCGTGCCGAGCAGATCGCCTCTCGGATTCTGCCGGACCGGTACGCCAAGATGCAGGCCGAGTCCGTAGTAGACGATGTTGATATCGTCGTTGCTGTAGCGTTCCACCGGGAGTCCGCGAAGCAGCAGGAAGCCGCGCCCGTTTTCGAGTTCATCGGCAAACGGCTTCAGGAACGGGGCGAGTTCCGAAATCGGAAAGTCTTCCCGGGTGAAGTCCGGAAACGTCAGGCCGCGCGCCTTGACATGGGCGAGTGCGGTGTCGATCAGTTCGATTTCACTGCCTGACAAGTGATGGATCCACGACGTGTCACCCACGAAGTCGCCGCCCTTCCAGGCAGCCGGGCCGGTGATCTTCTGCTTCAGGATGATGCTCATCGGATCTTCCTTTGAACAGGTTGTCAGTATGGAGTGCGAAGGAGGGACTCGATCAGATCCGGGCCCGCTTCCAGGCCGCCAGATAATCGCGGACCTCTTCAACGTAGGCGTCCCGGCGTTCTCGTGGCAGCCAGGCGCCTTCGAAGGCATTGATCATCAACTGTGCAAGGTCTTCTTCCGAAAACCGGCCTTCGGCAGCGACCGCGGGAAGCATCGCGCCCAGCGTGCCGCTTGCGAACAATCCGGGATCGTCGGAATTGATCGTGACCTTGAGCTTGCGTTCGTGCATCACGCGTATCCGGTCCATGCGCCGCGGCATCGTATCGCTTGGTCGCCAGGTCGGACAGGCGGTCAGGCAGACACCGCGCTCGAGGAGTTGATCGACAAGGCGCTCATCCTCGACGCAGTTGATGCCGTGGTCGATGCGCTCGACCTTCAGCAGATCGAGGCAGTCGCGAATATGGGCGACTGCATCCGTCTGGTCGACATCGCAGTGCGCAGTGAGCCGGTAGCCTTCCGACCGTGCCTTTGCATAGAGATCGAGGAACTTTGTCGGCGGATTGCCTTCCTCTAGCGAGTCCAACCCGAAACCGATGATCCTGTCGCGGTACGGCTTCGAGTCCTCGAGCATCCGGAAAGCGCTATCCACCGGCATATCGCGATTGATGCACATGATCAGCTGCGCCTCGACGCCCAAGGCCTTCGCCTCGTCGATGCCTGCGCGCAGGCCTTCGATGATCGCCCCGAACGCGACGCCGCGGTCAGTATGGGGCTGAGGATCGAAGGAGATCTCCGCGTAGCGAACGTTCTCGGCGCCACAGACGCGGAGGTGGTCGAGCGCGATGTCGCGAAAATCCTGCGCGGTGCGCAGGATCTTCATTCCCTCGTTATAGAAGGCAAGAAAGTTTTTAAGGTATTCCGCGGCATCCTTGCCGATGTAATTCTGCGCCGCAAGGATGTCCGCTTCGCTCTCGTAGGGCAGCTTGATGCCGTTACGCCTCGCGATCGCACATTTCTGCGCCGGTGTGAGGGTGCCTTCGATATGCAGGTGCAGTTCAGCCTTGGGCAGGCTCTTGAGGAACTCTTCATGGGCAGTTTTCAACGTGGTGCTTTTCCGGAAAGTGAATGAATCCCGCAGACGCTGCATGTTGGAATGCAGCGGAATGCATTGGCTCAGCTGTTTTCAGTGAATCCTGGTCAACGGCATGCTGCCCCAAGTGCCTGATTTGACCCCATAGCAGATGATATGGCAACAAAAAATCCCCTAGATATCAGGGGCTTTATGTCTTTGCAACATCTTGGCGGGGCGGGGGGGATCTATGAGATTCCCCCGAAATTTCGTCATCCATGAGTAAGTCGATAGCATGACGAAACGGGAGCCGGAGCAGATGGAACTGTCGCGCTTGCAGGCTGAGGATGCCCGACTGCGGATGGAATGCGAAATTCCAAAAAA
>CANIEV010000262.1 GCA_947466535.1 Betaproteobacteria bacterium
CAGCGAAGCAATCTCCGACCCGCCCGAGCGTGCGCGACATTGCTTCGTCGCTGCGCTCCTCGCAATGACACGGGCGGAGTCAGGTGTCATTGCGAGCGCAGCGAAGCAATCTCCAACGCTGCGGTACCCGCAGCGCCCCACGATCCCCGGCCGTCCTCTTATAATTCGTCCACTCTCGTAAAAGGAATTTCCCATGCAGATCAAAGGCAGCACTTTCATCGTCACCGGCGGTGCGTCGGGACTGGGCGCGGCGTCGGCGACCATGCTCGCGGAGAACGGCGCGAACGTGGTGATCGCCGACCTGCAGGTCGAAAAAGGTCAGGCGCATGCCGCGAAACTCGGCAAGAACGCGCGCTTCGTGAAGTGCGATGTCACGAGCGAAGAGGATGGGAAGGCGGTCGTCGCCACCGCGCTCAAGGAATTCGGCGGACTGCAGGGGCTGGTGAACTGCGCGGGTATCGCGATCGGCGAGAAGACGGTCGGCAAGAACGGCCCGCATTCGCTCGCGTCCTTCACCAAGGTCGTGACCATCAACCTGATCGGCAGCTTCAACATGATCCGGCTCGCGTCTGACGCCATGATCAAGGGCACGCCCAATGCCGGCGGCGAACGCGGCGTGATCGTCAGCACCGCGTCGGTGGCGGCCTACGACGGCCAGATCGGGCAGGTGGCGTATTCCGCCTCCAAGGGCGGCATCGTCGGGATGACCCTGCCGATTGCACGCGACCTCGCGCGCGACGGCATCCGCGTGATGACCATCGCCCCGGGCATCTTCATGACGCCCTTGCTCGAGGGATTGCCCAAGGAAGTGCAGGATTCGCTCGGCAAGCAGGTGCCGTTCCCCTCGCGCCTCGGCCGCGCCGACGAATACGCCGCGCTGGTGCGCCACGTCTGCGAGAACGAAATGCTAAACGGCGAAGTCATCCGCATCGACGGCGCGATCCGCATGGCGCCGAAGTGATCGACTGACCCCGCGTTCGTATCCGGAGCGAGGTCCCCTACAAGCCCGCCTAAGGCGGGCTTGTTAGTTAATACCGATAGCCCGCCTAAGGCGGGCTTGTTAGTTAATACCGATAGCCCGCCTAAGGCGGGCTTGTTTGTTAATACCTGTAGCCCGCCTAAAGCGGGCTTGTTTGTTAATCTCTAAAGCCCGCCAAAAGCGGGCTTGATCGTTTGCGGCAGGTGTTTTCCTCGATGAAGCTGCAATCCATCATGCGAGAGGCGAGTCACATCGAATGCAGACGCCGTGGCAGCGGAGGTGGCGATCATTGAATCCGGAAAATCATGGTTTGGTGGCTTAGCCGCTTGATGCTCGCGTCAGAATTCCAGAGGGAAATCTTGAACAATTTTCTGAAAAGTCCAGAAGCGACGACTGAAAACGGGAGATTCATGAGCAGTTCTGGTTCATTTGAGATGCAAGACCTGGCATGAACGGCGCCGAAAGCCTGGTCCGTACGCTGCTCGCCTCGGGCATCGACACCTGCTTTGCCAATCCCGGAACCTCCGAGATGCACTTCGTTGCCGCGCTCGACAGCCATACGCAGATGCGTTGCGTGCTCGGCCTGTTCGAAGGCGTGGTGACCGGTGCGGCGGATGGATACTTCCGAATGGCGGACAAGCCGGCGGCAACGCTGCTGCATCTCGGGCCGGGACTCGCGAATGGTCTTGCCAACCTGCACAACGCGAAGAAGGCGCGCTCGGGGATCGTGAACGTGGTGGGCGAACACGCGACTTACCATCTTCAGCACGACGCGCCGCTCACCTCCGACATCGCGGCGGTGGCGAAACCGATGTCCGACTGGGTGCGTATCGCGGCAAGTGCCGCAACCCTCGCCAACGACACCGCGCTCGCGGTGCAGGCGGCACGCACGCCACCGGGTCGGATCGCGACGCTGATCTTTCCCGCGGACGCGGCGTGGGGCGAGGCGGTAGGGGCACCTGAAAGCGGTGCGGCGCCGCTTGCTCCTGTTGCACGTTCTGCAGTGGGCGCAGATGCGATCCGCTCAGCCGTGACCATGCTTCGCAGCGGCGAACCCGCCGCCCTGTTGCTTGGCGGCATTGGCGTGCGCGAACGCAGCCTCGAACTCGCCGGACGCATCGCGGCCGCCACCGGATGCGGGCTGGTGGCGGAATACAACACGCCGCGCCTGCGCCGCGGCGCGGGCACGGTGCATACCGATCGCATTCCGAATTCGGTCGAAGGCGCGCTCGGACTACTTTCCAAGTACCGTCATCTGATCCTCGTCGGTGCCGCGGTGCCGGTGGCGTTTTTCGCCACGCCGGGCAAACCGAGCGTGCTGGTGCCTGAAGGCTGCAAGGTGACGAGGCTCGCCGCGGTGGGATACGACATCGACGCTGCGCTGGAGCAACTCGCCGGCGAACTCGGCGCGCGCACGCAAGCCCCCGCACGCATCGCCGAGCGGCGCTCGGGCGGGCTGCCCTTAGGCAAGGTCACGTCCGAATCCGTCGCACGCGTGCTGGAGGAACTGCTTCCCGACGATGCGGTGGTGGTGGACGAAGCGGTGACGTCGGGCCGCGTGTTTCACGGACTGACGGCGGGCGCCGCGCCGCACGACTGGCTGAACGCGATGGGTGGCTCGATCGGGTTCTGCATGCCGGTGGCAGTGGGTGCCGCGATCGCCTGCCCCGGCCGCAAGATCGTGGCGCTCGAAGGCGACGGCAGCGGCATGTACACGCTGCAGGCGTTGTGGTCGATGGCAAGGGAGCAACTGAACGTGGTCGTGGTGGTGTTCGCCAACCGCGCCTACAAGATCCTCAAGGCCGAGATGACCCGCATGGGCGGTTCGCGCCCAGGCGGCAGCGCGGATGCGGTGCTGACACTCGACCGCCCCGACCTCGACTGGGTGTCGCTCGCGCGCGGCCACGGCGTGGAAGCGGGCAGGGCGGAGGACATGGACACGTTTATCCGCGAGTTCCGCCGCGGGCTGGCGGCGAGCGGGCCGTATCTGATCGAGTTGGTGATCTGACAGGCGACATCCCCGGAGTTCGCCTCTGTCGGTTGCGTCTCCGCAATGCTTACTGCAGACTGACATCCCTCATTCGCGTCATTCACGCGAACGGTGCGCAACATCAGACAGGAGAGTCAGACAGTGAAATTCCATTGGCGTTCGGGCATGGGCGTTTTGTTCGCCGCATGCGCGCTTTTTGCCGGCGGCGTGACGGCGCAGACTTATCCCACGAAGACGGTGCGCATGATCGCGCCGTTTCCGCCGGGCGGTGCGCCCGACCTGTTCGCGCGTCTCGTTGCGGACAACCTCGGAGCGAGTCTCGGCCAGCAGGTGTTCGTCGAGAACCGGCCGGGGGCAGGGGGCAACATCGCCTCCGAGGCTGCGGCCAAGTCGCCCGCCGACGGCTACACGCTGTATCTCGCCGCGCATCCGCCGTTCACGCTCAATCCGATACTGATGGGACGCGCGCCCTACGATCCGGTGAAGGACTTCGCGCCGATCGCACTCGTCGGTTCGCAGTGGTTCGTGCTGTCGGTGAACCCGGCGGTGCCGGCGCGTACGCTGGACCAGCTGGTGGCGCATGTGAAAGCCAATCCCGGCAAGATGAGTTATGCCTCGTCGGGTCCGGGTTCGCCCCAGCACCTCGGCATGGAGTTCTTCAAGCACGCGCTTGGCCTGGACATCGTCCACGTGCCGTACAAGGGCGCCTCCCTCTTCGTGAGCGATCTGGTAAGCGGCAGGATCGATATGGCGCTGGCGTCACTTACGGTGGCGGGCCAGCAACTCAAGTCGGGCAAGATCGTTCCGCTCGCGGTGACATCCAAACAGCGTTCACCGCTGTACCCCGAGCTGCCTTCGGTCGCCGAGTCAATGATTCCCGGCTACGAGGTGACGGCCTGGTTCGCGGTGATGGCGCCCGCCGGCGTGCCGCGCGAGATCGTCACCCGGCTCAACGGCGAGATCGAACGCTTCATCGCCAAGCCCGACGTAAAGACGCGGCTGCTGGGTCTTGGGCTGGACGCGAACTTCAGCTCGCCCGAGGGGCTGGCCGAAATCATCCGCTCCGAGATCGCAAAGTGGGGCAAGGTGGTGCGCGATGCGAAGATCAAGGTGGACTGAGCGCCAAAAGAAAAAGGAGGAGTCATGAATCATCCCAAGGACAAGTTCCACGACGTGTCGGACGCCACCCAGGCGCGGCTCGACGCGGCCAAGGCGGGTCTTAAGGCGGTGAATGTGACCGACTTCGGCATCGTGCAGAACGAGCTGGAGATCAACGAGCCGCGGCCGCAGGCGCTGCCGCATGTGTGGCGCTGGAACGACGTGGCGCCGTGGCTGGACAAGGTATACGCCGGCATGTCGCTGAAGGAAGTGCACCGGCGCACCCTTGCGCTCACCAACCCGGGGCTGGACCGGCCGCTCGCCACCACCTCGATGCTCTGCTCGATGTCGATCTACTACCCGGGCGACCTCGCCGGCGTGCATCGCCACAGCGCGAGCGCGAGCCGCTTTCTGCTCGAAGGCCGCGGTGGCTACACCACCGTGGGCAACGAGAAATGCTCGCTCGAGCGCGGCGACCTGGTGATCACGCCCAACGGCGAATGGCACGACCACGGCAATGACGGCGAGGCGCCGATCATCTGGGTGAACGTGCTCGACATCGGCCTCGCGGAAAAGCTCAACGCGATCTTCACCGAGTGGGACTACGACGAAGGCGGGCGCAAGACCACGACGCAAAGCTTCCTGCGTCCCGCAGGCTGGTCGGACACGATGTTCGGCCACGGCGGCGTGGTGCCCAGGTTCGGGCCCGAGCAACGCGGCCGCGGCGTGCATTCCCCCAAGTACCTGTACCGCTGGGCGCATACGCTGGAGGTGCTCGAAGGCCTGCGCGGCGAGAAGGGCAGCCCGTACGACGGGATACTGGTCGAATACACCAACCCGATGACCGGCGGCTCGGTGGTGCCCACGATGTCCTTCCGCGCGCAACTGCTGCGCCCGGGCGAGACCACGCGGATGCATCGCCACACATCGAGCACCGTCTGCACCGTGGTGTCGGGCACCGGCTGCACCGAGATCGACGGCACGCGCTACGAATGGGGGCCGAACGACATCTTCGCCATCCCGGGCTGGATGTGGCACCGTCATATCAACGGCTCGAAGGACGCGCTGATTTATTCGGTAAGCGATTCGCCGACGCTGGAGAAGCTTCACTTCTACCGCGAGCAGGAGCGCCTCGACTCGGGCGAGGTGCGCGAAGTGTCACCCTGGCCGGCGCGGCCGGAGCAGGCGACGCGGGTGGGTGGGG
>CANIEV010000263.1 GCA_947466535.1 Betaproteobacteria bacterium
CGGTGCCTGCATTGCGCATACGCCGTCATTCGACCGGACAGTTGCGGTCTGGCGATACACCTTTCCTCTGGATCGCCTCGTGCTTGCGCTCAAGTTCCATGCAAGGCTTTCGCTCGCGCCGTTTCTGGCAGGTCGGCTCGCAGGCAGGATCCGCGAATCGGCAGCAACCGTTACGCCAGACCTGTTGCTGCCGATGCCGCTACACCGCAAGCGTCTTGCCGAACGCGGCTTCAACCAGTCGATGGAAATCGCACGGCCGCTTGCCCGAATGCTCGGCTGTCGGGTGCAAACCGGCGGTGTAATGCGCATCCGGCCGACCGTCCCGCAGACGGAACTCGATCCGCAATCGAGGCGCAAGAACGTTCGTGGCGCTTTCCGTTGCAACCTTGATCTGACGGGAAAGCGCGTTGCCGTTGTGGACGATGTCATGACCACCGGGGCGACGCTGGAGGAACTCGCGGGCGTCCTCAAGCGTGCCGGTGCGGCGGAAGTCATCAATCTCGTGATCGCGCGCGCGTATCCGGACTGAGCGCGCGGACTGAGCGCGAGACGGACGCTCGAAGGGGCGATAAGGTTGAGCGTGTTCGCGCGGGTTAAAGTGCAGATCCCGCCGCTCGACGCGCGTTCCTTGATCTCGCATTCCATGTTCGACATCGTCCTGTACCAGCCCGAGATTCCTCCCAACACCGGAAACATACTTCGGCTTGCGGTGAACACCGGCTGCCGTGTTCACCTGGTCCGACCCATCGGGTTTCGGCTCACCGACAAAGCGCTTGCCCGCGCGGGACTGGACTACGCCGACATCGAGGTCGCCACCGTGCACGGCACCTGGGAGGATTGTGTGACCTACTTCGCGGGCCGGCGCATGTTTGCCTTCAGCACCAAAGGGGGCATGGCGCATTCCGAGGCGCGCTATCAGCCAGGCGATGCGCTGCTTTTCGGGCCGGAGACGCGCGGATTGCCGGATGAGGTGCTCGGCGCGTTTCCCGAATCGCAACGCCTGCGTGTTCCGATGCGCGAAGGCAGTCGCAGCCTGAATCTTTCCAATACCGTCGCGGTCGCGGTGTACGAGGCGTGGCGCCAGCAGGATTACTCCGGTGCTGTACTCCGCTGATCGTTACGTTCATTGTGGACTGACCTATTTATGGTCGTCAAACGACTGCTTTCAGGCGCCGGTCAAAGAGGTTTGAAAAAAATGTTGAACATTTGTGGAGAGTGTCTGCTGAGGCCGGATCGCTCGCAGGCTCGGATCACTGATAGGGGATAGAACGATGCGCGTCCAGCTCCTGCTGGCTCACCCGGTTTCGGACAGCTATTGCGCGGCGCTCGCGGCGCGAGCCCGCGACACCCTCGAGCGCGAAGGACACGATGTGCGGGAGATCGACCTGTATCGCGACAACTTCGACCCGCGCCTGTCGGCGACCGAACGCCGCTCCTACTTCTGCGATTACGACGCGTCGGCAGTTGCGTCGTATGTGGACACGCTTCGCTGGGCCGAGGGCCTGGTGTTCGTGTTTCCCCAGTGGTGGTTCAACATGCCCGCAATCCTCAAGGGCTACTTCGATCGCGTATGGGCGCCGGGCGTGGCATTCAGTCACGAGCTTGCGAGCGGCCGCATCCTGCCATTGCTCACCGGCGTGCAACGGTTCTGCGTGATCACCACCTTCGGCTCGCCGTGGTGGTCGGTCGAGATCTTCATGCGAAATCCGGTGCACGCCCAGATTAAACGGGGTCTTGCCGTGGCCTGCGCACCGCAGGCCCGGTTCCGCATGCTCTCGCTCTACGACATGGATCGTGCGACGCTGCAGAAGCGCGAGCGGTTTCTTGATCGAGTGGAACGCGAGATGGCGGGATTTTGAATTTTCGTTTGGAGGGATTTATTTTCCGGGCGCACGGTCCAACTTCGGTGCGTATTACACGTCGCGCTTTCACTGATGTCACTTCGGAGGGCTTGATTTGAATCCAATTGCAGCGCCGGAATCTCCCCTGATTGCCCGGGTGAAGTCCTGGCTTTTCAATCGCCGCAGCGGAAGCCTTGCGGGATTCCTGATTTGCGTCGCCTTGCTCGCCTACGCGTATTACCTGCAGTACGCCAAAGGGCTTGAACCCTGCCCGCTTTGCATGTTGCAGAGGCTGGCCTTTTTTGCGCTGGCTATCGCGTTCCTCGTCGCGGCGGTTCATCGTGCGGGCGTGATCGGCGCGAGGGCGCATGGCATCACGGGATTTCTGATTGCCGCAGCAGGCACGTCGGTTTCGACGCGTCATGTCTGGTTGCAGCACACGCCGGAGTCAAAACGACCCGCTTGCGGTCCGGGCTTCGATTTTCTGATGGACACGTTCGGACCGTTCGACGCAGTCAAGCGCATCCTTCACGGTTCCGGCGAGTGTGGCGCGGTCGACTGGACCTTCCTCGGTCTGTCGATACCCGAATGGACGCTTGCCGCATTTATCGCGCTGGGCGCCTATGCGTTGTTCCTCGGGTTCCGATCGGTACCGCGACGCGAGCACGCTTAAGGGTTGAGCCTCGGGCCCCACGAGCGAGTCGCATCTCCTGCGTTCGGTTGAAGCGATGCGGCGCGACGTTCCCGTTCGAATTTGTTGCTGTCCGAAGCGGAGGGCGGCCCGACTTGGGAGGATTGCTGCAGCACCTGTTGTTGCTGAAGGGCCGCCTGGCGGAATCGCTGATCGCGGTAGAGTCTCTCAAGACGCAGGCGATCTGCATCGGGCGCCCGGAGAAGGTCCTGGGATTGCCTGAGCTGAAGCGAGAACGCTTCGCTTTGTTGCGTTCTTTCAAGCATGGCTCGTGCGGCCTCCCTTTCCGGGTCGGCGGCCATGCACGAACCGCCCGTCGCGAGCAGTACAGGCGAGACTCAGCCCGCCGATTGTCAGAGCGGAATGCTGCATCGGGCGCCGAGGACTAGGCAGCCATCTTTTTTTCGGTTTGGCCAAGTGTTGCCAGCGAGGGTGCCAACTGTTCGCGCAGCACTTCGCCGAGCACGATGACCACAGGACCCGCGCCGGTGGATGCTGCGAGCGCAACCAGGCCGGCCAGGGTGCCGAATCGGTGGGACTCTTCCGGCAGCGAGGCGGATTCGACAAGTGCGACCGGGGTTGAAGGGCGCATTCCGTTTTCGATCAGTGCCGAAGAAATTGCATCCGCCTGTCCGGCGCCCATGTAGATGACGGCGGTGTCCGCGGCCAGCACCGGGCGGACCCAGTTGCTCGACGGTTCATTTTCGCCAATCCGCGGGGTGACGAAAGTGACACTGCGCGAAAGCGCCCGGCGGGTGAGAGAGACGCCGAGCGACGCGCTTGCGGCAAGCGCCGCAGTGATACCGGGAACGACTTCAACCTCGATGCCTGCGCGGGCGAGTGCATCGATTTCTTCCTGAGCGCGTCCGAAAAGCATCGGGTCGCCGCCCTTGAGCCGGACGACGAGTTCATGGCGTGACGCCGCGTCGACAAGCCGCTTGTTGATGAAGGTTTGCGCCGTGGAGTGTCTGCCGCAACGCTTGCCGACCGGAATTTTCTCGGCATGTCTTGCGAGTGCGATCGTGTCCGGATGGACCAGTGCATCGTAGAACAGCACGTCCGCGCGCTCGATCAGCCGGGCGGCACGCAATGTGAGCAGGTCAGGCGCACCGGGGCCCGCGCCGACAAGCCAGACTTTGGCCATGGCTGGGGTCAGGCTTGAGCGCGCCGCCGGAACAGCGGCACCGGTTGTTCGGTCGAGGCCTGATAGGTCTCGCTGAAGTCCCCGAATGCAGCCAGCGCGGTGGCGATGTCCTGATCGTCGCGCAGCAGGTAACTGTCGAAACCGCAGCGCTCCATCAGCGAAAGCTGGTCGCGAAGCACGTCGCCTATCGCGCGCAGTTCGCCCGCGAACCCGTAGCGTTCGCGAAGCAGCCGGCCGGTGGAGTAACCGCGACCGTCCGCGAATTTCGGAAAGCGCACCGCGATCACAGGGAGCGACCTGAGGTCTGCAGAGATTGTGGCCGGATCGTCGGACGGCTCGAGGATTACGCCGGTCTGGCCTGAACGGCGCGAGAGTTCGTCCTTTGCGGATTGCCAGACCTTGAGCGGTACGAGGATATCGCCCGACGCTGGAATTGCCGCCGTGGTTCCGTCTGCTGAAGACTCAAGCAGTTGCCAGCTGTTTGCTGCTATCGCCCGGTTTTTTATCAGAGTTGCCATACACATGAGCCTTGAAGGGTTCCGTGCCGATACGGCGCACGACGTCGATGAAGGTTTCCGCATCGCTGTCGCGATGCTCGAGGTAGCAGTCCACGAGCGACTCGATCACATCGGGCACCTGCGCCGCCGAAAAGGACGGACCGATCACCTTCCCGAGCGAGGCATTCGATCCCTGCGAACCGCCGATCTCGACCTGGTAGAACTCCTGGTCGTTCTTGTCGATGCCGAGAATGCCGATATGCCCGATGTGATGATGGCCGCAGGCGTTCATGCAGCCTGAGATGTTGAGGTCCAGATCGCCGATGTCGAACAGATAGTCGAGATCGTCGAACCGCTCCTGGATCGATTGCGCGACCGGAATCGAGCGCGCATTGGCGAGCGAGCAGAAATCCCCGCCCGGGCACGAGATGATGTTGGTGAGCAGGCCGATGTTCGGCGTGGCGAATCCGAGCGCCTTCAGTTCGATCCAGAGCGCGTGCAGCGCGTCCTTGCGCACATCGGCGAAGACCAGGTTCTGTTCGTGCGTGACACGCAGTTCACCCAGGCTATAGCGATCGGCGAGATCGGCCACCGCATCCATCTGGTCGGCAGTGGCATCACCCGGCGGCACGCCGGTCTTTTTCAGTGACAGCGTGACCGCGGCATAGCCCGCCACCTTGTGCGCATGCACGTTGCGGCGATGCCAGGCGGCGAATGCCTTGTCCGACGCGAGCTGGCCGTCGAGCGCCGTCGAGCTCGCAGGCAGGATTGCGTGGTTGGGGCGGGTGAACCGGGACTCGACGCGCCTGACCTCGGCTTCGGTCAGCGTCGCCGGGCCGTCCTTGAGATGTGCCCATTCGGCGTCGACTTCGTTGCGGAAAGCCTCCGGCCCGCGGTCTTTCACGAGGAACTTGATCCGCGCCTTGTGCATGTTGTCGCGCCGCCCGTGGCGGTTATAGACGCGCAGGATCGCTTCCAGATAGGTCAGCAGGTGCTGCCACGGAAGGTAGTCGCGAATGACGTGGCCGATCGAGGGGGCGCGGCCGAG
>CANIEV010000264.1 GCA_947466535.1 Betaproteobacteria bacterium
GTGCGCTATGCGAATCTGGTCGGGCGGGAAAACGTGCTTGGCGGAACCGACTGCGGGCTTGGGCCGCGGGTCGGGCATTCGAAAATTGCTTGGGCCAAACTTGAGTCGCTTGCAGAGGGCGCGCGTCGCGCGAGCAAGCGCTTGTGGAAAAAGGGCTGATCCTTTTTCGCGAGCACCAAAGAAAAAAGCCCGGTTTCCCGGGCTTTTTTTACATCTGCTCGACTATTACGCCGGGCGGATGTTGGTGGCTTGCTTGCCCTTAGGGCCAGTCGCGACGTCGAACGTCACTTTCTGGTTTTCCTTGAGGGTTTTGAAGCCATTGCCCTGAATCGCGGAGAAATGCGCGAAAAGGTCTTCGCCGCCGTCATCAGGTTTGATGAAGCCGAAGCCTTTTGCGTCGTTGAACCACTTAACGGTACCGGTGCTCATGTAGTTTCGTTTCCTGTACTAATTACTGAATTTAGACCGGGCTGTGCCCGACCGCGAGAACTTCAAGAGGAGCGAAACGACGACCTTGGGTACCGTCTATGCGGACTGCGGTTCAACGGTTCTGCTACTGCGCTTGAGGACTCTGCACACGCCTTATACATGCAAGGCCAAGCTGCGTCAATTCTTTTCTTTTTCCGGGGTTAAATGTCCGATCCCAAATGGCGGGACTGACGTTCCTGCGCGAGGATTGGTAACATCATCACATGCAGAACGCGCTTCAACGCGAAAAGGCGTTACGGATCGTGAGGAGGTCGAGATGGTAGCCCCGGCAAAGTTTGCGCACGTCGTTTTTCGCACCAATCAGATCGATACCATGGTCGGCTGGTATTGCACGTTTCTTGAGGCACATGTCGCCTACCGGGATGCGGGCATCGCTTTCCTAACCTACGACGACGAACATCACCGGATTGCCCTGATAGGGAACGAAACCTACGCCCCCAAGCCGGAAGGCAAGACCGTCGGCTTCTATCACGCCGCTTTTGCCTTCAGGAATCTCGGTGATCTGCTTGGCAACTATGAGCGTCTCAAGGCCCTGAGTGTGCTTCCCTATCGCCCGATCAATCACGGTCCTACGGTATCGATGTATTACCGCGATCCCGATGGAAACGAACTCGAAATGCAGGTGGATTCCTTCCCGGATGCTGCAGGCGCCAACGCCTGGATGCAAAGCGAAGCCTTTGCCCGCGACCCGATCGGGATCCTGTTCGATCCCGAGGAAATGATCCGCAGGTACAGGGCGGGCGTGCCAGAACTTGAACTCCTTCGTCGCCCTGATGCCTGACAACGAATTTGTACAAAGAACCGGGCGACCCTGCCCGGAACGATCCCGTAGGAGCAGCAAAATGACGAAAACTGTTCGGACTGCGCGGCGTGCCGCGGCGGTGCTTGTCGCATTGTGCGGATTGGGCATCGCCGCCGTGCCCCAAATGGCGAGTGCACAGGCCGAGTCCTGGCCCAATCGTCCGATCCGCCTGATGAACGGATTCCTTCCGGGTGGCAGCTCGGACATCGTGGCCCGCCTGATGGCGCAGCATCTGTCGGAGCGTCTTGGCCAGACGGTCGTAGTCGAAACGCGGGCCGGCGCAGGCGGGTCGATCGCTACCGACTACGTGGTCAAGCAACCGGGCGATGGCTATACCTGGGGCCTTCTGGTGAGCGGCCATGCGACTCAAGCGGTGATGATGCGCAAGCTGCCCTACGACCCGGTGGGCGATCTCGCGATGATTTCCTCGATAACCACCTATCCGATGATGGTCGCGACCCGGCCGGACGCGTCCTACAAGACGCTTGGCGATGTCATCGCGCGTGCCAAGGCGGAGCCGGGCAAGGTGTCGTATTCCTCGGCCGGTGTCGGCACGGGCCATCACCTGCTTGGCGAGTGGATCAACGCCGAAGGCGGCGTCGACATCGTTCACGTCCCGTTCAAGGGCGGGACCAGCGTGCTCACCGACGTGATGACCGGCCGCATCGACATCATGATCGAGACGATGACGCTCGCGCTGCCTTACGTGAAGTCAGGCAAATTGCGCGCGCTTGCGGTGACCTCCCCCCAGCCGCTCGATTACCTTCCGGGCGTGCCGCTCGCGACGCAGACGCTTCCCGGCGTCATCTATGAGTCCTGGCTCGGCATATTCACCTCGCCGGGCACACCGCCTGCGATCATCCACCGCATCAACACGGAGATGCGCACCGTGTTGCAACGGGCGGACGTCAAGCAGCGTCTTGCGGAACTCGGCGGGCAGGCGATGCCGAGCACGCCGGAGGAACTTCGCGCGCGCGTGGTGGGCGACATCACCAAATGGAAGCGCATCGTCGAGACGCGCAATATCGAGCGCCAGTGACCGCTGCAGCCGGGGTCGAGCCTGCAGTCAACGACCTGCTTGATCGGATCGGGTTGCTCGTACCCGGCGAGGCGCCGTCGCTGGAGTTTCTGACTGGCGGGGTGTCCTCGCTGATCGTCCGGGCGAGTACGTCTCGCGGCACGGTGTGCGTCAAGAAGGCGCTGGAAAAGCTTAGGGTTGCATCCGACTGGCACGCGCCGATCGAGCGCAGCCTGGCGGAACTGGCCTGGCTCAAACTCGCTGCGCAGATCGTCCCGGGGGCGGTCCCAAAGGTGATCGGCGAAGACCGCGTATCCATGATCTTTGCGATGGAGTTCCTTGATCCGGTCACGCACCCTGTATGGAAATCGCAATTGCGCGACGGAATTATCGAGGCGCCGACTGCACGGTCTGTCGCCGATCGGCTGGTTCGAATTCATTCGGCGACCGCATCCCGGCCCGAACTCGCCGGGCAATTCGCCAACGACGCGCAGTTCCACGCACTCCGACTCGAGCCCTATTTCGCGGTGACGGCGCAACGGCATCCCGACCGCGCCGATGCCCTGCATGCACTGATCGCGACGACCCGCGAATCGCGGCTCGCGCTGATGCACGGCGATGTCAGCCCGAAGAACATCCTGGTTGGACCGGGCGGTCCAGTGTTTCTCGACGCCGAGTGCGCCTGCTGGGGAGATCCCGCCTTTGACCTTGCGTTCTGCGCGAACCACCTGCTGCTCAAGTGCGTCTGGCACCCGGAATCGACGCGTCGGTATGTCGAAAGCTTCGACGCTCTGGTTAGCACCTATCTCGACGGCATCGACTGGGAGGTTGCGGCAAGACTTGAGGCTCGTGCGGCAAGCCTGCTTGCCGGAATGCTGCTCGCGCGCATCGACGGACGATCGCCGGTCGAGTACATCACCGTGGAATCCGATCGGGACAAGGTACGTGACTTCGCGCGTGCGCGGCTCGCATCGCCGGCGGAATCGCTCGCGGCAATGGCATCCCAATGGACAGGACTGTGGACATCATGACCGCATCAATTACATCGCGAATTGCATCGATACGAGGGCGCCGCGTTTGGGATTCACGCGGTCGTCCGACGGTGGAGGCGGAGGTCAGGCTGGCAGGCGGGGCGCTCGGACGAGCGATTGCGCCTGCCGGGGCCTCTCGCGGATCGAACGAGGCAATCGACCTCCGTGACGGTGGCGCCGCCCTCGGGGGATGGGGCGTTGAAAGGGCGCTTGCGTGCGTAAACGACGAGATTGCCAAAGCACTCGCCGGGTTCGACGCGCGCGGCCAGGAAAAAATCGACGAAACCCTGATCGCGCTCGATGGCACGCCGAACAAGGCGAGGCTTGGCGGCAACGCGATGATCGCGGTGTCGATGGCGGTGCTGCATGCGGCGGCTGCGGCCGTAAACCAGCCCTTGTGGCGTTATCTTGCGGGCGATCGCCCGGTACGCATGCCCTTGCCCGAGATCCAGATATTCGGCGGCGGAGCACATGCCGGGCGCAGGGTGGACATCCAGGATTTCATGATCATGCCGGTTGGAGCGTCGAGTTTCGACGAGGCGATGGCAATGTGTGCCGAGGTCTATCGGCATGCAGGACGGCTCATGTCGGAAGCAGGCAAGAGCGGGGGCGTGGCCGACGAAGGTGGATGGTGGCCGGACTTCGCCTCGAACGAGGAGGCACTTGGCATGCTTACCCGTTCCATAGAATCCGCAGGTTATCGACATGACCAGGTTGCGATCTCGCTCGACATCGCCGCCTCGGAGTTTCGCAGCGAACGCGGGTACAAGCTCGGGCTTGAGAGTCGCGAACTCTCGAGCGAGGAATGGACGGAAGAACTGCTCGGCTGGACCCGCCGCTACCCCGTCATTTCTGTCGAAGATCCTGTGGGTGAGGATGACGAAGCAGGCATGATCCGCTTTACACGTGCGGCGGGTGATCGCCTGCAGGTGATAGGCGATGATTTTCTCGTCACACAGGCAGCGCGTGTCGAGCGTGCGGCGGAGAACGGCGCCTGCAATGCGGTGCTGATCAAACCGAACCAGGCGGGGACCGTCACGGAGACCCTGAGCGCTCTCATCGCCGGCAAGAAGGCGGGCTTTGGCACGATCGTCTCCGCGCGTTCGGGCGAAACCGAGGACACGACCATCGTCCATCTCGCGGTGGGCTGGGATTCGGGACAGCTGAAAGTCGGATCGTTCGCGCGCTCCGAACGGATGGCGAAGTGGAACGAGGCCCTGCGTGTCGAGGAGTCGCTTGGCGCCAGGACGAGTTATGCGGGCCTTGGCGCCTTGCCGCAACACGCGGCCCCGGGTGGGGCAAGCAAATGAAGGCGGTGCTGCAATACCGTGCGAGCACGGGGTTCCGCAAATTGTTGTCGGAACTTTCGCCGCCGTGGCTCTCGACAGTGGTGGTGGAAGAGCCCGACAAGGCGCGCTTTGCATCAGAGATGCAGGACGCCGAGATTCTGCTGCATGTGCTCGAACCGACGACCTCGGCTGTGATCGAGGCTTCGCCGAAGTTGCGGCTGATCCAGAAGGTCGGCGTGGGGGTGAACACCATCGATCTGGACGCGGCGCGAAAGCGCGGCGTGTTCGTCGCCAACATGCCGGGTACCAACAGCCAGGCGGTCGCCGAGGCGGCGCTCGCACTCATGCTCGCCGCGCTGCGTCGCATTCCCTGGATGGATGCCGAGACGCGCGCCGCGCGCGGCTGGTCACTTGCGCCCGAGGCCTTCGAGGCGATCGGGGAAATTCACGGCCGCACAGTCGGGCTGGTAGGTTTCGGTGAAGTGCCGCGGCGGCTCGCGCCGGTGCTCGCCGCACTCGGTGCGAAGGTGTTGTGCAATTCGCGCACAAGGCGTGAAGACAAGGTTGCCCGA
>CANIEV010000265.1 GCA_947466535.1 Betaproteobacteria bacterium
CATGATCGAACTGCCCGGCTCGTTCTCCGGAATGCGGATCTCGCCTATGCCGCAGCGCGGGCCGCTCGCGAGCCAGCGGATGTCGTTGGCGATCTTGTTGAGCGCGGAAGCCGCAGTACCGAGTGCGCCGTGGAACGCCACCAGCGGCTCGTGCCCCGCCAGCGCTGCGAACTTGTTGGACGCCGATGCGAACGGCAGCCCGGTGAGTTCGGCGATCTTCGCCGGCAACTGACCGAGTTCGTGATTCGTCATCGCCGCTGCCTTCTTCACGATTCCGAACGCACGGATCATCGGCCGCGGAAAGCGCTCCGCGCCGATCCGGAAGTACTGCAGCGATCGCTGCGTCTGCGCACCCCAGTACCGATCGGCTGCCACCTCGATCTTGCCCATCGTGTCGGATTCGGTGCGGGTGGCCATGGCGGTCGGCTCCAGGGTGGATCCGACGATTATCTGGCACGCGGGCAGATGCCGTTGACCTCCCCCGCGTCAGAGCCATGCTGTTGTACTGCGTATTGCCCGCCACCGTACGCTCCCGGGGCGCCGGTCTAAAAATCGTCTTCGTCGAAATCCGCATCCCCGGTGCCGTCACCGTCGTTCGAGTCGGCCGCGGCTTCAAGGCCGGGCAACTCCTCGTCCGGCAGGAACTCGTCATCGACCTCGGCATCGTATTTCGCCAGCGCGGTGTTCACGCAGCGTCCCTGGTAGCGGTCCAGCGGATGGCACTCCCGCCGCGACAGCGGCAGTCGCGCTGCATGCTCGATGACTTCCCTGATCGTTTCACGATCGAGAATCAACGCAAACCGGTTCGGATGGTTCAGTGTGGGCGGCATGACATTTCCTTCCTCTTTTAACGGGTTTCGGGAATGCGGCTGTACTGGAAACAACTTTAGCCCTGCGCCACTGAAAAACAAGTCAGCGAACTGCGGTAAAACATGTAGGAAAAAGACCGACACGAAAGTTTCGGCACAAGCACGTTCCCAATGAACCGTCGACGAACGGACCGTCAACGGATTTCCTCGACCCTGATCAGGATGCGCCGGTTCTCGCCTGAAAGTTCACGCGTGTTGCCGAGCACGCCCGATTGCCGGTTGAGCAGGCCCTGTGACACGCCGCCGATCTCGATCCACTCGCCGAGGCGTCCGTGGACCGTGGTGGATGCACGCTGCATGTTGATGCTGCCGGGGGCGAGGTTCTGCTCGGGATTCGCCGGCGTGTCTCGCTGCGGGCTGATTTCCAGCATGACGCGATCGCCGTCCAGGCGCGCGGTGGCGTGAAATCCGCTCATCACCTCCCGGTATTCGGGGGCTATAACGGCCTGCCCGACAACCCGTCCTCCGGGGGCAGTGCGGGCGAAGCTCTGCTGAGGCGCAATCGCCGGCACCGATTGCCCGGTGCGGATGAACGCACTGCCGCCTTCGAGCATCTGCAGCGTCTGCGTGTTGTTGTCGCTGGATAGCGAACGGGTGCTGGCGACGCTCGCGCCCGCCGCCACGACGGTTTCATTGCCCTCCGGCGGGCGGCCCGAGAGCGACGCGCTGCGCCGGTCGTTCTCAAGGGCTGCGTCCTGGCGGACCGTGATCAGCAGGCGTCGCGGTACCGCATCAATCGTCTCGAGCGCCTTTTTCATGTCGGCGAGACTGGCGGGCGTGGTGCGGATGAGCAATTGGTACTGGAGGCCGCTCAGCGTGCCGTCCTTGGCAAGCAGTGGCTTGAGCACCGGGATGACCTGCTCCGCGGTGCGGTACTTGAGCTTGATGACTTCCAGTTTGCTGCCCTGGGCATGGGCCACCGAATGCAGCGGCGGCAAACCCGGCGCCAGCAACATGAGGGCCAGCACGACAAGTCTGAACAGTCGGGACAGTCGGAACATCAGCCGCCACCTTTTCGCATCACATCCGGGGATTCGCTGCACGCATTGCGCCTGCGGAACTCCCGCACCTTGCGCAAGCGATGCTCGTGCGCATGGTGAATCGGGGCGCCGGCGGCGCGAGCCCGGAATAAGGTCCGGTTCAAGCCTCTGATCGACGAATCGGTTTGCCCTGCGGTCTGCCAGCATCGGGTCGAACTTCAGCTACTCGCGAGTAGCTGCCGATACAGTTCTTGCAGCACTCCCCGCACACGCTTCATATTTCCTTCTTTCAGGAGGGCATCATGCTGACTCTGCGTGCTCCATTCTTCGCGGGACCGG
This sequence comes from Betaproteobacteria bacterium, assembly GCA_947466535.1. Lineage (GTDB taxonomy): Bacteria > Pseudomonadota > Gammaproteobacteria > Burkholderiales > SG8-39 > CAMBSA01. The sequence goes on from CANIEV010000265.1 coordinate 2,189, forward strand.
GCGCCGCCACGTCAAGCGCGCCGGATCCCCGCATGCGTTCTGCATCGCGCATGCGATGGCGCGCGCGATCCGCCCTCGCCGAATGGTGGCCGGTGCTGGTTGCGGGCGTCGTGATTGCGTTTGTTTTCTAGTCCGGCCAGGATCAACGGGAGGGCGATGCGGTCTCGCATCAGACGGCTCACGACGTCGCAGAACTCTTCGATTTCACTGGTCTTGAAAATCAATTTTTGCACCCCCGCATCGCGGGCCTGGGTGCGCAGCGTATCGTCGACATTTTCCGAGGCCACGGCTACCGGAAGATCCGCTCGGATCGAGCGTCCGGCCGATGATCGCATCGCTGGCGTTCTCGACAATGGTGGCAAGCTGGTTCCCGATCCTCTGGGCAAGCCACACGCGGTACAGCAATCCCGCCTGGAGGCCTCCCATACCAAGCACGACAATGCCCGTGGCAGTCATGAGGATGCCGCGGATGCTTTTCACCTGGTCCTCCGATCGGGGACCGACTATCTCCCGCCTTATGCCTTATCGGCACCTGGCACCAACACTTAGGGAATCGCTGATCAAGTCCAATGTCGAGGCTTGAAGGTTCTGCGTTCCCTCTGAGATGGGGGAGTTACGAGGGGGCGTAGCCCCCTTGTTCAGTGGCTCCTTAAGGCGGCCCTGAGGGCAGGTCAGGCCAGCCCGGGCCAGGTTTCCCGCAAGCGATTTTGGCAACCCGTCAGCTAACATGGCGGCTGGCCGTAATGCGGCGCCGCGACGGCGCGCGACGCGCGCCCCCTGCCAGCCGCCGGAATACCCGCCTTGACCCGCCTCCGCCCACCCCTGCCCGCAGTTCCCCCCGCAGTAAGACCCTCCGGCCCCGGCGTGATCGTCGCCCTGATGGCGATCACCTCGATCGGCCCGCTTGCCGTGCACCTTTTCTTCCCGCTCATGCCCGCGGTGAAGCGCAGCTTCGCCATCTCGGATGCGATGGCGGGCCTCGCCTTCAGCCTCACGCTGCTCACCATGGGCGCGGTGACGCTGGTGTACGGATCGCTGTCTGACCGCTACGGCCGCCGCCCGGTGCTGCTCACAGGACTCACGCTTTTCTGCGCCGGGTGCGCGCTCGCCGCGGTGGCGGGGTCGGTGGAAATGCTGCTCGCCGGCCGCATCCTGCAGGCAATCGGCGCGGGCTGCGGCGTGACGCTTGCCCGCGCGATCGCACGCGACATCTACGGCACCGACAGTCTGGTGAAGATCGTCGCCTACCTCACCGTCGCCTCCACCCTCGCGCCGATGGTCGCGCCCTTGCTCGCGGGCATGCTCGCCGATGCGGTCGGCTGGCGCAGCGTGTTCTGGCTCTGCCTGCTCGCGGGCGTGTCGATACTGCTCGCGGTCTACAGGCTTCTGCCGGAGACACGCCCGACCGAAGACCTCGCGCTGCAGTCAAAGCAGGTGTGGCGCAACTACGCCGCCCTGCTCGCCCTGCCGCGTTTCAATGCCTTCGTGCTCACCTCCGGCTTCGCCTCGGGCACCTTCATGAGCATGGCCACCGCGTCGGCGTTCCTGATGCAGGATTACCTCGGCCGCTCGGCCACCGAATTCGGCGGGTATTTCTCGCTGTTTGCGATCGGCTACCTGCTCGGTAACCTCTTGTGCAGCCGCCTCACGCGCCGCTACTCGATCGAAGCCCTGGTGCTCGCGGGATCGGCGATGCAACTCGTCGTGATCCTCGGGCAGGCGGCCTTCGTACTTTCCGGCCATCTCACACCGCTCACCATCTTTGTCCCGGGATTTCTCTGCACCTTCGCCCACGGCCTCACCATACCGAACGCACAGGTCGGCGCGATCCGGGTGAAGCCGCACCTTGCCGGCACCGCCTCCGGCGTGGGTGTGTTCGGGCAGATGTTTCTCGGCGCGGTGTTCTCGCAGGTCTACGTCCTGCTCGCCGACGGCACGCCGAACACGATGGTGATTGTCGCCACCACCGGTGCAGTGCTCACCGTCATCGCGGGCTCGGTGCCCTGGGTGCTCCGCAAGCGCGGCGGCAGAACGTCGTAATCAGGATTGCCACGCCCGACTTGCTGCCGGCCGCGCGTGGACCAACACTCGGCGATGAATTTGCCAACTTTTTTCCTTGAAGATCAAGGAATGAAGCCTGCAAGAAGAATTTCAAGTTGCTGAATTTGGCAATTCCCGCCGCACCCGCCGGGCGCGCCGATATCGCACCGTGCGCCCGGCCTAGTCCGAACGCATGGTACGGTCGCGTCCCGCGTTCTTCGCCGCGTAGAGTGCGGCGTCCGCCCGACCGAGCACATCGTCTGCGGAATTGTCCTGCGGCATGAGCGTTGCCACGCCCGCGCTGATGGTGACGCGGATGCGCTCGCCGCCTTCCTCCACGAAGGCGTTCGTCACGTTCGCGCGCATCCGCTCGGCGAGCAGGAACGCGCCCTCGATACCGGTATCGGGCACGAGCACTGCAAATTCCTCGCCGCCGACGCGTGCGAACAGGTCCACCTTGCGAAGCGCGCCGAGCGCACTCTCACAGACGCAGGTCAGCATCCTGTCGCCGGTCGCATGTCCCCAGCGGTCGTTCACCCGTTTGAACCAGTCGACGTCGAGCATGATGAAGGACAGCGCCCGGTCGAAGCGGCGTGCACGGTAGAACTCCTCGCCTGCGCGGTCGAAAAAATGTCGCCGGTTCGCCACACCGGTAAGCGGATCCAGCAAGAGCAGTTTCTGCAACTCGGCCTCGTTGCGCTTGCGCTCGCTGATGTCCCGGAAAAACCACGCCCTTCCGAAATACTCGCCGCCCGATCCCCAGAGCGCGCTCGAATGGCGCTCGAGCGTGCGTCCGTCGCGCAGCGGAATCTCGCATTGGTCGGACAGTTTCGGGTCGGCATGGAGATCGATGACGCGGCGCATGAATTCGTCCGGGTCCGCGACCTGTTGCAATACCCTCGATAGCAGGAGCTTGTCCGGAAAGCCGGCCAGCCGGCCGCGGGTCTCGCCGGGGAATTCCTC
>CANIEV010000266.1 GCA_947466535.1 Betaproteobacteria bacterium
CCCTGAGCCTGCTGCCGGCGAGGTCCTCGGGCGGCGGAGTTTCAGGCAGGAGGTTCACGTACGCCGGAGGGGTGACATGAAATCGCTGAACCGCTTGGTCGTTCTGGTATTGCTGGTTGTTGCGGGTGCAGCGCATTCGCAACAGCCGATCCGGATCAACATCGGCTTTGTCGCGGGCAGCGCGCCCGACACCTTGGCGCGGCTCATCAGCGAACGGATGCGCGACTCGCTCGGGCGCGTCGTGTTGGTGGACAACAAGCCGGGTGCGGCGGGCCGGATTGCGGTCGATGCCACGAGCGCGGCGGCGCCCGACGGCGGCACGCTGATGCTCGTGCCCAACGGGCCGATGACCTTGTTTCCCTGGGTCTTCAAGGGCCTTGGCTTCGATCCTGTGCGCGATTTCACGCCGCTCTCGCTCGTGACCCTGAGCGAACTGGTGCTGTCGGTGGGGCCGGTGACACCGGCCCGGACCGTCGCCGAGCTGCGCGACTGGCTGCGTGCAAATCCCGGCAAGGCAAATTTCGGTTCGGGCGGTACCGGCACGATTCTTCACTTTGCGGGCGTCGCCTTCTCGCAGGCGATCGGTGTGCCGATGCAGCACATCCCGTACAAGGGATCGGTGCTCGCGGTGAATGACGTGATGGCGGGCCAGATCGCGATGTCGGTCAGCAGCACGGCCGAGGTCGCAGAACTTCATCGCACCGGCAAGATCCGGATCATCGCGCCGATCGGCAGCAACCGCCTGCCGTTTGCACCCGACATACCGACGCTCAAGGAGGGCGGAATCGATATCGACATGTCCACCTGGTTCGCCCTGTACGGTCCGGCGGGCATGCCCGCCCCGCTTGCCAATGCCTACAGCCGCGCGGTCGCCACCGCTCTCACGGATACCAAGGTGAAAGAGACGTTGTTGAAGCTGAGCCAGACGCCGGTGGGTTCGACGCCGGAGGAACTCGCCCGGCGTCAGCTGAGCGAACTCAAAGCCTGGGAGAAGATCATCAAGACGTCGGGCTTCACGCCGACGGATTGATCGCTCAGGGAGAGGTTGCCGCGCAGCCGGTGTTAGCCGCCCCGGATCGCCGGGCGCTGCTCCATCTCGACTCTCAGTCGGTCCACGCAATCGAGGAACAGCACCATCGTGGGTGTCATCGGCCGCACGCTGCTGCGGATCGCGACCAACGGCATGCTGGTGCGTGACAGCGGGATCGGGAGAATCGCGGCCCTGCGGATCGAAACGTAGTGCTCCGCCATGAAGCGGGAGACGATGGCCACCGCGTTCATGGTGCTCAACAGGCTCATGATCGCCGGCACCGATGTGGTCTCCACGTAATTGACCGGCATCGGAACGCCATTTTTCGCGAACAACTGTTCGATCAGTTCGCGCATCGGTGAATTGATCGGGGGAAGCACCCAGGGCGAGGATGCGGCATCCATCCAGCCAAATTTCCGTTTCCTTGCGAGAGGGCTGTCGTATCCGCTGATCATCAGGATGGGGTCGTCCTCGCAGATGACGCGCTGTTCTGTGCCGTTGCCGGCCGGCGCCTTGGGCGCGGTGCCGAGCACGACGTCGATCACTCCCGCGTGCAGTTCAGGCAGCAGTGTGTCCAGGGTGCCCTCGCGCAGCTGGACCAGCGTTCCCGGCGCGATCTGCTTGAGTGCCGCGATCAGCCGGGGGGCGATTCCGGGTTGCGTAACCGGAAGGGCACCGACTACCAGGCGACCGGTCGCGCCGCTGGCTAGTGCGTTGAGTTCGCGGTGTGCCTCGCTGAGATCGGCAAGCACCTTTCTAGAGTGCTTGATCAGGCATTCTCCGTAGATGGTGGGGGATACTCCACGGGCATTGCGTTCGAACAGCTTAAGCCCCACGCCCCCCTCGATTTCCGAGAGCGACTTTGATACTGCGGACTGCGAGATGTTGAGTTGGGCCGCCGCCTTGCCGAGATTGCGGGTCTCATCCAGCAGTGCGAGAAGTTGCATATGACGCGGCTTGATGTTCGCCCTTATGTACCAGTCAAGCCGTGCCATGTCGTTTCCTTTCCTGGCACCGTATCTTGCCGAGGGTTGAGCAAATACTCATGTCTGCCGCGCAAACATTCACTGGATGAAATCTGGCCGGTTGCGCGAGGATTGTGCGGCGCAGTTACGTCCTACGCCGGGATTATTCTCTGTCCCTGCACCCGCCGGAGTCCCGAATCCTTGAAGCCGAATTTCATCTTCTTCGTAACCGACCAGCATCGTGCCGATCACCTGGGTTGTTACGGCAACAGCATCGTCCGGACGCCGCACATAGACGGCCTTGCCGCACGGGGTACGGCTTTCGACAGATTTTACGTCGTCTCGCCCATATGCATGCCCAGTCGCGCCACGATGATGACCGGCCGGATGCCCAGTCTGAACGGAGTGAGACACAACGGCCTGCCGCTCCCCCTGGATTCCGTGACGATCGCCGATGTGTTGTCCGCCGGCGGGTATCGGACGGCGCTCATCGGAAAGAGCCATCTGCAGAACATCAGCGAATATCCGCCTTCACTCGTGGCCGAGGCGCCCGGTGCCGGCCTGACCCATGCAAGCGGATGCGAGGAACCGCGCCGCGCGCGTTTCGACGGTCCCGAATACCGGCAGGAGGCACCGTCCAGTTGGGAAGACCCGTCCTACGGGATGCGTCTGCCGTATTACGGGTTCGATCGTGTCGACCTGGCGATTGACCACGGCGACCAGAGCGGTGGCGATTACGAGCGGTGGGCGCGCAGGCATGCGCCGGATCTTGACCGGCTTCGCGGGCCGGAGAATGCGGAGCCCGATCCGCGATACGACGCCCCGCAGGCGTGGCGCACTCGCGTTCCCGCGGAACTGTCCACCAGCGCGTTTGTCGCTGAGCGTTCCGAACAGTTTCTCGATCAGATGGCGGCCGCCGGCGACGGTCGTCCGTTTTTCCTGAAATGCTCTTTTCCGGATCCGCACCATCCCTTTGTGCCGCCGGGGCGGTACTGGGACATGTACCGGCCGGATGATGTCGAGATCCCCGCCACCTGCGTGGCGCCGGACGAGAACACGCCGCCGCATGTCCGCTGGCTGCACGAGCAGCGGGCTGCGGGCAAGGCCAATCTGAAAGGTATGCTCGCTGTCGCGGTCAGCCCGGCGGAGGCGCGCAGTGCGCTCGCGCTTACCTACGGCCTGATCGCGCAGGTCGATGACATGGTGGGGCGAGTCCTGCGCAAGGCGGAATCGCTCGGGCTCCTCGACAACACCGTTATCGTGTTCACCAGTGACCACGGGGATTTCCTGGGTGACCGCGGGCTGGTGTTCAAGGCGCCGATCCATTACCAGTCGCTGATCCGCGTTCCGTTCATCTGGGTCGATCCCGCGTCTGCCGGCGGAGCGCGGCGCGAGCAGGCGCTTGCCAGCACGCTCGACATCGCTCGCACCGTCCTCACGCGCGCCGGTATCGCGCCGTTCAACGGCATGCAGGGCAGGGATCTCACGCGGCCGCCATCGGACGATCTTGCGAAGGATGTGCTCATTGAGGAAGACGGCCAGCGCAGTCTGTTCGGATTCCAAAGGCCGCCCCGGGTGCGCACGCTGGTCACCGATCGATGGAGATACACGGTCTACCTGAATTCGCCCTGGGGCGAGTTCTACGATCTCCGGGAAGACCCCGGCGAATTGCACAATCTGTGGGACGACCCTGCGCGCAGGGCGCAGCGCGGCGAACTGGCCGAACGCATGGTGGCAAAGCTCATGGCCGGCTTTGACCGCAGCCCGCTTCCCACGCGTCTTGCGTGACTGACGTCCACGGGAACGCGAGAGTGAACATGTCCGGCGACACCTCACCCAACCCGAATTCCCATCGAGGGCCGGGCGGCGTCCGGCCGCTGCGCAACGTGCTGTTCATCATGGCCGATCAGTTCCGGGCGGATTTCCTGTCCTGTTACGGCGCGAAGCATGCCGTGGATACGCCCAATATCGACCGTCTCGCGGCCAAGGGCGTCAGGTTCGAACGGGCTTATGTGCAGTCTGCGGTCTGCGGGCCATCCCGGATGAGCTTCTACACCGGACGCTATCCGGGGTCGCACGGTGCCAGCTGGAATTTCGTGCCGGTTCTGCCTGGCGAGCATTTTCTCGGCGACTATCTCCGTGACGCCGGGCGCGAGGTGCACCTCTGCGGGAAGACCCACGCGGCAAGCAACGAACTGCAACTGCGGCAACTCGGCATCGAGGTGGACGGTGCGGCTTCCGAATGGCTGCGCGAGGCGGGGTTCCGGGTGGTCGCGCGTCACGAGGGCGATCTGCCGGTGCCGCGCCCGTATTACGAGGAATTCCTGAAGGATCGGGGCTACGCGGGCGAGCACCGCTGGCGGGACTGGGCGAACAGCGCAGAAGGCCCCAACGGGGAACTGCTGGACGGCATGGCGATGCGTCATGCGCACCTTCCCGCCCGGGTGCGCGAGGAGGATTCCGAGACGGCGTATGTCACGGATCAGGCGATCGGTTTCATCGAGTTGGCGCGGGACCGGCCGTGGGTGCTGCACGTGTCGTATATCAAGCCGCACTGGCCGTACATCGCGCCAAGGCCCTATCACGCGATGTACCGCGGAACGGACGTCGGTGTCCCCAAGCGCTCTGCCATTGAGGAACGCACGATTCATCCCGTGGTCGCCGCCTACAGGACTCATCTGGAGTCGGTCAACTGGTCACGGCGGGAGGTGGTGGAGCATGTGCGTCCCACCTACAAGGGATTGATCAAGCAGATCGACGATCACGTCGGCAGGCTGCTATCGGCACTGGAACGATCGGGCGCGGCCGACGAGACGCTGGTGATATTTACCGCGGACCATGGAGACCACTTGGGCGATCACGGTCTCGGGGAAAAGGAACTGTTCTACGAGCAATCGGTGCGCGTGCCGTTCCTTCTGGTCGATCCACGCGCAGCGCACTCGCGCGGCCGCGTCGAGCGGCGGTTTGCCCAGGCGGTGGATGTGGTCCCCACCATTCTGGATGCGCTCGGGCTGCCCGATGCCCCGCATCGCCTTGAAGGACGCAGCCTGCTGAACCCAGTCCTTGGCCAGGCGATGCCGGATTCATGCGACCAGGCAGTCTGTGAACTGGACTATTCCTTCCGCCCGGCGAGAAAAGCGCTCGGGCTCTCGGTGCGTGATTGCTTCGGAACGATGATACGAACCGATCG
>CANIEV010000267.1 GCA_947466535.1 Betaproteobacteria bacterium
CGCCGCAAGCGAACTTGCCGGACTCGGCGCCTACAAGCTGCTCACCGGCTGCGTGGTGCCGCGGCCGATCGCCTGGATTACCTCGGTGTCGGGCGCGGGTGTGGTCAATCTCGCGCCGTTTTCCTGCTATACGATCGCATGTACCGACCCGCCGATGCTCGGCGTGAGCATCGGCCCGCGCGGCAAGGGCCTGAAGGACACCTCGCGCAACATTCTGGAATCGCGCGAATTCGTCGTAAACATTGCCACCGCGGATCAGGTGGAACTTGTGCATGCGAGTTCTGCGGAAGCCGCGCCGGGCGTGAGTGAAGCGGACGCGCTCGGGCTCGAGTTGCTGCCGAGCACCGTGATCCGTACGCCGCGTATCGCGATCTCGCCGATCCAGCTCGAATGCCGCTACGACCGGCACCTCGTGATGAACGACCACGGCGACCTGTTCATCTTCGGCGAGGTGCTGCGCTTTCATGTGCGCGACGACCTGATCGCCGACGGCAAGATCCGCACCGACGCGCTCTCGCCGCTCGCGCGCCTCGCCGGTCCGAACTACGCGAGCCTCGGCCCGACGATCACGATGGCACCGGCGAAGCTGCCGGGGGTGACGCGCCTCAGCTGAAAAACCTCAGCGGATAAGTCGAGCGGCTCGACTGGTCGTTGTCCAGCGCCCATTGCGCGAGTTCGCCATGGCGCGCGAACCAGACGTCGGGAAACTGCTTGAAGTGTTTGAGCAGCTTGTCGAGCATCGGCGCGACCACCGGCCGTGCGCCGGCGTGGCAATGAAAGCCCAGCACCAGCATGCTGCCCGGCTCGTTCTCGTACAGGTAGTCGAACATTTCGCTGTAGACGTCGTACAGGTCGAGCGGGCTTCCGCGCAGCACGCGGTTGTCGGAGAAGTCGATGCTCGGCATGCCGACGATCACGCCCTTGGGGGTCTGTATCTTGCGCGGCAGGTCGGAGTCGTAAAGGTCAACGTGCCAGCGGAAACCTTCTTCCACAAGGATCGGTGCGGTGTCGGGTGTGACGCTCACCACCGGGCTCGACCAGCCTTCCGGCCGCCATCCGAGCAGGTCTTCGAACAGGCGCACCGTACGGCGGATTACCGCGCGCTGTTCGTCCGGTGTCATCTGGCTGAGGATCTCGTCCTGGGTGTAGGCGTGGCCCGCGAGCGTGTGGCCCGATGCGCGCACCGCCTTGATCGCCTCGGGGAACATCTCCAGCACGCGCGCATTCGGCGCGAAGGTGCCGGGCACCTGGTGCTTGTCGAGGATGCGCAACATCCGCCAGATACCCTCGGTGCCGCCGTAGTGGCTCCATGCGATGCGGCTGTAGTCGATCGTGCCGGGTTTCAGGGTGGTGGTGTTGGGTCCGTACTGCGGCGCCTTGCCCTCGGGCCAGAGTTCGGCCATCACCTGCACCAGGATCGCGATGCGTTTGCCATTGGGCCATTGCGCGAACACGGGGCGGCTCATTTCTGGCCGGGGTCGGCCATCGCCGCCATGATGTCGGCGGCGCTGCCCGAGCCGTCGGGCAGCGGCACTTCCACCACGCGCTCGTCGACGTCGTCGTACTCCAGCCGCAACGCACGGCTGAACGTGGCGAACATCAGGTACAGGCCGGTGATGTAGGTGTATTCGAGGATCTCCTCGTCGCTGAAGTGTTCCTTCAACCGGGCGAAGGTCCTGTCCTGCACGCGGCCGTCGGCGAGGACGAACTCGTCGGTGTAGGCGAGCAGCGCGCGTTCCTTGGCATCGAACACGGTGGATGACGACCAGGTGGGAATCTCGGCGATCTTTTCCTCGGAAATGCCAACCGCGCGCGCGCCCTTGCAGTGCTGCGAGAACACGAACTTGCTGCCGCGCACGAAGCCGGCGCGCACCTGGCCGAGCTCGCGGTCGTAGGCGGTGAGCTTGCGCTTCTCGCTGCGGTACATCGCGCTGCCCGACTGGAAGTGCACCAGGATGTCAGGCACCAGTGCCATCACCGTCCACCAGTTGCCCGGCGTGCCGGTGGCGGTGCCGGGCTGGGCCACCGGGTCGCGGTCACCGAACAGGCGTTTGTAGGCGGCGAGCGCCTCGGGGGACGCTTCGGATTTCGGAACCTGGCGCAGGCGGGGCATGGTCTTCTCCTTTGAGTGTTGTCTGATTTTTGGAATGACCAATGGAAGCTCTGATCAAGTCCAAATTGTGAAGCGAATCGAACAGAGCATCCCTCTGGAGTGGGGGATATACAAGGGGGCGATGCCCCCTTGTTCTTCGGATATTCCCTATTATGGAGCAGCGTTCCTGAACGCGCGATGACGCGGCGGCGGTCCGCCCCGGGCGAATGAGCGCGGGGCTAGTACATACAAATCCAGACAACTGAAGCCATGGTTGCAGTAACAAAGGAGGAGTCATGATTCGTTCACGATCAGTTGTTGCGGTGCTGCTGTTCCTCGTCAGTGCGTTGGCATTCGCACAGGCTTATCCGAACAAGCCGGTGCGCGTGGTGATTCCCTACGCGGCGAGCGGAAGCGGTGACGTGGTCGCACGCACCGTCGGTGCGAAGCTCGCCGAGGCCTGGGGCCAGCAGGTGCTGATCGACAACCGTCCCGGCGCGGGCGGGAACATTGGCACCGAATACGTCGCGAAACAGCCGGCTGACGGCTACACCCTGCTGCTTGGCAGCGACATCCAGATGGGAATCAATCCGCACATCTTCCGCAAGTTGCCCTACGACCCGGAGAAGGACTTCCTGCCGATTGCGCCGCTGACCAACAACGAGTTCATGCTGTTCGTTCATCCGTCGGTGCCGGCCAACAATCTCGCCGAACTGGTTGCCCTGCTCAAGGCCAATCCCGGCAAGTACAGCTATGGCTCGGCGGGGGTGGGCAGCACGCATCACCTGTCGATGGAACTGCTCAAATTGGCTGCGGGTTTCGACGCGGTGCACGTCCCCTACAAGGGGTTTGGCCAGGCGATGGCGGACACGATGTCGGGTCAACTGCAGATGTCGTTCGCCACCATCGCGCTGATTACGCCGCTGCTGAAGGCGGGCAAGGTAAGGCCGATCGCGATCGGTGCGGCGCAGCGGGTCGATGCCGCGCCCGGCGTGCCGACGATTGCCGAGACCTATCCCGGGCTAGAAGCCAATGCGTCGTGGAACTACTTCGCCCCTGCGGGCACGCCGCGCGAGATCGTGATGAAGATCAATGCCGACGCTAACCGCATTCTCGCGATGCCGGAGGTGCGCGAGAGGCTGACCTCGCAGGGCCTGTTTCCGGTGGGCGGAACGCCCGAGAAGCTCGCCTCACGAATGAAGGCCGATTACGAAAAGTGGGGCAAAGTCGTGCGCGCGATCGATCTCAAGCCGGAGTGAACCGGCATTCATAAAACTAAAACTTTTATTTTAAAAGCCAAGAGCTGGCGCCTTAAAGCGGTCGATTCAATACCGGTTTGGCATAAATACGGCGGGGTTGTGCGTGGTGCAATCTTCGCTTGCGGATGATCTGCCGCTTAATCCGCGGCAATCCCGGCGCGCTTGACCACGCTTTGCCATTTCGCCAGGTCGTCCTGGAGCAGCTTGCCCATGACGTCTGCACCGCTCGGGGTCGCAATGATGCCTTTGAGGAACAGGGCTTCTTTCACCTCTTCGTTGGCGAGGAGGTTTGCGAGTTCCTGGCCAAGCCGGTTGGCAATATCCTGCGGCGTATTCTTGGGCGCCAGGGCTCCAAGCCAGGCATCCATGTCGATGTCTCCCAGGCCGGCTTCGCGCAGGGTCGGAATGTCGGGAGTCCACGGCGAGCGTTTTTCCCCCACCGTCGCGAGGATGCGTATCCGCCCCGCCTTGACCAGCGGCAGGATGGACTGAACCGCAAACAGTCCGGCCTGAACCTGGCCGCTGACGAGGTCCGTGATTGCGCCCGACGAACCCTTGTAGGGGACATGGGCCACTTCGATTCCCGCCACCTGTTTCAGCAACTCGAAACCCAGGTGCTGCGGCGTTCCGTTGCCAGGGGAGGCGTAGTTGAGTTTTCCGGGGCGCGCTTTGGCAAGGGCAATCAGATCGGCCGCGGAGTTCGCCGGGAGCGACGGATTGACGATGAGTGTCAGCACCAGCACGGCCAGCTTGCCGATCGGCCGGAAATCGGTGGCCACGCTCCATGTCAGGTTCTTGTGCAGGGCTGGAAGCATCGTGATCGTGTTGGGTGTAATCAGGATAGTGTGCCCGTCCGGCGGTGCGCCGGCGGCGGCCGCAATCCCGATCGAGCCGCTTGCCCCGACGCGATTCTCGACCACCACCGGTTGCCCGATGCTTTTTGACAATCGGGGCGCGAGCTCACGGGAAATGATGTCGCCCCCGGTTGAGGTGGACGTCGGCACAATGATCGTGAGCGGCCTGACGAACGTCTGCGCACTCGCACTGCCGCTCATGAGCAGCCATGCCGCAATCAGAAATCTCTTCACTCCGCCTCCCTGTTCTTTCGTTGCAAGTATGACAGCGCAGGTACACGGCGGTGGCCGCCGTCGATTCGGTGCCTCAGCGATTCTTTCGCAGGCCGCCGGTCACAAATCCCAGTGTGCTCACGGCCTCGGTGCGCGAAGCCGCTTCGGCGAGCGAAGTCGCGATCACGTTGCCCGAATCCTTTTTCTGCTCAAAAAGCTCCTGCTCCGTTCCGGGAGGCGGCGCGCCGGGCGCCGCCTCCCGCTTGCGCCGCAACACGTCCCGCGAACGCTCGGTGACGAGCTTGCGCAGCATCATCAGATGCGAGTCGGTGGAGGACAGGTTCTCGGGCGTCCAGTACCGACAAGGCGCCGCGACGTCGCCGTCCTGCGCGGAGAAATTGTAGTGCAGCCACCAGTTGAAATAGCAGTGAAACCACAGCTTTTGAATTAGCCGGGCGATTGCCCAGCCCGCCTTTCGGCGGTGGTGAAAGTAGACGATCCGGGAAAGATTCTCGGTGACCGCCACCGAGTAGCGGGTAAGCGTATAGGCACCGAAATTCACCCGCACCATGCAAGGCAGGTGCCATCCCGCGATGCCCGGGTCGGATGCCCACTCTTCGGTCGACTTGTAGAAATTGCGCATGCGCCATTTGTTGTAGACCAGCGCGTTCCAGGGCTTGAACAGCGTCCACAGCCAGCGCCGCCACTGGCCGATCGGCCAGTGCCCGTCCACACCGGGATAGTAGAGCTGGTAGGGCTCGACAC